>NZ_CP088275.1:0-300000 GCF_020731415.2 Phyllobacterium sp. T1293 | reverse complement strand
GCTCCAGTTCGCGCACCGAATACTGCTCGAAATCCTGCTTTGTTAGAATGCCGCCCTTGTCCTGACTGGCCTTGGCAATGGCATCCGCCGTCGCGCCCTTGTAGAATGAATCCGGCCCCTTGTCGGAGATACCGGAAAGTGTGGCGGCGAGATCGGTCTGGACGAGCGTTTCACCGACCGCATAGGGCTTGCCATCGGGCTTGAGGAAGATTGCGGCAGCAGCGGGGTCCTTGGCCAGCTTCTTATTGCCCGACTTCAACGAATTGATATCGCCTTGAACGAGTTCAAAACCATCCCGCGCCAGACGAATGGCCGGGCCTATCAGTTCCTCGCGTGATTTCGTTCCATATTCGGTTCGGGCCAGCTCAAACCCGGCAACGGAGCCGGGCACGCCAACGGCGAGATAGCCATCCGTGCTCAAACCTTTGACGATATTGCCCTTGTCATCGAGATACATTGTCTTGGTGGATGCGAGCGGTGCGCGCTCACGGAAATCGAGGAAGGTGGTTTTACCATCCTTGAGGCGGATGGTCATGAAACCACCGCCGCCCACATTGCCCGCGGTCGGATAGACAACCGCAAGGGCATAGCCAACAGCCACGGCAGCATCGACGGCATTGCCGCCATTCTTGAGAACATCCACGCCCGCCTGCGTAGCAAGATGCTGGGCTGTGACGACCATTCCATGCTCAGCCTTTGCCGGTTCGGGCGAGGCTGCCATGACAATACTGGGTGAGATGGTGCTCAGGGCGAGCGAAACGGTGAAAGAAACCACCGTTGTGAAACGGGTCTTCATACTCTTCCTCCTACTGGCAATTTATGAATCGCTAGAGGAACCGGTCTGGCGCTGCATGTCCAGCCAGAAATGCGACATGTCCCGCAAATTTACAATGTTCGCGCAGTTTGCTATGAACCTGAAGTAATATTGAGGTTGAGGTGCGAACCATGACAATCAAACCGAGTGAGCGACACAGACAGCTGACGGTCGGCGAGGTAGCTGCGCGCAGCGGGGTTGCGGTTTCGACGCTGCACTTCTATGAAAACAAGGGTTTAATCCAAAGCGAACGCAATCGCGGCAATCAGCGCCGCTATTCGCGTGAGGTCCTGCGCCGGGTTGCCGTCATTAAGGTGGCGCAGCGAACGGGCATACCGCTGGCATCCATCGCAGAAGCCTTGTCGACACTACCGCAAGGGCGCGCACCCACTGCCGCGGATTGGCGGCGGCTTTCGGCTGGCTGGAAAGAGGATCTGGATGAGCGGATCAATAAGCTGATCGGCCTGCGTGACCAGTTGAACACCTGTATTGGTTGTGGCTGCCTGTCGATGCAGGACTGTCCACTGCGTAATCCGTGGGATGAATTGTCAGAGCAGGGGCCGGGACCAAGACTACTCGACCCCCTAGCGGATGCGGATTGAAATTCGAGCCAAGCCCCTCTGCCATGCCGGGCAGAGGGGGTGAACGGCCTTGGGAGGCTTATTTCTTCTTGAGCAGGGATTTGGCTTCCTTGATCCCAAGCGCTTCTGGCCGCGTACAACTGCTCTTGATATCGATGAACTTCTTTTCCTCGCCGGAGCGCAGGATTGAAACCATCACATCAACACCGTGCAGTGCCCGGTCGATGGAGCAGCGGATATCACGGCCTTCAAGTATCGCTGCTGCCATGTCTGCAAGACCAGCTGTACGATAATTGGCCATCATGCCAACCGAATGCTTCTGGTTCGGAATGCCAAAGGGATGCGACCAGCTCTTGAGCGATTTTGCCTTCTTGCCGGGCTTTGCCAGTTTGACATCGCCGCCAAAGAAGTTTGGATCGGGAAGGAACAATGAACCTTCCGTCCCGTAAAGCTCCATATTGGGGTGGTGATGGGCCCAGACATCCCAGCTTGCCGAAAGCGTGATCGAAGCGCCGCTGACGAATTCAAGCAATGCCTGAATGGTCGTCGGTGTTGTCACATCAATGGTTTCCCCTTTGCGCGGTTCACTGGAAATAGTCCGCGTCGGTGTTGCCATTGAAGTCAGCGCAGCAACCCGTTTTACCGGCCCTATAAGATTGACCAGATTGGCGATGTAATAGGGTCCAAGATCAAGGATCGGGCCGCCGCCCGGACGGAAGAAGAAGTCCGGGTTCGGGTGCCAGTGTTCCATGCCGTGGCTCATGACATGAGCCGTTCCAGATGTGATCGTGCCGATCTGACCATCATCAACCGCTTTGCGTGCCAGCTGATGCGCGCCGCCAAGATAGGTATCCGGAGCGCAGCCTGCTTTCAGGCCTTTCTTGTTGGCAAGCTTCTGCAGTTCAAGCCCATCCTTGAGCGACAGGGTGAGAGGCTTTTCCGAATAGAGGTGCTTGCCTGCCGAAAGGATTTGCTGCGAAACATCAAAATGCGCATCCGGCACAGTCAAGTTGACAATGATGTCGATGTCATCGCTTGCCAGCAGCTTATCAATGCTGCGGGCTTCGACGCCAAATTCCTTGGCGCGTGCCTCTGCCGCCTTCTTGTTCAGATCAGCCACCGCCCGCATTTCGATGCCCTTGAAAAGCGGGCCGAGCCTTAAGTAAGTGGCGGAAATATTGCCGGCACCGATAATGCCGATACCAAGTGTTTTAGCCATGATGCTGTCTTTCTTCAAAATGCCTTGACGGTCGCACTGGAGCGGCGGGCAAACCGTTCATCATCCGACGGGTTGTCGTGTTCCATGACAAAAAACTGGACTGGTGTGCCTTTCAGCGCGGCAAACAAAGCTTTCCAGTCAACGGTGCCGTAACCGACGTCTGACCAGCCGTCTTCATTGGTGTTTTCACCCTTGGGCGCAATGTCCTTCACATGAACCGCGCTGATGCGGGAGCCGTAATCCTTGATCCACTGGAACGGGTCTGCACCGCCGCGAATAACCCAGGCGATATCCGCTTCCCATGAGATGCTGGGTGCCGCATCAAGGATGAGTTTCTGCGGAATAGAGCCATCGGCCAGCGCCTTGAACTCGAAATCATGGTTGTGCCAGCCGAAAATATATCCGGCCTTGTTGTAGGTCGCATGGACGGCCTCCAGTCGCTTGCCGAAATCCGACCATCCCGAGGCATCAGACGGGCGCTGCTCGACGGCCAGATGCGGGCAATAGATGGCCTTCAGGCCAAGTGTACCTGCTATATCGAGCACCTTGTTCGGCTCGTTTTCCAGAACATCGATGCTGAAATGGCCTGATGCCATGGTAAGTCCATGGGCGTCGAGGGCCGCCCGTGTTGCTGCCGCATCCGTGTAGACACCGCCATATCCTTCCACCTGCGCATAGCCATTCTTTTGCAGGATCGGAAGTATCTTTTCGAGCGGCGGAAAGTTGCGGGAACTGTAGAGCTGGTAGGAAAAGTCAGTCACGGTCATTACTCCATAGGGTTTTGGGAGGGCTAAATTCGATCTTCGGTCTGGGAGTCGAAGAGGGAGGCAAGGGCGGGGTCAAAGGTCAGATGCACGGTTTCGCCGTTCTGGTAGCGCCGTCCGGAATCAACCCGGACTGAGACGGCTTTGCCAGCGACTTTCAACCAGACGAGGCTATCGGCGCCCATGGGTTCATCCAGATCGACGGTGGCCTGACAGGAACGGCCAGCTGGACCCGGTTGATCAGTGAGGGCAATATGTTCCGGGCGGAAACCGAAAATGACCGAACGACCAGCCTTCAAGCGTTCCTGCGCGCCATAATTATCCAGAGATACGTCAAGATCGGCGACACGGAAAACCGGCTTGCCATCTTTCTCCGCAATCTCACCCTTCAGGAAATTCATCGAGGGTGAACCGATGAAACTGGCAACGAACAGATTGCGCGGCTTGTTGTAGATGGTCAGCGGCTCGTCCAGTTGCTGGATCAGGCCGCCCTTCATGACGGCGATGCGATCCGCAAGGGTCAAGGCTTCGATCTGGTCATGCGTGACGTAGATCATCGTATTGGCGAGTTTTTGGTGCAGCCGCTTGATCTCAACGCGCAGTTCGGAACGAAGTTTTGCATCGAGATTGGACAGGGGTTCATCAAAGAGAAACACATCGACGTCACGCACCAATGCGCGCCCGATGGCGACGCGTTGGCGCTGGCCACCGGAAAGTGCGCCGGGTTTGCGCTGCAAAAGCGGCCCGATCTGCAGGATGTCTGCGGCATTGGCAATGCGCTTGTCGATCTCGGCTTTTGGCAGTCCTGCAACGCGCAGACCAAAGGAGAGATTCCTTTCCACTGTCATCTGCGGATAGAGCGCATAGGACTGGAACACCATGCCGATGCCACGGTCCTTTGGTTCCTTCCATGTCACGTTCTTGTCTTTGATAAAAATCTGTCCATCCGAGATTTCGAGCAGACCGGCAATGCAGTTGAGTAGGGTCGACTTGCCACAGCCTGATGGTCCGAGCAGTACAAGGAATTCACCATCGGCCACGTCGATATTCAGCTCTTTGAGCACGCTCACCGAACCATAGTTGAGCGAAAGATCCTTGATCGAAACGCTGGGGCTTTGCTGGGTCATACTGATCCGTTCCCTCGTGGCTGATGGTGACAATCCTTGCATACGCAATCATCCTTTGACGGCGCCAGCGGCAATGCCCCTGACGAAATATTTGCCTGAAAAGAAATAGACGAGCAGCGGCACCAGACCGGTGAGAATGGTGGCTGCCATGTTGACGTTGTATTCCTTGACGCCCTGCGTCGAGTTGACGATGTTGTTGAGCTGCACCGTCATCGGCACGTTCTTGGTACCGGCGAAGACAACGCCGAAGAGGAAGTCGTTCCAGATACCTGTGACCTGAAGAATGATGGCGACAACGAAGATCGGCGCAGACATCGGCACCATGATCTGGAAAAAGATGCGCCAGAATCCTGCACCATCGACACGGGCAGCCTTGAACAGTTCCACCGGCAGCGAAGCGAAATAATTGCGGAAGAGCAGGGTCAGGATCGGCATGCCAAAAATGGTGTGGATGACGATGATACCCGGCAATGTTCCGAAGATACCGAGATCACGCGTGATGATCACGAGCGGATAAAGCATCACCTGATACGGAATGAACGCACCAAACAGAAGAATGCTGAAGAAAACTTCCGACCCCTTGAAGCGCCAGTTCGCCAGCGCATAGCCATTCACCGAGGCGATGAGGATCGAGATGATCACGCTTGGAATGGTGATCTTCACCGAATTCATGAAGCCGACTTTCAGGCCCTCGCAGTACAGGCCAGTGCAGGCCGTGTCCCAGGCCGTGCTCCACGACTGGAACGTAATTTCCACGGGCGGCGAAAAAATGTTGCCAAGGCGGATTTCCGGCATGCCTTTCAATGATGTGACAATCATCACATAGAGGGGCAACAGGTAATAGACCGCAGCCACGAACAGAATGCCGTAGATCATGATTGTTGCTGGTGAAAAAACCCGTGTCGGACGTTTGCCGCGTGGTTCGATTGTCGTCTGGCTTACAACAGTCATTTGCGTTTACCCTCGCGGAATTCCATCAAGGCCCACGGAATGAGAATGATGAGAACGGTGGTCAGCATGATGGTGGATGCGGCAAGGCCCTGTCCGAGATTGGCGCGCCGGAACATGAATTCGTAGACATATTTGGCCGGGACTTCGCTGGCGTTGCCGGGGCCGCCATCGGTGAGGGCTACAACCAGATCGTAGACACGGACGATGCCTGCGGCGGTCAGGACGATTGTGGTGATGAAGACCGGCCGCATCATCGGGATGATGATAAAGAGGTAGGTCTTCCATGTGGGAATGCCGTCGACCCGCGCGGCCTTCCAGATTTCCTCGTCAATGTTGCGCAGGCCTGCCAGCATCAGCGCCATGACAAGTCCGGTGCCATGCCAAAGGCCGGCAATAACGATCGCATAGATGGCGTAACGCTGATCATTCAGGATTGAGAAGGTGAAGTTCTCAAAACCGAGATCGCGAACCACTTTCTGAATGCCAAAAGTCGGTGTGAGTATCCACTGCCAGATAAGCCCGGTGACGATGAAAGACAGGGCATAGGGGTAGAGGAAGATGGTGCGGAACGTATTCTCAAAGCGGATTTTCTGATCCATCAGGGCAGCCAGAATGAAGCCGATGACGGATGAAAAGCACAATAGACATACACCGAAGATTGCCAGGTTTCGCGCGGATATGTTCCACCGGGGCGTATTGAAAAGCCGGGCATATTGGTCGAACCCGACAAATGTCAGTTCCGGCAATGCCCGCGATGCCGTGAAGGAATAAACAACAGTCCACAATGTGCATCCGATGAAAACCACGAGAACTGTCACGATCATCGGCAATGCCGCAACCTTGGCATTCAGGTTCTTGAAAAGCGTGTTGGGCCGCGCCGTGGAACTCATTGTGTTCTCCGTCAATCCTCGGTTGGCCGCCGATTGCCTGTGCAACCAGCGGTCCCGAAGGTGATGTCAGTGGGCTACTGGGCTTGCTTGATGATTTCGACGAAGCGCGCCTGCGCGTCATCGACAGTCATGTTGGGGTCGGCGAAGAATTCCTTCGTCAAATCCTCAATCTGTCCCTTGGTGTCCGCAGTCAGATTCTGGTTGAGCGAAGGCAGAATATTCTCGGGGCTTTTGAGAATTTCGATACCCTTCTTCATGCAGGCATTTGCTGCTTCAAGATCAACATCCCCGCGCACGGGCAAAGAACCTTTAGCGAGATTGAACGCCACTTGCGTCTCTTTCGAAAGCAGAAGGCTTGCCAGCTTCAGCTGTGCCTTGGTTATTTCGGGGTTCTGGTTCTTGGGGAAATAGAAGGCATCGCCACCCGTATCGAGGATGGCATTGCCACCAAGTCCGGGTAGGCAATCATAATCAGTCCCGGCCACCTTTTTGGCGAGGCCAAATTCTCCCTGTGCCCAGTCGCCCATAACCTGCGCTCCGGCCTTGCCGGTGATCACGAGATTAGTTGCCTCATTCCATGATCGACCGACATATCCGGGGTCAACGAGGGTGCGTGCCTGTGCGAAAGAGTCCCATACGGCCTTCATTTCCGGGCTTGCTGCCGCTTCGGGGTCCTTAAGCTCATAAACCTTGCGGAACAGTTCCTTGCCGCCGAGCGAAGGGATCATGACGTTGAAAATAGTATTGACCTGCCAGGCTTCGCCTGTGGCGAGCGGGATGATGCCCTTTTCTTTCAGTGTAGGTGCTGCGGCGACGAATTCTTTCCAATTCGTGGGAACTGCTACACCGGCTTCCTTGAAGGTATTGGGATTGATCCACATCCATTGTGCCGAATGGATATTCACAGGCACACAATAGATTTTGCCTTCATATTTGCAGGCATCGAGCAGTTTTTTGGGGCGGATGAAATCGGCCCAGCCTTCCTTGGCTGCAAGATCGGAGAGGTCGGTCATCATGCCGGCCTTCACAAGGTCTTCGGCATCACGTCCCGTATTGAGCTGTGTTGCACCCATGGGATTGCCGCCAAGAATACGGCTGACGATGATAGGGGTTGCTGTTGAGCCGCTGCCAGCTATGGCGCCATCGACCCACTTGTCACCGCCTTGCTTGTCAAAGGAATCGGCAAGGACCTTCACCGCCGCAGCTTCGCCGCCGGATGTCCACCAATGGGTGACTTCAAGGTCAACAGCGCTGGCAGAGCCAGCAGTCCACAGCAATGTAGATGCAGCCAACATGGCCAGTGATGTCCGGTAACGCATCGTATCCTCCCAAATCTGAAACGTTACAGGTAGCGTAGTCGAAAAATTTTAAGGGCGCAATTCCTGATGACGGATTTTTTTCGAGGGCCGATATAATGTCGTGGAGAGTGTGTTTTATATAGTAATATCAAATATCTAACACGATTATGGTGCGCGGTCGCAGATGTGAAAGTCTGGATTTCTCGTTTTCGAAGATCGAAACACTGCTCCAATCCATCCTTGCAACATCATGGTTGGGGAACGCTTTTTTATATAATCTGAAACGTTACAGAAAATTTGACGTGCATCTTGAAGATACGCGTCGGCAGGTCCATACAGGGGGAAAGCACCTGCAATCGGTTGAATTGGAATGAACGATAAACGGCATATTCCTCTTGATGGGGAAAAGGCGGCAACTCTCAGCGAGGGCGAGCGGCCAACGTTGAAAACCATAGCCTTTATGGCTGGGCTCGGTGTGACTACGGTCTCGCGCGCACTCAAGGACGCTCCGGAAATCGGGCAGGCGACCAAAAACCGTGTGCAGCTGATTGCCAGACAGATTGGCTACAGGCCCAATCGTGCGGGCGTGCGTTTGCGGACAGGCAAGACCAATGTGATCAGCCTTGTGCTCAATGCGCAGAGCGAGATCATGGGACTGACGTCCAACCTCGTTTATGGCATTTCGGAAATTCTTGCGGAAACGCCCTATCATCTCATTGTCACGCCATACTCGCCTGAAAATGATCCGATGCAGCCGATCCGTTACATCTTCGAAACCGGATCGGCGGATGGGATTATCATGTCGCAGACAGAGCCTTCCGATCCGCGTGTCCGCTACCTTACGGATCACAACTTTCCTTTCGCCACCCATGGTCGCACGAGGATGGGTATCGAACATCCATTCCATGATTTTGACAATGAGGCCTATGCCTATGCCGCAGTGAAAAGCCTGGCGGAACGGGGGCGTCGCCGGATTGCCATGGTTGCGGGGCCTAGTCCCGCCCATACCTATTATTGGCACCTCGATGATGGTTTCAGGCGTGGTCTGCAGGAAAGCGGTGCCACCGCAGTTCCGCTTGATCACTGGAATGGCACGCTCTCACTCACCGATGTGCGCAATTTGACGGAAATATTCATGCGTGAACCCAATCCGCCGGATGGTATCATCTGTTGCACGGGTGGTTTGGCAGTGGCTGTTGTTGCCGGTATCGAGGCAACTGGCTTAAAGCTTGGCCGGGACGTTGATCTGGTGTCGAAACAGACGACGAATTTCCTGCAATGGTTCCGGCCGGAGGTCATCGTTTATAATGAAGATATCCGGCATGCGGGGCGTGAACTTGCCCGTGCTGTCTTGCGCCGGATTGAAGGTGTTGACCCGACGCAATTGCAGAGCCTGAGCTATCCGGAAGCTGATCAGGGCGAGCGTATCGGGATTTCTAGCCGATAAGACCACCGGCTGTGAAACCGCCATCCACGGCGAGCGTCTGCCCCGTCACATAGCTTGAACGGCTTTCGTCCAGAAGAAAGGCGATTGTGCTGGCGATTTCCTCGGGCTGTCCATAGCGCCGCTGCGGCACGGTCTGGCTCCAGCCTTCGCGTATTTCAGGTGTGTGCAAAGCTGCCGCCATGGGAGTCTCGACGGGGCCGGGGGCAATTGCATTGACGCGGATATTGTAGGGAGCAAGCTCAACCGCCATCACTTTGGTGAGGTTGATGATTGCACCCTTTGACGCTCCGTAAGCAGAGCGCCCGATGTTCCCGCGCATACCTGATATCGAGGCGAGATTGACGATTGCGCCACCGCCATTGGCAGCCATAATTCGCGCCCCTGACTGTGTGACCAGAAACGTACCGATCACGTTGATCTCATAGATTTGCCGGAACATGTCTGCGGTTGTGTCGAAGAAGGGTGTATCGCGGCCAATCCCTGCGGAGCAGACGATACCCCGGATGGGGCCAAATTCCGCTTCCGTCTCCGCTGTCAGGGCTTCGACCGCCTGTTCGTCGGTAACGTCAAGTTGGGCAAACCGGACGCGATCGGGATAGGTTTGGTTGAGTTCAATCTTTATCGCTTCCTTGACATCGCGGTCAGCGACCACAACCTTCCAGCCGTCACTTGCCAGAGCATGGACCGTGGCAAGACCGATCCCCGATGCGCCGCCGGTAACAAGGGCTGTCCGCTCGTCAGTATCGAATGTCGTCATGGTGCTGATCCTCTCTGTTGTGAGGGAAGAGGATAATCAGGCCTCTTCCAGACAAAGTTCAAAGGTGATGCAAACGGGGTTGTCGCCGCGGACAAGCTCTCCCCGGGTGATGCCGCCTTTGGTATCAACCATGGTGATTTCAACGCTTGTTTTGCTGGCGTCTGCTGAAACAAAGCCGCCCGTGATGAAAACCTCGGTCGCAATATCGTCCACGCGGGTACCATCCAGATACCGCGCACCGATCAGGCTGCCGACACCGCCACGAAAGTGTGCGCCAGCAAAGCCATGCTTGCGGCAGATGGCTTCCAGCGCTCCGATGATATCCTCGTTCGGTCTGACGCGGGCGATGATTGTCCGTGGACCTGCCACATTGCCGGAGGGTTCTTTCAACGGCACAGGATGAAAAATGGTGAATGCTGTTTCGGCATCCGGCTCGGAAACCATCCTGATCTCTTCAACACCCCATGCGGTGGCGCGGATTGGCTGGCTGATGATTGTCTCGTGCGGCAGGATATGACCGGCACAGTGTCTGCCATCCGGTTCGATCCATGTGGCATGGCAGTGGATGAACGGAGCACCATCCCGCTCACCAAATGTAACATTGCCGCGTTCCAGCTGCGTTTCGCCCGCGGGGGAGAAGGTGTCGCTGTACCATGCGGCATGAAGATTATCCGCAGACAGTGCGGGCATCAGATAGTGAAAGGGCGCAAGAGCACCGCCTTCAATGACGAGTGCTGCGGCGCGGATATTAGCCGCAACGAGCGGTGCAGCGATTGCCTCGTTGATGCTGAGACCCGGCTGAAGTTCAAAACTGAATGTTCGGCCAATTCCGGCGAAACTTTCGAACCGTTCGGCCTCCGCTGGGCCGGGTTGCTGCAACCGACGCTCAGGCACCGACCACCGCCGAACAGCTTTGGCCGCCATCCACGGGCAGGCAAACGCCGGTTATGAACTTCGCTTCATCGGATGCAAGGAACACTGCCGCATTGGCCACATCAAATGCACTGCCCATCTGACCCAATGGTACGAGGCGATTGCGCGCTGCCACCATTTCCTCATTGGATTTATAATTGCCTGATATCTGCTTGTAGATCAGGGGCGTATCGATCATCCCCGGCATGATGCAATTGGCGCGGATACCATGTGGTGCATATTGCATCGCAAGCGCCACGGTTGCCTGATTGACCGCACCTTTGGCGGCGTAATAGGCGAAATAGGGATAGCCAGTCCAACGGATCGCCGCGAGTGACGAGATGTTGATAATCGCACCCGACTTTCGCGCCTTCATGTGGGGCAGGACCGCCTTGGCCGTGCGGAAAACCGAGCCGACATTGATATCAAGCGAGATGCGGAATTTTTCGTCATCGAGTTCTTCCGGGCCACCTGATGTAGCAACGCCGACATTGTTGTGCAGGATGTCGATATGGCCATAGCGCCTGATCGTGGCGTCGACTGTTTCCGTAACGGATGTGCTGCTGGTGACATCCGATTTAATGGCAATCGCGGAAAAGCCTTCCGAAATAATAATTCCAGCTGTTTCCTCGGCAGCTTCCTGTTGCAGGTCGACGCATATGACCGTCGCGCCTTCCCGTGCATAGGCAACAGCGGCTGCCTTGCCATTGCTCCAGCCGGGGCCGGAAGAGCCTGCCCCGAAAACGATGGCGATTTTGTCTTTCAGTCTTTCAGTCATTACAGGAAGCCAATCGAAATCCACGGAACGGCAGCCACAAGAATGATGCCGAGAATAAGAGCTGCGAGATAGCCCCATATGGGCCGCATACCCTCATCCGGGTTGACCCGGCCAATAGCGCAGGCGGCGTAGTAGCCAACGCCGAAGGGCGGTGCGAAAAGACCGATACCCATCGAAAGGATGACGACCATCGCATAATGCACCTCATGCACGCCAACCTGCCGGGCGATGGGGAACAGCAATGGTCCGAACAGAACGATGGCGGGAATGCCTTCCAACACGCTGCCAAGAATAATGAAGGCAACAATTGAGACTGCAAGGAAGGTGATGGGCCCACCGGGCAAGCCGGTCATTGCGGCGGCGAGATCGCGAGAGAATCCGGATTGCGTCAGCGCCCATGCCATGCCGGTTGCGGCACCAATGATCAGCAGGATTGCACCGGAAAGCGATGCCGTATCCACAAGCATCGGTTTCAACCGCGCCCAATCAAACTGTCGGTAGATGAAAAGCCCAGCCAGCACTGAATAGACAATGCCAATGGTGGACACTTCGGTGGCTGTCGCCACCCCTTCAACCACGGAAGCGCGGATGATGAATGGCAATGCAAGGGCCGGCAGGGCAATAATAAATGCCCGGCCGATTTGCCGTCCCGTTGCCCTTGTCACATGCGACAGGTCTTCATGGCGATAACGCCGCCAGACGACAAAGCAGAGCATGACAGCCAGAACCACGCCGGGCAAAAGGCCGCCCGTGAAGAGCGCAGCGATAGAAACGCCCGTCACCGAGCCGATGGTGATCAGCACGAGGCTCGGCGGAATGGTCTCGGTCTGCGCGCCGGTGGCCGATAGCAGTGCAACTAGGTCGCCGGGCTTGGCTCCGCGGGCTTTCATTTCGGGAAAAAGGACGGGTGCGACGGCGGCCATATCGGCAGCTTTGGCGCCTGAAATGCCTGACACAAGATACATTGCGCCTATGAGCACATAGGAGAGGCCGCCACGCACATGCCCGAGCAGGCTTGCCAGAAATTGTACCATGGCGCGTGCCATGCCGGTCATTTCGATGAGTACGCCGAGAAACACGAAGAGCGGTACAGCCAAAAGGATGAGATGCGACATGCCTTCATCCATGCGGCCAATCACGACAATCATTGGCACATTCGTGGTCAATGCCAGATAACCAAAGGTGGCAAGACCGAAGGAAAAGGCGATGGGGACGCCGCTCAGAACAAGTGCTGCAACCACGCCAACAAAGAAGATCAGAAGATTGATGTTGCCGAGGGGTTTGAAGAAGGGCCCAATCAGCCAGAATGCCAACGTCAGGCCGCCTATAAGCGCAATTGCCGTCACCACATGGCGCAGGTTTGACACCTGAAAGAGTTTGATCAGGGCCGAGATGATCATGAGGCCAGCACCTACAGGCAATGCTGCCGCGCGCCACGCATTGGTTATCTCCAGTGCCGGGGTGGTGATGTAGGTTTCCTCATGGGCGTAGTCATAGGCGGGGTAAACAATCAGCAGCAGAAATGCCATTGCGCCGACAATGGCAATCACATCAAAAAAAGCGCGGCGCTGCGGGCTCATCATGCCGACAAGCGCCGTCATACGCATATGTTCGCCGCGCCGGAACGCGACAACGGCGCCAAGCATGGCGAGCCAGAGAAACAGGATCGATGCCAATTCATCCGACCAGATCAGCGGCTGATGCACGACATACCGGGCGATGATACCGGCGAAGAGAATGACCACTTCTGCAACGACAAGAATTGCCACTGGAAACTCGATGAGATGGCCAAGCAGCCGGTCGAGTCTGGAGGCAATCGAGTGATCATTGCGCGGCGGCGGCGAAAGAATGCTTTCACCTTCCGCCGCAACGGCGCCTTCGGTCAGTCTGATCCCTGCCATCGGGTTCGCCCCTATGCCAGCTGGCCGACGACTTTTTCCAGAAGGCCCCAGGCCTCTTCGCCATATTTGCCCTTCCATTCGGAATAGAAACCCGCCTTGCGCAGGGCGTCGCGGAAAGGGGCGGAATCTGGAGTGTTGAATTCAAGGCCCTTTGATTTCAGGTCGGCCTGCAAAGTCTCGGTAAGTTTTGCGACATCATCGCGCTCGGCAAGACCGGCAGCATTGATATGTTTGGCAACGACAGTCCTGATATCATCGGGCAGTGCTTCCCAAGCACGGCGGTTCGAAAGGAACCAGAAACCGTCCCACATATGGCTGGTAAGCGAACAATATTTCTGTACTTCGTAGAGTTTCGCTGTGGAGATGATCGCAAGCGGATTTTCCTGACCCTCGACAACCTTGGTCTGCAGCGAGGAATAGACCTCATTGAAATTGATGCTGGCTGGTGAAGACTGGAAGGCCGTGAACATCGATGTCCAGAGCGGGCTGACCGGAACACGGATCTTGAAATTCTTCAGATCGTCAGGCGTTACAATCGGCTTGGTGCTCGATGTGATGTGACGGAAGCCATTGTCCCAGATTTTTTCCATGGCAACGAGGTTGGATTTCTCGATCTGCTTGCGCACATGGGCGCCGAGTTCGCCATCCATCGCTTTCCAGACGGTGGCGCTGTCAGGAAAGGCGAAGCCAATACCATTGATGGAAGCGGCTGGAACCAGTGTGGACAGAATCAGGCCTGATAGCGTGAAGAATTCAACAGCACCGGAGCGAAGCTGGCTCAGTGTATCCGTGTCCGAGCCGAGTTGGCTCGACGGGAAGATCGACAGCTCAAACCGTCCACCGGTTTCTTCCTTGATCTTATCAGCGGCTTCCTGCGCACGCAGGTTCATCGGATGTGTAACCGGCAGGTTATTGGCATATTTATAGGAAAACTCGGCTGCAGCAGCCGGACGCCTGAGGATGAAGGGGCTGGCAACGAGCGTTGCGGCAGTACCGATCAATACCTTGCGGCGTGACAGATTATTCATGTGATTTCCTCCCGAACAACGTGATGCATTCTCGTGGAACTCATTGAGCGGGTGCAACCTCCATTGCATCAGCTCAACTCATAGGTCCATATTGTAGAATGCAATTCCTCCTTGAATTGGATAAAACCATAAACAAATGCTGGCATCTTGCAATAATTTTTATGTCATTGTTCAATAGATCGGCAAAATGATCCACAATATGGATCGACAGACATGTGGGGGAGCATGGAGGAACGGATCACGGCACCAGCCAGTCTCAGCGGATCGCAAAGCGTCGACAGAGCGTTGGGCCTCCTCAGCCTTGTCAGCTATTTCGGCGATCAGGGTGGATCGTTGAGCGAGATTGTTGAGCAGAGCGGTCTGAACAAACCGACGACACGCCGGTTGTTGCTGGCTCTCATCCGGTCCGGTCTGGTAGAGCAGGATGTGCAGACGCGCCGCTATTATCTTGGACAGGAAGCCTATGTGCTTGGAACGCTGGCAACCCGCCGCTACGGATTGCTGCAGATCGCTCGCGACAGTCTGAGCATTCTTTCGGCCAAGACGCAGGACACAAGCTTTCTATCCATCCAGCGCGAAACCTATACGGTGTGCCTGCATCGGGAGGAGGGGACCTATCCGATCCGCACCCATGCGCTACAGGCGGGTTATCGCCATCCTCTTGGTGTCGGCGGCGGTTCTCTGGCTATTCTTGCCACAATGCCCGATGACGAGATCGATATTATTCTGGCGGCCAATGAGACAGTGCTTCTGGCTGATTATCCCAATCTTTCGCCACGACAGATCAGGGAAGATGTCGCAACGGCACGGGAGCAGGGTTTTGCTCTTAACCCTGGGCGCATTCTTGCCAATTCCTGGGGTATCGGCCTTGCGATCCATTTTCCTGATGGCAGAGCTGCCGGTGCGCTGAGCATAGCGGCCATTGACAGCCGAATGCAGCCCGAACGTCAGCTGGAACTGGCGGAGCTTATGCGTATTGAAGCGAAAAAGATCGAGGCACGTCTGGCGCATCTGCAGCCACTGAGCGACCGGCCAAAACGCCCGGTAACACCCGCAATGAAATCCAGAAGACCGGAACGGATGAAGGTATGAGCAGCAAGGATGCAATCCTGATTACGGCCATGTCAAAACGCGTGATGAACCTGTCGGGCTTTCTGGGGCAAACCGCGCGCCGCCTGCCTGAGGAAATCGGGTTCGTCTGGGGCGAAAAAAGCTGGAACTGGGGGACGTTGCAGCGACGTGTTGATGCCATGGCTGCGGCGCTGCAAAGCGAATTCGGTGTGGTCAAAGGCGACCGAATTCTGATCCAGTCGCAGAACTGCAATCAGATGTTTGAATCCATGTTCGCCTGTTTCCTGCTGGGCGCGGTATGGGTGCCGACAAATTTCCGCCAGACGCCGGATGAGGTGGCCTATCTTGCCAAGGCGAGCGGTGCCAAGGGCATGATCTGCGGTCATCTTTTCCCTGAGCATGTGACTGCAAGCCGGAACATGAACTCTGATCTTGGCTTTGTCATTGCCATTGGTTCGGCGGAATTCGGCGAGGATTACGATGACATCGTTGCGCGCTTTGACGGTCAGAAAGTTGCAACTGCTGCGGTTGATCACGATGATCCCTGCTGGTTCTTTTTCACATCAGGCACAACGGGACGGCCCAAGGCTGCGGTCCTTTCTCACGGCCAGATGGCGTTCGTTATCACCAATCACCTGTGCGATCTCATGCCCGGCACGACGCAGAAAGATGCCTCGCTTGTCGTTGCGCCTCTTTCCCATGGTGCTGGCATTCATCAATTGACGCAGGTTGCGCGCGGTTCAAAGACGATCCTGCTGCCGACGGAGAAGTTCGACATTGCCGAAGCGTGGCGGCTGGTTGAAAAATGGCGTGTGAGCAATATGTTCACAGTGCCGACAATCCTGAAAATGCTGACGGAACATCCGGCTGTTCATGAGCGCGACCACTCATCGCTGCGCTATGTGATCTATGCCGGAGCGCCGATGTATCGGACCGATCAGATTCATGCCTTGAAGACACTGGGTCCTGTGATTGTCCAGTATTTCGGCCTTGGCGAGGTAACGGGCAACATCACGGTTCTGCCGCCCGCCTATCACGCTGTTGAAGATGGTCCCGATGCTCGCATCGGCACCTGCGGCTTTGCGCGAACGGGTATGCAGGTTACGATTCAAGATGAAACCGGGCAGGAGGTTGGTCCGGGCGAAACCGGCGAGATTTGCGTTATCGGTCCAGCGGTGTTTGCTGGATACTTTGACAATCCGGAAGCCAATGCGAAAGCCTTTCGCGATGGCTGGTTCCGCACCGGTGATCTCGGCCATATGGATGAGGCCGGTTTTGTCTACATCACGGGCCGGGCGTCGGACATGTATATCTCTGGTGGTTCCAACGTTTATCCGCGGGAGATTGAAGAGAAGATCCTGACCCACCCGGATATCAGTGAAGTGGCTGTTCTCGGTATTCCTGACCCGGTGTGGGGCGAAGTTGGGCTGGCAGTCTGCGTAGCGCGATCCGGCAGCGCGCCGGATGGTGACGCGATCACGGCGTGGCTCAACGGCAAGATGGCACGTTATAAACTGCCGAAGCGTTTCGTCTTCTGGCCGGAGATGCCGAAATCCGCCTATGGCAAGATCGCGAAAAAGCTGATCAAGGAAGAGCTGATCCGCCGCAATGAATGGGATGGGTAGTCACTCAACGATCTGTGCTTTTACCAGATAGCGCATTGGACCCGAGGTCGTGGCATTGAACGGCCAGCAGGTGGCGAGAACCAGATTTTTGCCAGCGGCATTGCTATCAATGCCCGATTGATCCCAGCGCACAACAGATGTTTCCGTGACCTGATAGGAAAAGGCTTTGCCGTCACGCCGGGTAACTTTGATCTTATCTCCGATCTGCACATTCTTCAGAAAGGCAAAATGCGTGTCGCGGTGCGCTGCATAAACAGCCGTTCCGCTCTCACCGGCCTCGGCACTGCGATCCACATGACCGGGGCCAAAAGCCAATGCCTGCCCGCTTGCGCCACGCAGGGCAATGGATGTTTCACCAATGCGCGGAAATTCAATACGGGCAACCGGCCACGTATCGGCCCATGACCAGGGCTTTACCGGCTGACCGGTCTCGATGCTCTGGGTAAAGGCACGATCAAGAAGCACCTGCGCCAGAATGGCTTTCGCATGAATCCAGATCCCTTGGCTGAACAACAGAAAGCCAAACAAAGCCATCGCAATCATTCCAGCCCGGAGGGCAGGGCGGATAACCGCCCCGCCTTTCTGCTTTGAACCATTATTGACTGTTAAGGTCGCACTCATGATGCTTTCCCGGTTGTCTTGCGTGTGAAGAAGAACAGCCCGGCGCTTGCGAGCAACAGCATCAGGCCAGCGATCATGCGCAGTTCCGCATCGGTTGCTGTCTGTGGCAGAGGGAGTTCGTCGGCAGGTGCCTGTTTGGCTACCGGCTTGTTACCCTGAACCAGCTTGGCCAACTGGATATTCGTGTCGCTCTCAAGAGCGGCCCTGCGCGTGGTCTGCTCACCAAACACCTTGTCGAAATCCCAGCCTGCAGGCAGGTTGAGTGGAACATCGGCACGGGTCAACGGCTTATCCTGTGAGCGGGTTACAGTCTTGTCGACGGCAACCAGACTTGTCAGGCGCGAAACGAGGCTGTTTTCAAGGGCGAGTTTGAGGATGCGCTTATCGGCTTCTTCGCGGCTGATTTTGCCAAGTGTGCTTTCCACTTCCGCATCGGAAATCTTGCGGCGTGCCCAGAGTTTTGACAGGCCTTCACCATCGGCAGCCTTGGCAACTGGCAGGGTAACTTCCCATGGCTGTTTGCCGATCATGCCCTTGATTGTCAGCGTACCAGACAACGAACCAAGCTTGGCAGCAATAACCAGAGGCTCGCCGCGATAAAGATCGGGTAGAATGGCTGGCGTTACGTCCGCATTGCCAGCAGAGAACGTTGCAACGAGGTTGGTGATCACAGGGCTTTCCAGCTTGGCGAACAGATTGCGCATACGCTCATCCACCTGATCGGTCGAGCCGATGGAAGTGAAGGTGCCACGGCCAAGTTCGGCGGCGCGGTTCATCAGGTAATTGTTGGGTGCAGAACCGATGCCGACCATGAAGACCCGCGAACGGCCAAGCTTGGCTGCAATCGTATCAAGCAACTGTTGTTCATTACCGATCGCGCCGTCGGTCAGGAATACGATCTGGCGAATAAAAGCCTGATCATTGGGGCGTTTGTCATTCAACGCTGCTTCGAGCGGTGCGAGCATTTCAGTGCCGCCGGATGCTTCGAGATCGCCGACAAATTCGCGGGCAATGGAGACGTTATCGCGGTTGGCAGTGACTGTATCCTGAAACAGCGCGGTCATGGTGTCGTCAAACCGGATGACGTTGAATCGGTCGGCTGGTTTCAGACGGCTCAAGGCATAATCAAGGCTGGCCTTGGCCTGATCCATGGATGTGCCACCCATCGAGCCTGAGTTATCGATGACAAAGACGATCTCACGGGGACGTTCTTCCTGCTTCTGCTCGACAACAGGCGGTGTGACATAGGCGAGAGCATAATCGTTCTTGCCTATGGTTTCGCGAAACAGGCCAACAGCAGGGGCTTTGGAATTTTGTGGCTTCCATGTCAGTTCAAAGTCGCGATCCGCATGGTTTTCACCGGTCAGCGCAACGATCTGCGTCTGTGCGTCAACGGCTTCTGTTCTGATGGAATGGTGGGGACTTTTGACTTCACCCAAGGCAAAACCGGCCTGCAAGCGAACCTTGATCGTAACAGGGTTGACTGGTGCATTGATACGGGGATCAAGTACGGACGGGGTGATTTTATCACGATCGGGAACCGGATCGGCTGTTGTGCCCCAGCCGGAACCATCGGCGGCAAGGTCGGCAGTTTGTGTTATCGGATTTGGATTGTAGCGAGGCGCTACGACAAGCGGCACGCGCAGGGAGAATTCATCGCCGGAGAGGCGGACGGGTTCCTGATAGTCGATCTGAACCACAACCTGCTCATGCGGACCGATATTGGCGACGGAGTTGGTGAAGAGGTTGGGGCGCTCCTGCTCAACAAGGCTGGCTTTCTGGCCTGCAGCCTTAGCCGTTTCGTAAATTGCCTTGGCTTCCTTTTTCTCTTTGATATCGCCAATGATCACACGCTTGCCGACGACCATTTTAAGGGCATGGACGGCGCTTTCTTCCGGCAGGGGATAGGCATAAACAGCCTCCACCCAGCCATTGGAAGGGTTGGTGAAAATCTGAGTGATACGGGCGCGCGCAGTCGGGCCGCTGACGATGATATCAACATCGGTGGCAACGCGCGGGGCCTCGATATAGCGGCCAGCTTCGGAACTCTTCAGCAGCAGCGTACCGGATTTGACCTCATCCATGGTGACAAGGGGAGATTGGGCTGTTTCGGCGCGGGCTGGCCCGGCAAGCAAGACAGCCAGAAGCGCCACGAGCGGCAAGACAACAATGTTGATGAGCCAGACGGCCTGGCAGGTGTAGCGCAGCCAGCTTGGCAGGGGTTGCGGGGAAGGTGAGAGGGATACGGTTTTCATCGGGAAAGCTCCTGTTGGTGCTCCCATCGGGAAGCTTTCCCCATTTCATACATGGGCCTTTTCGGCGCCAGCGTAAGCTTCGGGAATGTTCCGCACGGCTGCGTCACATCATGTCTTGCTCCTGATGGACTTGTGTGGATATGTGAAGAAATGTACGTGATTGGGAAAGCAGGGGCATCATGGCCGGGGATATAGACAGCCAGTTATCGGAACGTCAGAACGATACGGTCGCCACGAAAATCCGTGAGGAAATGGCGCGGCGGCGGATTTCGCGGCAATATCTGGCTGATCAGGCGAAAATCAGCCTTTCCACGTTGGAGAAGGCTCTGTCAGGCCACCGCCCATTCACACTGGCAACAACGATCAGGCTTGAAGAGGCGCTTGGCATGCGTCTGCGCGGGGCTGACGGTCATGATAACCCGCCGCTGCCAAGTCATGGCCACGCCAGTGAGGATTTTGGTGCCTATTCCCGCGCCGCCGTCGGGTGGATTGAGGGCCGTTATCTGACCTTGCGCCCCTCTTTCGGTGATCCGAAAGCCATCTTTGCCTATTGCACCGAAATCGGCTGGAGTGACGCCGCGTCCAATCTGCGTTTCATTGAAAAGGAACGGCTGGATGCCGCCTTCACCCAGCAGGGTACAGTGGCCATTCCAAACCTCTCCGGTCATATCTACCTTGCGACCAATACATCAGGTCAGCATCGCCTGATCATCATCTCGCGTCCGTCCATCACGGGGGAGATGTATGGCATCCTTACCACATTGCAGGCCGGGCGCGGTGCGCAACTGACGCCGGTTTCAGCGCCCATTGTCCTCATTCCGATGGGGTCGGCACCGGATGCACAGTTCGGACGTATCGCCTCTGATCACGCCAGCTATGCATCCTATCTCGCTTATCTCAAGCGCACCGTAGAGGAACCCTTTGCCGTGTTCCTCCCCGGACCAACTGTAGTCGATTAAGTGCGCATCGACTTGCTGCGCACATCGAGCCAGACAGCAAAGAGAATAACGATACCCTTGAAGATGAGCTGGTAGAAATACGGAACGGCCAGCATATTCATGCCGTTGTTGATAACGCCGATAATCAGCGCGCCAAGGATGGTGCCGACCATTGTACCCACACCACCGGCAAGACTGGTGCCGCCAAGCACAACGGCGGCAATGGCATCCAGCTCATAGCCCATGCCAGCATTCGTCTGCGCCGAGGAAAGCCGTGACGACAGCAGGATGCCGCTGATTGCCGCCATCACGCCGGAGATCATGAAAATGATGATCTTCAAACGGTCAACACGAATGCCCGAATAGATTGCAGCCTCGCGATTGCCACCGGCGAGATAGGCGCGGCGGCCAAAAATCGTGCGGGACAGGACAATGTGATTGATCGCGAAGAGCGCAATGACAATCCAGATGATAATGGGCAAGCCAAGCCAGCTTTCGCTGCCGATGGCCAGCCATGTTTCATTGTCGATGGAAGCCGGTGCGCCATTGGTCGGCAGGCTGACGGCTCCGCGATAGATACCCATAGTCGCAACCGTGACGATGAACGAAGGCAGCATGAGTTTAGCCGAGAGAACACCGTTGAGCCCGCCCATGATTGCACCAGCCGCAAGCGTTATGAACACTGTTGGGACAAAACCAAAACCCATGGAAAAGGCTTGCGCAGCGACCATGCCCGCCACCGCAATGATCGAGCCGACGGAGAGGTCAATATCGCCAAGCAGGATCACATAGGTCATGCCATAGGCAGCAACGGCAATTACAGCTACTTGCTGCATAATGTTCATGAAATTGTTGAAGGCAAGGAAGCGAGGGCTGATCGTTGAAAAGACCAGGCACAGGATGATCAGCGAGATGACAATGCCACCATATTGCCGGATGAGGGGGGAAGCCAGAAGCGCCTGCTTCGTCTCGGTAGAATTGGTCATTGGTGTATTCCTGCTGCGTAGGTCATAACGGTTTCCGGGCTGAGGCCCTGCGCGTCCAGCATTTTTGCCACGCGCTTGTTGTGCATGATGACGAGCCGGTCGCTGAGACCGAGCACTTCGGGCAATTCTGAGGATACCATCAGGATGGCGGTGCCAGCGGCGGCAAGCTCGCGGATAATGCGGTAGATCTCGAACTTGGCACCGACGTCGACACCGCGCGTCGGCTCGTCAAGGATCAGTATTCTGGGTTGGGTCTGCAGCCATTTGGCGATAACGATTTTCTGCTGGTTGCCACCACTGAGCGACCCGGCGGGCGTTTCCATCGATGCGGTCTTGATGGCAAGACGCAGGATTTCCGTCTTCGCTGCGGCGCGTTCACGGGCAGGGCGGGTGAAGCCGAACTGTCCGGCGAGTTGACCCAGCGCAACCATGTTGATGTTGCGCTCGACACTATGCTGCAGCACGAGGCCTTCTTCCTTGCGGTTTTCGGTCACGAAGGCAATGCCGTGCCGGATGGCATCGGCGGGGGAGCGCAGATGCACCGGATTACCATTAAGGCGAATGGTGCCGGTCGGTTGCCCGAAACCGAAGAGTGCCTTCATCACATCGGAACGCCCGGAACCGATCAGGCCGAACAGGCCAACAACTTCGCCGGGGCGGACATCGAGCGAAACATTCTCAAACCTGCCTGCTTCCGAGAGATTCTCAACCGCAAGGACAGGCGCGATCGCAGACGAGGGACGCTCGACCAGACGCGGCGGATAGATATCCTTCATCTCGCGTCCGACCATCAGGGCGATCAGGCCCTCAATGCTCGTGTTCTGCTTTTCTGTCGTTGCCACAAAGGAACCATCGCGGATCACTGTAATATCATCGGAAATCCGCATGATTTCTTCCATGCGGTGGGAAATATAGATGATCGCGGTACCCTTGGCTTTCAGCCGTTCGATAATGGTGAAAAGGATTTCCGCTTCGCTGTCCGAGAGTGAGGATGTCGGTTCGTCAAGGATGACCACATCGGCGGGACGGCTAAGCCCCTTTGCAATTTCAACGAGCTGACGCTGGGCAATGGAAAGGTCGCCCACTTTGGTCCTCACATTGTCCGGCAGGCCAAGCTCCTGAACAATCTGCGCCGCTTGTGCATTGAGATCACGCTCATTGATGAAGCCAAAACTATTGGGCTCATGCGTCGCCAGAATATTCTCGGCAACTGACAGATTGCGGCAGAGGCTAAGTTCCTGAAACACGATGCTCAACCCCAGCGCTTTTGCCTCGATGGGGTTTTTCGGTGCATAGGGTTTGCCATGCAGGGTGATCGACCCCGAAGTTGGCTGGAACAGACCAACAAGAATTTTCATCAGCGTGGATTTGCCCGCGCCATTCTCACCAAGCAGCGTGTGAACCCGTCCGCTCCGGACGGAAAGGTTCATGCGCTTGAGCGCTGTCACCGGACCAAAAGTCTTGGCAACATCCTTGATTTCAAGCACGGGGGCATTGGGCGAAGCGATCATGAACGACAATCCTACCGGAGGTCTTTCCATACGGCCACCCGCAAAGATGTATTCGCGCGGGTGGCATGAGTGAGTAGAGACCTTTGCGAGGTTACTTTTCTTCGCCCGCCTTGGTGACGACACCAGGAACGATTGGCTGCTTGGCTTCAACGGTCTCGCCCTTGATGACCTTGCCCGCGGTCTCGACCGCGACTTTGCCCATCTGGTCCGGATACTGCGCAATAACGCCAACCATAACAGGGTCGTTCTTCACCGCATTACGGGCTTCTTCCATGCCGTCAAAACCAATGACCTTGACCTGCTCCTGAAGCTTTGCCGATTTCACAGCGGAAGCCGCCGCGAGAGCCGCGTCATCGCCAAAGCCGAAAATGCCGACCACATCAGGATTTGCCTGCAGGATATTCTGGGCAGCGGCTAGCGCCTCCGGCCGGGTAATGCCGGTCTGGATGGAGACGATCTTGATATCCGGATGTGCAGCAATTGCCTTCTTGAAGCCTTCGACGCGATCCACGACGGATTGCACCGTCGGGTAGTCGATAACCGCAACATTGCCCTTGTCGCCGATCTGCTTGGCCATCAACTCGCCCGCCTTGACGCCGCCGGTGTAATTGTCCGTGCCGACATGCGAAGTCACTTCAACGCCCTTGGCAGGAACGTCCACGGTGATGACCTTGATGCCCGCCTTCTGCGCCTTGGTGATGGCGGATTTTACGCCCGTGCTATCTACAGGGGAAATGATGATGACACTGACGCCCTTGGTGATGAAATCTTCCACATCGGCGAGCTGCTTGTTCAGATCCTGATTGGCAATCGCAATTTCAAGCGGCACGTTTTCCGCCTTGGCTTCTGCGGTCATGGCGGAAGCAAGCGAGATGTAGAATGGATGCTGCTGTGTGAGCAGGGAAGCGCCGATGCCTTCAGCATAGGCACCTGTAGCCATGAGCGCTACTGCGCCGGCAAGAAGCAGTTTGGTAAAATGGGTGCGGATCATTGTTCCCTCCAGAACAGTTGTTTTCTCGAAATCCGGCGGTTGGGCATTGGCGCAATATTGCCGGACACTGCACAGCCTGTTTGCCGTGCTCAAGTCCATTGGCGATGGCCATGCTCCTCCCACCTTCGTCCACCGCATGGATGTGCAATTTATATTGCTATGTCAATATAAAAATTGTCGCGCGTAAAGTTTTGCGCAAGAATGTGGCTTACTCGTTTGATGATGGCTGCTTCATCTCTATGCCGTCATTCCCTGGGTGATCGCGAAACAGATAGTGGGAGGCGAGCAAAACCGGCTCGAGAATAACCACACCAAACAAGATACCAGCAAGGCGCTCCATGCCGGGCTCCAGCGCCGCATTGGTATAGGTATCAGGCACAAGCACAACAAGAAAAGCCAGAACAAATTGCGTGCCGATATAGCTGATCGACGAGTTGCTATTTTCGATATGCCGCCCGACAAGAACACCGATACAGACACCTATTGTCATGAGAATGGGTGACTGATGACTGCTCAGCAGAATTGCGGTGGCGATCAACCCACCCACGCTGCAACCGATGAATCGCAGGATCAGCCGCGATGTGATCGGGTTCAGCACACTGGTTGATAGGCTGGTCACGGGGATCATCATCACGGCCATGATTGTGATGCTCGACTGGCTCAGTGAAGTGATCCCGGTCCATACCCATATCCATGGAATGAGCCCGAGAGCGATTGCCGCTTGCACGGAATGCTTTGCTGCGCCCTTATGCCAGACGACGGAGTGCCTTATGGCCGCCTGAACGGGTGTTTCCTTTGATTGCCGTGGTAATCTGCGCCTGATTGTGAAGGTCGAGACGGCACTGACAAGAATACAGGCGAGGGTTCCCGCAAGGATTTCGACAAGACGCGATTGGGCAAAGGGTAAAACTGACTCTGATGGGTGCTTCATGCCATCAATCAGCACCATGCAGAATGTCAGGCCTGTAAACAGCCAGGCGTAGCTGCGTTTTCCAACAAGCGCGAAGTAGAGCGTGACCCCACCAAAAATGATAAGGGACAGGCTTAAAAGTAATGAATTGGTGATAACGAAAGGTGCCAAACCCAGAGCCGCACCTGCGCCTGCTGACGTTCCGATGATCCGCAAAATCCCTCTGGTGAGACTTTCCGATACATGGGACCGCATAACCATGTAGCCGCTGAAGGCAGCCCAGCCGACATTCTGTGCGCCCAGAATATGCGCGAAGATGATGGCGAGGAGAACGGATACAACGCACTCAAATTCATCGACCATCCGTGGTCCGGGCTTTGCCAGTGACCGGAGTTCCCTTAGGCTTGTCGTCCCGAAAATGGTAAGGCTGGCTATGGCTTGCCTGACATAGTTCATTGTTTGCTTCTAACAGAATGTGGATTGGCTTGCGCAGATGGGACCATTGTCTTTTCGCTGTTCTAAAGGTGTTGCATACGGGTGTCGATACGTTCACCCCGCAGCATGAATGCCGGACCACGCCTTTCAAGGCGACCTCACTGTTGCTACCCTACCCCAATCTTTCTTGATGGAGCATTGCCATGAGCCAGTCATTTGACGCGATCATTATCGGTGCAGGACAGGCGGGACCATCTCTCGCGGGCCGGCTGACCGCTTCGGGTATGAAGGTGTTGATGGTCGAGCGAAAACTGTTTGGCGGTACCTGCGTCAACACCGGATGCATGCCAACAAAGACGATGGTTGCCAGCGCCTATGCGGCGCATCTCGCCCGCCGTGGTGGGGACTACGGCGTTGTCATCGAGCAACCCATTCGGATTGATATGCAACGGGTGCGGCAAAGGGCCGATACCGTTACTCTTAACGCCCGCACAGGTGTCGAGAACTGGCTGCGCGGCATGAAGAATTGCACTGTTGTTGAAGGTCATGCCCGGTTTACTGGCCCACATACAATCAGCATTGACGGGGTGCTCTTTGATGCTCCGCGCATTTTCCTGAATGTGGGCGGGCGCGCCAATATCCCTGATATGCCGGGTATCGGTGATATCGACTATCTTACCAACGCTGGCATGATGCAGCTTGATGTCCTGCCGAAACATCTGGTGGTGATTGGCGGCAGTTATATCGGCCTTGAATTTGCGCAGATGTATCGGCGTTTTGGTTCAGAAGTCACGGTTGTCGAAAAAGGTCCTCGCCTGGTCGGGCGCGAAGACGAGGATGTTTCCGAAGCCATAAAGGATATTCTGGAAAACGAAGGTATTTCCTGCCGCCTTAACGCAAACTGCATCGCGTTCAAACCCCATGAAGGCGGTACGGAGGTTCACCTTGATTGCGACTCTGACAAGCGCAGTGTTGTCGGTTCGCATGTGCTTCTGGCGATTGGTCGCCGTCCCAACACTGACGATCTCGATCTGGACAAGGCGGGTATTGCCACCGACGAGCGGGGCTACATCAAGGTCGACGATTATCTCGCAACAAGCGTTGAAGGCATCTGGGCTCTTGGAGATTGCAATGGCAAGGGTGCTTTCACGCACACGGCTTATAATGATTTCGAGATTGTCGCGGCCAATCTTCTGGACGGGGAAGGCCGCAGGGTTAGCGAGCGCGTGCAGGGCTATGCCCTCTATATCGATCCGCCACTCGGCCGGGTGGGAATGAGCGAGACGCAGGCCAAGGCAACGGGTCGCGCTGTTCTTGTATCCAAACGACCGATGACGCGTGTTGGCCGCGCCGTGGAGAAAGGCGAAACGCAGGGTTTTATGAAGATCGTTGCTGATGCTCAGACAAAGCAGATTTTGGGCGCGGCTATTCTCAGGACAAGTGGTGATGAAGCGATCCACGGAATACTCGATGCCATGAGCGCGAAGATGGACTATCCAACGCTCAAATGGGCTGTGCCGATACACCCGACAGTCTCCGAGCTTATTCCGACCGTCTTGGGTGATCTGTCTCCTTTGGATCATACATAGCAAGGCGTCCGACCGGTCATTGTCTAATGCTTGCATGGGATTGACTTGACAGCCTGACTATATATCGATAAATCCAGATATATGGAAAAAGAACAGACCATTGAGGCTTTTTCAGCCCTTGCACAACCATCACGCATGGATGCATTCAAGCTGATTGTCATGCATGAGCCGGAAGGAATAGCAGCAGGAGAGATATCGCGACTGCTGGATATTCCGCAAAACACGATGTCGGCGCATCTGGCGATATTGTCGCGCGCGGGACTGATCTCTTCTGTCCGCCACAGCCGTTCCATTATTTATCGCGCGAGGTTCGAAAATCTTCGCGCTGCGATCAGTTATCTGCTGAAGGATTGCTGCGCAGGTCATCCGGACATTTGCACTCCGCTCATCACTGATATCGTTCCATGTTGTCCGCCTAAGGAGGAGTTCAATGGCTGATCGCGTCTATGATGTCCTGATCCTGTGGAGAGGCAATTCTACACGATCCAACAGTGGGTGCCGTGCCGTTTGACCTTCTGCCTGTGCTGCAGGTCCTGGGGCTGTGTCTGGCCTCAATATCCATTTTGACGCGATCCGTTTTCTATAGGAAAGCCAATGTCTGTCTTTGAACGCTACCTCACTCTGTGGGTTGCCCTATGCATTGTTGTTGGGATTGCGCTTGGCCATTTTATTCCGGGCGTGTTTCAGGCCATCGGCTCTGCCGAATACGCCAAAGTGAACATTCCGATGGCTGTTCTCATATGGTTGATGATCATTCCGATGTTGCTGCGGATCGACTTTGCGTCGCTGCGCACGGTAGGCGCTTATTGGCGTGGAATTGGTGTAACCCTGTTTATCAATTGGGCTATAAAGCCATTCTCCATGGCGTTGCTTGGCTGGCTATTTGTGGGCTGGCTCTTTCGCCCATATCTGCCTGCTATCCAGATCGATTCCTATATTGCTGGGCTGATCATTCTAGCGGCCGCACCTTGTACAGCCATGGTTTTTATCTGGTCGAACCTCACTAAGGGCGAACCACATTTCACCTTGTCTCAGGTGGCTTTGAACGATGCGATTATGGTCATTGCCTTTGCCCCTATTGTGGGTCTGCTTCTTGGTCTTTCTGCAATCACCGTACCATGGAATACGCTTATCCTATCGGTGGTTCTATACATCATTGTTCCGGTCATCATCGCCCAGATCATGCGTCGATGGTTGCTGGCCAATGGAGGCAAGGCGGCCTTTGATCGATTGGTCGGTGTTCTTCAACCGCTGTCGCTTGTGGCATTGCTGACAACATTGGTGATGCTCTTCGGCTTTCAGGGCGAGCAGATTATCGCTCAACCGCTGGTGATTGCGCTTCTAGCCGTACCGATCCTGATACAGGTCTATTTCAATTCAGGCCTTGCCTATCTGCTTAATCGTATGAGTGGTGAGCAGCATTGTGTCGCCGGTCCCTCCGCATTGATCGGGGCAAGTAACTTCTTCGAACTGGCGGTAGCCGCTGCGATTAGCTTGTTTGGTTTTAACTCCGGGGCCGCACTCGCTACTGTCGTTGGTGTTCTGATTGAAGTGCCAGTCATGTTGTCGGTGGTGTGGATCGTCAACCGTAGCAAGAATTGGTACGAGCGGGGGGCCGCCGTCCAGAAACTTCAAAAAACGGAAAGGGCTGTCTAATGACTGTCACCATTTATCATAATCCTGCCTGCGGCACGTCGCGCAATGTGCTCGCAATGATCCGGAATGCAGGTATTGAGCCAACCATAATCCAGTATCTGAAGACACCTCCAGCACGTCAGGAACTGAAAGACCTCATTCGAAGAGCGGGGTTGACGGTGCGTGAAGCCATTCGCGAAAAAGGCACGCCCTATGCGGAGCTTGGGCTCGATGATCCGGATTTGACAGATGAACAACTGCTGGATGCGATGGAGGCCCATCCGATCCTGATGAACCGCCCGTTTGTGGTGACTGAAAAAGGCGTGCGCCTAAGCCGACCGTCTGAAGTCGTCCTTGACATACTCCCGAACCCACAAAAGCGCGCTTTCACCAAGGAAGATGGCGAAGTTGTCATTGATGCTAAAGGAAAGCGCATTGTCTGATTTAGCCAATACTCTATCCGAGGCCCTACAGATTCCCGATCCTGAAAAATTATCTGTTCCGCTGTCGGCACACCGGCCCCGTATCCTGTTGCTTTACGGCTCCATCCGGAAAGTGTCCTACAGCCGCTTGCTAACGCAAGAGGCAGCGCGCCTGTTGGAGCATTTTGGTGCGGAGACTCGTGTCTATGATCCAGCAGGATTGCCTCTGCCCGATGACGCGCCCGTAGATCATCCAAAGGTGCAGGAACTGCGCGACCTTTCACTCTGGTCCGAAGGGCAGGTCTGGACCAGTTCCGAGCGGCATGGTGCCATGACAGGCGTCATGAAATCACAGATCGACTGGATACCGCTTGCCATGGGCGCGATCCGTCCTACTCAGGGACGAACGCTTGCGGTCATGCAGGTTTCTGGCGGGTCACAGTCGTTTAATGCAGTCAACCAGATGCGGGTTCTCGGGCGCTGGATGCGTATGGTCACAATCCCGAACCAGTCGTCGGTTGCCAAAGCCTATCAGGAGTTTGACGAAAACGGCCGTATGAAACCATCGGCCTATTACGATCGCGTTGTGGATGTCATGGAGGAGCTTATGAAGTTCACGCTGCTGACACGCGACGTGTCGGATTATCTCACCAACCGTTATAGTGAGCGTAAGGAGAGCACCGTGGCTCTTGCACGGCGCGTTAATCTCACGGGTGTCATATGAGCCTGTTTCTCCGCCGCATCCTGTGACAAGCGGTCGTCTCTATAGGACAGAACGAGGTCTGGGAGTATCGAAGGATGAAGTTCCACGATCGCTCGACCAGACCTCTGACGAAAGCAAGAGCTCTCCCAAACTCGCTCTCGGTACTATAGAAACCCTTGAAACGGTCGAATGTTCCCGAATAACGCCTATCTTCGCCTGCGGCGGAGCTGATCGAAGTACACAATAACAATGATCAAAACGCCTGTTATAACCCGCTGCCAGAAGGAATTGACGTTGAGGAGGTTAGCGCCGTTGTTGATTGTCGCCAGAATGAACGCGCCCAGCAGCGGCCCATGAATGGAACCTACAGCGCCGAAAAGACTGGTGCCGCCGATAACCGAGGAAGCGATGGCTTGCAGTTCCCATCCCTCCGCCTGTGTGGCATTGCCAATGCCAATACGGGAGGCAAGCAGCAATCCTACGAATGATGCGCAGACGGCTGATAATGTATAGGCGAGATAAATGGTCCCTTTGACATTGACGCCGGACAGACGCGAGGCTTCTGCATTCGATCCCACGGAAAACAGATAGCGTCCCCAGCGGCTGTGACTTAGAAAGATGTAGGCGGGAATGCCGACAAGGACCACCATCCAGAACAGGTTGGGTATTCCGGTAAAATCATTGCGGGAGAATTCGGTAAACGGGTCATTATCGATCGAGATCGTGGCACCGTTGGTAATCAGCAGGCCGATGCCGCGCAATGATGTAAGCGTTGCGAGTGTGATGATGAAGGGTGGAAGCCCGAGACGCACAATGCCAAAGCCATGAAACAGCCCGATACAGACACCGATACCAAGCGTGATCAGGATTGCCGCCCAGACGGGAAAGCCATGTGCCAACAACCAGGCGACGATGACGCTGGTGAAGCCGACGATCGCGCCGACAGACAGATCAATGCCGCCGGTAATGATGACGAAGGTCTGGCCAATGGCGAGGATCGCAATCATCGAGCCTTGGCGTAGCAGATTGGCAATATTGTTTCCGGTCCAGAAACTATCTGTTGCGAGACTAAGGACCAGCCAGAGTACCAGCAACAGGGCAAAAAGCGTCAGTCCGAACAGGACATTGAAGCGCCGCTTCGGGGTGGTGCCAGTGTCTTTGGTTTCAAGGCTCATCGGGACAAATCTCCAGATAGTCGAGGCGAATAATCGCGGCGGAACAGATCAATTGTGCGTGCTGGCGTCGGCTGATGCTGAGCCGAGCGCTTGAGTCAGAATGTCTTCATGCGTAACGGATTTGTGGTGATGGCTTGCCACCAGATGTCCACGCCTGAAGACATGCAGCGTATCGGCAAGCTCAAAAACTTCGGGAAGATAGGACGAGATCAGAATGATACCGGCGCCGTTTTCCAGAAGGGTCGAGAACAGCCGGTAGATTTCAGCTTTTGTGCCCACATCGACACCCACTGTAGGTTCGTCAAAAATGAAAAGCTTGGCACCATGGTTAAGCCATTTGCCGATAACAATTTTCTGCTGGTTGCCGCCGGAAAGGCTGGCAGCACTGGCACTGCGCGAGGACGTCTTGATGCGAAGGTCCGAGATCTGATTGTCGGCATGTCTGGCTTCTTCGCGGTGCGAAATCAGAGCATTCCTGCTGAGCTGCTTGTAGATCGGCAGATTGAGATTGAGTGACACCGGCAAGGACAGGCATAGGCCCTGATCGCGGCGGCTCTCCGGCGCCAGAGCGATGCCGAGTTTGATCGCATCGCGCTCGCGCTCGATACGCACCTCTTTGCCGTCCCAGAGAATTTGGCCTGAAGATTTCGGGTGCCGTCCAAAGATGGTTGTCACGAACTCACTGCGGCCCGCGCCAATCAAGCCGTAAAGCCCGACAATTTCGCCCTCACGCACGCTAAGGCTGATATCTTCAAAGCCATTGCCGCTGAGATTTTGTGTCTCAAGGATTGTCTTGCCAAAGGTAAATGGCACCTTGTGATAAATCTGCTCGATTGAACGATTGATCATCAGGCCGATCAATTCATTCTCGTTGGTTTCCTCGATGTTGCGCGTGCCAACCAACCGCCCGTCGCGCAGGATCGAAACCCGGTCGGCGAGTTCAAACACTTCCTCCATGCGGTGGCTGATATAGACGATAGTGACGCCGCTTTTCTGCAGACGGCGGATCAGCGCAAAGAGCTGCGCCGCTTCCTCGCGCGTCAGATAGGCAGTTGGTTCGTCGAATATGAGGAAACGTGCGCCGCGTGTTGCTGCGCGCGCCGTTGCGATCAGTTGCTGCTGCCCGATGGTCAGATCGCTCAGCAGTGCATGGGCGGGTAGCGCAAAGCCAAGATCATCAAGGATTTTCTGTGCTTCCCTGATCATATGGCGATGCTGCAGGAGACCGAAACGGCGCTGCTCTTCACCCAGAAAAATATTGGCGGCGACGGTCAGATGCGGGCAGAGCACGACCTCCTGATGCACGGCATTGATCCCATGCTGGATCGCTTCCAGCGGTGTCGTCAGTGCCACCGGTTCGCCCCGAAACAATATCTCGCCGGCGGTGCGGGGAATGACGCCGGTCAGAAGCTTGATCAGCGTCGATTTTCCCGCGCCGTTCTCACCGACAATGGCGTGAATTTCTCCAGCCTTGAAAGCGAGATCGGCGGGTTTTAGCGCGTGGGTTCCAAGATATTGTTTCTCAAGCCCACGCAATTCCAGAATAGGCAGGTGAGCCGCCGCTGCGGATACATCTTCACTTTGCCCGCTGCTGGAGCGATGCGAAATATCATGATCTGTCATGGCGGCCCCACTGACTGTTGAGCAAATCTGGATCAGTCCAGCTTGGGGTTGAGCAACTCCTGCGCGCGCTTGTCGTTCATATTGGCCTTGGTGATCAGGTTTGCACCGGTATCGACATTGGCTTCTGTCTTTTCGCCTTTTGAGGCGGCCAAAGCGGTTTTGATGCCATCATAGCCCATGCGGTAAGGGTCCTGAACGATCAACCCGGCCAAAGTCCCGTTTGACAGAAATTTGACCAGCTTTTCATCGCTGTCGAAGCCGATCACCTTGATCTTGTCCTGCGCCTTGTTTTCGGCAATGGCCTGACCCGCGCCCTGAGCCATGATCAGATTGGATGTGAAGATACCGCGCAGGTTGGGGTTGGCGGTGATCAGATCGGTGGTGATGTTAAGCCCTGTCGTGGCTTGGCCATCAGCAACCTTGTCGGCAATCAGCTTGAGACCGGGATATTTGGCTGCCAGCTGTTCTTTAAAACCTTTGGCGCGCTGGTCGAGTGAGCCAACGCCGGGAAGGGCCGTGATGAGAGCCACTTCGCCTTCTGCCTTGCCATATTTTTCTGTGATCGCAGCGGCGAGACCGTCGGCTGCTACACGTCCACCCTGTACGTTGTCCGTTGTCAGGAATGAGGTGAAGGCCTTGGAATCCGCAGCGGAATCGATACCAATGATTTTGACGGATTTCGCTGCTTCATCAATGGGTTTTCCGAGAGCTTTAAACTCGGTGGGAGAGATGACGATAGCAGCCGGTTTGCCGGAGACGGCATTTTCAAGAATGGAAATCTGGCCGTTAATATCGGATTCAGCCTGGGCTCCAAGCTCGGGTACTTTGACACCGAGATCCTTGCCCGCCTTGCGCGCACCGGCAAGGACGATCTGCCAATAGAAAGATGTCGTGTCCTTGACGATGATAGGGATGGTTACATCCGCGGCGCGCACTGGTGCTACGGACATCATTCCTGCCAGCAGAGCCAGAGTGGCGGTACCAAGAACGGTTCTGCGATTGATGCACTTTCCTGTAGAAATCATGGTTGTGTTCCTCTCGTAGCGCCGGTTTTATTTGCTTATGTCCGGATTGAGAGGGCGCTTTTCAATCCGCTCTTTATCGATAAAAAACATCGATCATGCGAAGCTAATTTAAATGCCTGTTCTTTGCAAGCATCTCAGCGGATCGTGAAGGGCTCACATTCTGCGTAGACGCTTTCAGGGACTTTTGTCGAAAGAAGCTCGATATTTCTGGTCAGACTCGACGGTTTTGCCGTGCCAATCAGCACATTCGCTACCACCGGCTCGCGGAATGGAAACTGAAGTGCCGCTGCCGCCAGCGGAACATTATGGTTCGTTGCAATTGTCTGCATGGAGCGCACGCGATCCAGAATGTCCTGTGATGCGGGCCCATAGTCAAAATTTGCACCGGGAACCGGGCCGGTTGCCAGAATGCCCGAGTTAAAGACGCCGCCAATCACCAGTGATATTTGCTGTTTCCGGCAGATATCCAGCAAGCCGCGTTCGGCAGAGCGGTCCAGAAGGGAATAGCGCCCCGCGAGCAGAATGCAGTCAATCGGGTGTCTGGCGGCGACCTCAAGGCAAACTTCAATTTCATTGACGCCGAGGCCATAGGCTGAGATCGCACCTGCAGATTTAAGTTCCTCCAAAGCCTTCAGTCCGCCCCCAAGCAGCTGGGCCATGTAGACGGCATTCTTTTCGGCGCCGTGGGTGTAGGCGCCAACATCATGCACGTAGAGTATATCGATCCTGTTCAGGCCCAGCCGCGCAAAGCTGAACTCGAAGGACCGCATGATGCCGTCATAACTGTAGTCATAGTCGACGGTGAAGGGCAGGGGATTGACGTAGGAGTGATCGGGGACCTGATCTTCCGGAACAGGTCGCAGAATCCGGCCAACCTTCGTTGAAAGAACATAGGTTTCACGCGGTTTATCGCGCAGAAAATCACCTGTTCGCCGTTCTGAAAGGCCGAAGCCATAAAAGGGGGCCGTATCGAAATAGCGTAATCCAGCATCCCACGCGGCCTGCAGCGTTTCCATCGCCGCGTCACGCGTGCATTCACGATAGAGCCCGCCAATAGCAGCCCCACCAAAGCCGATCGTTGTCACGGCCAGCGGCGTTTTACCAATCTTCCGGATATCCAACTGTTCCTCCCAGAACAAACCAATGGTGCGAGCACTGAACTAACATGTCAATATCTGCACAATTCGTCTTTTATCGACAAAATACATTTTGCCGTCAACGCCTCTTGCGGATAAAACACAGATCAGATCGAACTATAGGTGGAACTGCAAGTCCCGGTCGGATTGGGTCGGTTCTGGATAATGAAAGAATAGAATGTCGAAGCAGAATACGGTGTTCAAGGAGGGCTACAACAGGTGTCTTCGCCTTCTCAAAGATATTGAGGAGCTTCCATCAGAACCCGAGCTTGGAACACGCCTCAGCATCAGCCGGACCACGGTTCGCGCCATTCTTGGTGCCCTGGAGGAAAATGGCCTGATCGAATGGACAAAGCGCAGCAAGACAGTCCTGCGAAAACCAGTCAAATCGGACTATTTTCCCGATGAGGAAACCGACTCCTTGTCGGAGATTATCGAGCGTAGTTTCATGCAGCGCATTCTGGCTGGCGGGGCCCAGCCCGGAATGCAGATCAATGAGCTTGAGCTTGCCCGCGATATTGGTGTTGGCACGTCAAGCGTGCGCGAGTTTCTGATCCGGTTCAGCCGGTTCGGATTGATTGAAAAACGCAAGAACAGCCATTGGGTCCTGAAGGGTTTTACCCGCTCATTCGCGCTCGAACTCTTTGAAATCCGGGAGATTTTTGAGCTGCGTTCCGCCGTAGCTTTCCTGAACTTGCCCGATGATCATCCTGCCATTCAGGAACTGGATGTTCTGGAGGCTGACCATCTTGCGCTGCTACGCGATATCGATACGCGCTATATGGATTTTTCCGCGCTCGATGAGCGGTTTCATCGCATGATCCATTCCGCTTCGCGCAATCGCTTCGTCATTGATTTCTATGACGTCATCGCGATCGTATTTCACTACCATTATCAATGGAGAAAGGTGAACGAACGGGCTCGCAACGCCAAGGCTCTGGAAGAGCATCTGGCTTATATCGATGCCTTGCGTTCGCGCGATGCGGCAAAAGTTGACATTGCCTGCCGTAATCATCTTCGGTCCGCTCGCGAAACGCTGTTCCAGTCCATGCCTGCCGATGAGGCCGTATCGGACGCCATGGAGTCCTAGCCATTGCGAGGGTTTTCGTCGCGTTGAGCTGTGGTCTTGTCACGAGCGCCCCACCGCAATCCGTCCATCAGCAGCTTCACCAGGCGGCGCGACCGGTCACGCCAATCGGGAGCATCGGGGATTGAATAGATTGTAAACAGCGCGTGCAGCAGATCAGTGCTGTCAATATCCCGGCGGATAAGATCGTCATTGGCCGCGGCTTCGACAAGATTTCGGAGCGAGATGGCAACCATGCCCGAACTTCCGGCAAACAGTTCGGAATTGCTGGTAACGAGTATGCGCAGACTGTTTGCCATGCCACGTTTTGCAGCGATATATCCGACAAAGCGATGCATCCATTCTTCAAGCGCAACATCCGGCGGGTGATGCAGCGATAATTCGCCCGCTGCCGCACAAAGGTTCTCAACCTCGCGTTTGTAGACGACCTCCACAAGATGTTCGCGGGTCGGGAAATGCCGGTAAAGCGTGCCAATGCCAACGCCCGCCCGCCGGGCGATATCTTCAAGGGAGCCTTCCACGCCATGTTCGGAGAAAACCACGGCCGCCACTTCGAGCAGTTTTTCCCGGTTGCGACGCGCATCGGCGCGCATACCTTTTACACTCAAAGGCGGTGGCCCGGCATTCTCTGATGGCTTGGCGACCAAATTCTGCTCCACGCTCATGGGGGCTTGACCACGAGCAACAAGTTCTTAAGATAAGCGGAGGCCCCTCCGTTTAAGTGGAGTCCTTTTGCCTTCTTATCGCAGAATGGGTCCCAATGTCATGTCTCTAAACACAGGTAAACTCGATTCGACCCATCTGACAGGTAGGTAAAGCGCACAGCGATGTGAACTTCTCCTGACGCTTGGCGTTTGGGTATCGGGCTGTCGAATGAATCTGCATTCGCAAAGCAGGAGCGATATAATGACCGGAACAATCAACTTGAAGCTGGATATAAATGGCAGGAGTCGAGAGCTTGCCGTTGAACCGCGCGTCACTCTGCTGGATGCGCTGCGCGAGCATCTTGACCTTACCGGAACCAAAAAGGGCTGTGATCAGGGCCAGTGTGGTGCCTGTACTGTTCATGTCGATGGCAAGCGGGTGCTTGCCTGCCTGACCCTTGCGGCACAGGTTGAAGGGCGGGCAATCACAACGATTGAAGGTCTCGCCGATGGCGATGGTGGCTTGCATCCCGTTCAATCTGCATTTCTTGAGCATGACGCCTTTCAGTGCGGCTACTGCACCCCCGGCCAGATCATGTCGGCGGTTGCATGCATCCGCGAAGGCCACACGAAATCCGACAATGAAATCCGCGAATATATGTCCGGCAATCTTTGCCGGTGCGGTGCCTACTCGCACATCGTGGCCGCGGTACGCGAAGCAGCGGAGGCAGCATCATGAAGAATTTTTCCTATCTTCGCGTTCATTCTGCCGATGAAGCCCGCAAGGCCGCCGCGCTGGCTGGTAATATGGTGCTTGCTGGCGGCACGACGCTGCTGGATCTGGCAAAATGCGGGATTGCCGAACCTGACACCGTTGTCGATATCACCCATCTCGCTGGTCTTGACGGCATTGAGGTTGATGAGACACGGGCATCCATCGGGGCGCTTGCCCGCATGAGTGCTGTGGCTGATCACCCTGCCATTCAAAAGGCTTTTCCGGCTGTGGCGGAATCCCTTGCCTTGGCCGCCTCGGCGCAAATCCGCAATATGGCAACCATCGGTGGTAATCTGTTGCAGCGGACGCGCTGTTCCTATTTCCGTGATGCGGCGGTGTTTCCCGCATGCAACAAGCGTCATCCGGGTTCCGGCTGTTCTGCTCTTGGGGGCGTCACCCGTAATCATGCGGTTCTGGGGACGAGCGATCAGTGCATTGCTGGCTATCCCGGCGATCTGGCCGTTGCGCTGGTGGCTTTCGATGCAGTTGTGCATCTGGGCGAAAGACAAGTGGCCGTGGATGATTTCTTCAGGCTTCCGGGAAATACACCGGATCGCGAGCATGCGTTTGAGCGCGGCGAAATCATTACGGCAGTAACCATACCCGCCTCGGCCGCTGCGAGGCGCTCGACCTATCTCAAGGTACGCGACCGGCAATCCTACGAGTTTGCCGCAGCCAGTGCAGCGGTAGGACTTGAACTTGAAGCGGATGGCAAGACTGTCCGTGACATACGCATAGCCCTTGGCGGCGTTGCAACAAAACCTTGGCGAGCCCGCACGGTTGAGGCGGCGTTGATCGGCAAGGGGCTGGAACCGGAATTGGTCCGCAAGGCCAGTCTGCTTGTTATGGAGGGCGCGACTGATCACGGTGCGAACCACTACAAAATCGATCTTGCTCCGCGCGTTATCACGCGTGCTGTTCTGAAAATGGGAGGTCTGGCATGACTTTCGTAACGCCCAAATCCAAACATGGTGATGCCTCCGATGGCAATCTCGGCGGGCGCCTGTCGCGTATCGATGGACCGGCAAAGATCACCGGCGGCGCCACCTATGCGATCGAACATCAGATTGAAGGGCTGGTTTACGCCGTCACCGTGCAGAGCACGATTGCTGCAGGCACAGTGAAATCGGTTGACAGCAAGGCAGCGGAGGCGTCGCCCGGCGTTCTGTTGGTCTTGACACCAGATAATATCACCCACCTGAAATCAGCGACGACATGGGCCGGCACACCGGGGCCAGACGGCCCGTTTCTGGCACTGCCGAAGACTGTCAGCTTCAATGGTCAGCATGTTGTGGCCGTTGTGGCGGAAACACTGGAGCAAGCCACGGCTGCAGCTGCCCTCATCAAGGTAAGCTATGAGGAAGCGGAACATGTCTATGGTCTTGAGGACCCAAAGGCAGGTGAGGGCGTGCCGATTGATCGTATGACCATGTCCTGGGGGGATGCAGAAAGAGCATTCGCCGAAGCGCCCGTGCGTATTGAACAGGAATACAAAACCCCGCGCGAATACAATGTTGCTATCGAACCGCATGGCATTATTGCGCAATGGGAGGGTGACAGGCTGACCCTCTGGGAGCCAAGCCAGTGGGTGGATGGCATGGCCCGCTCCTATGCGGAATGGTTCGATATACCCTTTGAAAATGTGCGGATGATTTCGCCTTATATTGGTGGAGGTTTCGGTTCGAAAGCACTGTCGCTGCCGCATGGGGCGGTGGCTGCAATTGCTGCGCGCATGCTCGGCAAGCCGGTTAAACTTGCGGTCACAAGGCCGCAGACATTTACCGCTTATGGCGGCCGTCCGGCCACCCGTCAGACATTGGCGCTTGGCGCGACAAAGGAAGGGAAACTACTTTCCATCGTCCAACACGGTGTCAATGAGACATCGATGCTTGGAATGGCAGTCGAGCCGCTGGGATCAGTCACCGCGATCATGTATGCGGCGCCCAATTTCAGTTCCCGGCAGAACATCATTCCACTGAACACGGTTACTCCGGGGGCCTTGCGGGCACCGGGCGAAAACCCGAGTGCTTTCGGCATTGAATCGGCAATTGACGAACTCGCCTATGAAATCGGCATTGATCCCCTTGAAATCCGGCTGCTGAACTATGCTGAAGAGGACCCGCATGCAAAAATACCGTGGTCTACACGGCAATTGCGGGAAGCCTTTTCTGAAGGCGCAAAAGCCTTTGGCTGGTCGAAACGCACTCCGGCGCCAAGATCAATGCGGGACGGAAACCAGCTTATCGGCTGGGGTGTTGCGGCTGGCACCTATCCGGTGCGGCGCACACCGGGCGAGGCTCTGGTGCGCATTCTCGCAGATGGTACGGCGGAGGTGGCAAGCAGCAGCATCGATATGGGGCAGGGAACCTATACAATCCTCGCCCAGACAGCAGCCGAAGTTCTGGGTATTCCGGTTGAACAGATCCTTGTGAAGCTTGGCGATTCTGCATTGCCACGGGCGCCGGTGGCGGGCGGCTCGCAACTTGCCAACCTCATGACCGGTGCGGTGCATAAGGCAGCGCTTGCCGCGCGAGAGGAATTGATTGGCCTCGCGCTCAATCATCCCAACTCGCCGTTCCTCGATCTCCAGTTGAATACACTCAACATCGCGAATGGCACGATCTCGACACCGCGCGGCGAACGGGCAGATATTTCAATCGCCGATTTCATGCAGCATATCGGTCAGGAAAAGATTGAGACCCTGCGCGATACCCTGCCGGAGGAGAAAAAGAATACCGAAGATCGCTATAATAACTTTACGACCATGATGGCGATGAAGTCACCAACGGAAGGCGGCTACTCGCTTCACAGCTGGTGCGCGCACTTTGTCGAAGTACGGGTTGATGAGGACTTTGGCACGGTCCGGGTCTCGCGCATGGTGTCGGTGCTTGATTCAGGCCGCCTGTACAACCCCAAACTCGCCGAAAGCCAATGGCGAGGCGGTATTATCATGGGTATCGGGCAGGCCCTGCTGGAGGAAGGAATTATTGATCCGCGCAACGCCCGGGTGATCAACAATAATCTGGGCGATTATCTGGTGGCGACGAATTCGGATATTCCCGACCTTCAGGTAATTTCTGTCGGCATTCCGGATCACCATGCCTCGGTGCTCGGGGGCAAAGCCGTTGGTGAATTGCCCATTGTTGGCGTAGCGCCAGCCATTGCCAATGCGGTCTTCCACGCGACAGGAAAACGCATCCGCGATCTGCCGATCACGCTCGACAAACTTCTCTAAACCTCACTCAGCGCTCGATGCTTCGTATCCTTTCGGAGTGTCGGGCGCTGACAGGAAATCTGAGCGCGAGAAGCCTTTATTATGAGCATGTTTCCACTGAAATAAGCGTTTATTCGCAAAAAGATGCCTCCCTTCACGATGGTTCTGCTCTACCTTCCGGCAGCGGGGATAGAGAGGTACGATTGGAAGTGCCTGCGCACGCCTTGCAATACTGATACAGCTGCGCAATCGTCCATTCGTAAAGAGGTACTCATTCAATGCCCGGTCCCTATGTTGTGCGTGTTCACGGTGATGAAGAAATCCCGGAGAAGGTGGATGTTGTTGTTATCGGTGGTGGTATTATCGGGGCGTCGACAGCACTGGAACTGGCAGAACGCGGCCTGAAGGTCACACTTTGCGAGAAGGGCGGTATCGGTCAGGAACAATCGAGCCGCAATTGGGGCTGGGTGCGCATCTCTCGCCGCGATCCGCGCGAAGTACCGCTTATGGCCGAAGCACTGCGTCTATGGTCAGGTTTTGACAAGCGCCTTGGTCGCGATACGGGTTACAAGCGTGCGGGCATTCTGTTCACATCCCCCGACGATAAATCCTATGAGGACAATGAGCGCTGGCTGCAAAACCTTGAGGGTTATCAACTGGAAAGCCGCATGGTCAGCGGCAAGGAACTTGATGATCTGCTGCCGGGCGGCAAGATGAACCTCAAAGGCGCGCTCTACACACCTGTTGATGGCCGGGCTGAGCCGCAAAAGGCAGCGCCAGCAATTGCCGAGGCGGCGCGCGACAAGGGTGCTTCCATTCTTACTGAATGTGCGGTGCGCGGCATCGAGACGTCAGGCGGCAAGATCTCCGGTGTGGTCACAGAGCGCGGAAGGATTGGCTGCGACGCTGTCGTGCTTGCGGGCGGTGCCTGGTCCAACCTGTTTTGCGGTCTTTACGGGATTGATCTGCCACAGCTTAAAGTGTTGAACACTGTTATCCGCACCAAACCGCTGGAGGGCGGTCCTGAATCAGCACTCTGGTCCAAAGATTTTGCCATCCGCAAACGGCAGGATGGCGGTTACACCATTGCGTCAGGTGATGAGAACATTGTCGATATTGTACCGAAATCATTCCGCTACGCGTTCAAATTCCTGCCAGCCCTGAAACTGGAATGGAGTTCGCTGTCTTTTCGCCTTGGCGGGCGCTTTTTCGATGAAGCGCGTATTCCGACAAAGTGGAAAATGGATGAGGCAAGTCCGTTCGAATATAACCGCGTGCTTGATCCCAAGCCGTCGCTCAATCTGTCAGACAGATTTTTCGATAGTCTGAAGGCCGCATTTCCTGTGTTCAACCAAGCCGAGATCGCACAGCGCTGGGCCGGATATATTGATGTTACTCCCGACGCTATTCCTGTTATCTCCGCTGTTGACGCGGTGCCGGGCTTTCATATTGCCACCGGCTTTTCCGGGCATGGTTTCGGAATTGGGCCTGCTGCGGGTCGCCTGATGGCCGATATCGTAACGGGACGCTCGCCTGTCGTTGATCCAAAGGACTTCCGATTTTCGCGTTTCAGTGATGGCTCAAAGATCACGCCACTCACCGGGTTTTAAGGTGCAACATGACCAGTGCAGCAACGACGTCAAAAAGCCGATCCCTGTGGTCGCGTATTCTCTCCGAGGCGGTTGCAACGAGTGAACGTGAGCCGACACTGGCTCCGGTCCTCCAGCATTCTGTGATGCGCTTTGACCGGCTGGAACACGCCTTGTGCTTTCAGTTGGCAGAGGTCTTGGCCGGCCAATTGGTGACGAGCGAAAGATTATTCGATCTTTTCAGTGATCTGCTGCAACAGGACCCTACGGTGCTCGCCGGTGCCGAGAGAGATATCAATGCGGTTCTGGAGCGGGACCCAGCGACCAAAAGCGCCCTGCATGTGTTGCTCTATCTGAAGGGTTTTCACGCCATCCAGATCCATCGGTTTGCTCATCTCCTATGGGGAACAGGCCGCGAGGACCTTGCCGCCTATTTGCAATCCAGATCATCGCGCGTTCTGCAGGTCGATATTCACCCGGCTGTACGGCTGGGAAAGGGCGTCTTTTTTGATCATGCCACCGGTATTGTCATTGGGGAAACGGCTGTCATCGAAGACAATGTTTCCATTCTGCAGGGCGTCACATTGGGCGGCACGGGAAAAGATACCGGCGACCGGCACCCCAAGGTACGACATGGTGTTCTCATTGGTGCCAATGCCACGGTGCTTGGAAATATCGAGATCGGCGTCAATTCAAAGATTGGCGCCGGATCGGTTGTACTCAAATCCGTTGAGAACAGGAAAACAGTAGCGGGCGTTCCCGCCAAGGTCATTGGCGGCGTACAGGAAAGAGAGCCTGCCCGTTCGATGAACCAAATTCTCTATGATGTCGGGCTTTGAGACCGGAAAAGGCAAGCGAAACTATTTGATATCGGAATGCCCTGCCGGATTGTCGTTGGCTGTGCCGCGATTATCGGGTTCTTTCAACCGCGCCATCGAGAACTTCAGAACGTTTTGTATGACATCGAGTTCATGGCGCCCGGTGGATGTAGCACCCCGCGCATTTTCAGTGAGCTTCAGCATCTTTCTGAACAGCTCGCGAATTTCCAATTCGGACAAAGTCGCCGTCGATTGAATGTCTTTTATATGCATCATCCTGCCGTAACAGTCGTCAAACACTTCATCGCCATTGAAATACTTTTAGATGTGCCTGTCTGGATATGAGATTCCCTAACTTGCTCAAGAACTGGAAATTTTATCTTTCGGGAGCGATTAGACCAGATCACAGCGGCGTCGATTGTCTTGACCAGAACGTCAAGTAGCTTAACGTAAGGGAACGCATGAAGGGCGCCTGGACTTTGGGAGGAGACCAATGGCTACGCGACATGATGGACAGCATGCCGAACAAATTCAGGCCGCGCTTACCGGAAGTGCCGCTGCGCAATCCGCGCTCGTGGCATCCTGGGGGCGGTCCATGCGCCTTTATGGCTTGAATCCGGAAGAAGGCGCACCACCTGATTTTCTCGGTGAACGTGAGCTTGCTGATGCCCGCGAGCGCTTGGGGTCGTTGATCACGACTGCGCAAGCAACGCTGGACCGGCTTTATTCCGCCGTTGGCGGTGCCGGGTGCTGCGTGCTTCTGGCGGATAAGGATGGCGTGCCGGTTGATCGCCGCGGCAGCGTGTCTGACGATGACACTTTCTGCAAGATCGGCCTTTGGACTGGCGCTGTCTGGAGTGAAGAGCGTGAGGGCACGAACGGCATCGGTACTGCGCTTGCCGAGCAACGCGCCCTGACGATCCATAGGGATCAGCATTTCCGCAGCCGCAATACGGCGCTATCCTGCACCGTTGCTCCCATATTTGACCATTGCGGACGCCTGATGGCAGCAATCGATGTTTCGTCGGCCCGCCGGGATCTCACCGAAGACTTTGTCAAACTGATTGCTGTTGCTGTTGTCGATGCAGCGCGCCGGGTGGAGGCGGAGAATTTCAGTCTGGCTTTCCCAAAGGCACGGATCATGCTGGCAAAGCTTGGGCCGGATGTGAGCTATGAACGCAGCGCAAGCGCGCTGATTGCCGTGGATGAGGATGATCTCGTTATTGGCGCGTCCCGGACTGTCCGGCATTATCTTGGCCTCACGGATGAAACCTTGAGCAAGCCGCTGCCTGCCGCCAATCTTCTCGGGCAGAATATGGGAATAGATCAGGGATTTGCCGCAGCCGAGCGCAGTGTCATCCAGCGCGCCCTTGCCAATGCGGGCGGCAATATATCGACCGCCGCCACCATGATGGGAATGGGCCGTGCCACGCTGCACCGCAAGCTGAAAAAGCTCGGGATTAACTGAAGCCCAAGCTGCCTGCGGAATCCAATCCGGCATTGTCTCAAAAGTGAGACAACGGGCTAAGCCCGATCATTGGCGCAGGGTGACACATATCCATCCGCGCGCGATCCTTCCGCAGCCGCAGGAGGCGGCATCAATCAGTGCGCATAGACGTGCGGAGCTTTTGCTTTGCAAGCCTCTGCGCCAGGGAGGAACACAATGAACAAGGTAGAATTCAACCGTACAGTTCGCCCCAATTTCAAGAAGCGCTACGGCAATTTCATCGGCGGCAAGTTTGTCGAACCAAAGTCCGGGCGTTATTTTGACAATACCTCGCCAATTAACGGTCAGGTCCTGTGCGAAATCGCGAGGTCCGATGCCAGCGATGTTGAGGCCGCACTTGATGCCGCCCATGCGGCCAAGGATGCCTGGGGCCGCACAAGCGTTGCCGAGCGCAGTGTCATCCTGAACAAGATCGCGCAGGTGATGGAAGACAATCTCGCTTTGCTGGCACAGGCAGAGACATGGGACAATGGCAAGCCAATCCGCGAGACAACCGCCGCCGACCTGCCTTTGGCCATTGATCATCTGCGTTATTTTGCCGGAGTTGTCAGGGCGCAGGAAGGCGGGATTTCCGAAATCGACCACGACACGGTGGCCTATCACTTCCATGAACCGCTGGGCGTTGTTGGCCAGATTATTCCGTGGAATTTTCCACTGCTGATGGCAATCTGGAAGCTTGCCCCGGCACTCGCCGCCGGAAACTGCGTCGTGTTGAAACCGGCGGAACAGACGCCAGCTTCAATTCTGGTACTGGCCGAGCTTATCGGCGATCTTCTGCCGCCGGGTGTTCTGAACATTGTCAACGGATTTGGCCTTGAAGCGGGTAAGCCACTGGCATCCAGCCCGCGTATCGCCAAGATTGCTTTTACCGGCGAGACCACAACCGGCCGCCTGATCATGCAATATGCCAGCCAGAACCTCATTCCGGTGACGTTGGAACTGGGCGGCAAATCCCCTAACATCTTCTTCAAGGATGTGACATCAGAAGATGATGATTTCTTTGACAAGGCGATTGAGGGTTTTGTCATGTTCGCGCTCAATCAGGGTGAGGTATGCACGTGCCCGAGCCGCGCTCTGATCCATGAATCCATCTATGACGAGTTTATGGAGCGTGCGCTCAAGCGCGTTGAGGCGATCGTTCAGGGCGATCCGCTTGACCCTGCCACAATGGTCGGCGCGCAGGCTTCCAGTGAGCAGCTGGAGAAGATCCTTTCCTATATCGATATCGGTAAGCAGGAAGGCGCTGAGATTTTGACTGGCGGTGAACGCAATATGCTGGCGGGGGATCTCGCCGGTGGCTTCTATGTAAAACCGACCGTGTTCAAGGGCCACAATCGTATGCGGGTCTTTCAGGAAGAGATTTTCGGGCCGGTCGTTTCAGTCACCACCTTCAAGGACAATGATGAAGCGCTGTCGATTGCCAATGACACGCTTTATGGCCTCGGCGCGGGTATCTGGAGCAGGGATGCCAATACCTGTTATCGCTTTGGCCGGGCCATTCAGGCCGGTCGTGTCTGGACGAATTGCTACCATGCCTATCCGGCGCATGCGGCGTTTGGCGGGTACAAGCAGTCGGGCATCGGGCGGGAAAACCATCTGAAGATGCTGGATCACTATCAACAGACCAAAAACATGCTGGTGAGCTACAGCCCGAAGAAGCTCGGCTTCTTCTGAGCATTGTAGAGTTATAAAGCTGGTGGCGCTCGCGTGGCGCCGCCGGCTCCATCTTGGAGGGCATCATGAAAAATCAGGTCAGCGCCACAAATGCTGCTCTCGATCTCATAAAGATACTGCAGGCTGAGTACGGACCGATCATGTTTCATCAGTCCGGTGGCTGCTGTGACGGCTCTTCACCCATGTGTTACGCGCAGGGCGATTTTATTGTTGGTGATAATGATGTCTGCCTCGGTGAGATTGGCGGCGCACCTGTTTATATCAGTGCATCGCAATATGATGTCTGGAAGCATACCGAACTGATTATCGATGTCGTCCCCGGCAGGGGCGGTATGTTCTCGCTGGATAATGGCCGGGAAGTGCGGTTTTTGACGCGCTCGAAAATCTGCGTTGTTGATACGACTATCTCAGCAGCACAATAGCAATCGCTTCGATTGCTGAAAATCCAACGAAACGAAATGCGGTATGGCGTCTGGGAAACCGTCGCGCCAACGCGCATAACATCATGAAACGTTTCATCGTTGCCTTTCCTTCAAGAAGAATGATGTGATTTATCACGCGATGAGTTTATCGGGATTTATTTTGCAAATCGATTTGCAAATGCATTCAAAGCGCGATATTTTGCAGTTATGAGCACAATAGCGGAAGTTGCAGAACGCGCAGGTGTATCAAAGACAACGGTCTCGCATGTCATCAATCATGCGGATCGCGTGTCGAAATCGCTGCGGGAACGCGTTCACCGCGCAATAGATGAATTGGGTTACGCTCCCAATCCGCAGGCCCGCAGCTTGAGGACTGGACGCACCAACATCGTCGCGATGCTCATTCCTGACATACGCAATCCGTTCTATCCGGAGCTGGTAAAAACCGCGCAATCGGAGCTTGAGGCAATCGGCTTTGACATGCTGATTTTCAACACGGATGTTCCCGGCGGGCGGTCGCAGGACCATGGCCGGGAATATCTCAGCCAGATCAGCAACAAACGCGTCGACGGACTTATCGTCGGTGATTTCGCTTTGCATGGCATGCACGATGCGCTGCTGAACATCGATATTCCATCCGTCTTCATTGGGCACCTTCCAAATCAGGCAGTCGACAGCGTCAAAATCGACGACCACGGGGGTGGTTATCAAATGGGGGAATATCTTGCGAAAAAAGGCCATCGCCGTATTGCTCATGTTACCGGTCCGTCCTTTTTCAAGGAAGCAATGCAACGGGCAGAAGGATTCGAGCAAGGCTTGCACGATTATGGAGTTCCCCTCATCGAAGGGATGCGTTACGAGGGTACGTATCTCACACCCTCCGGCAAAGACGCTGCCCAGTGGCTACTGGCCCGTCATGCGGCAAACCTTCCTTCGGCTGTTTTTTTCGGCAACTACCTGATGGCGGCGGGCGCGCTGGCAGAGTTCTATGATCGCGGCATTCGCGTGCCTGAAGATATTGCGGTTGCCGTGTTCGGCGACCAGCCTCAGCTTGAATATATCAGGCCCAAACTGACCCGGGTGGGCAATAGTCCGGCGGTTCTTGCGCGCCGCGCTACCGAAATGCTGATCGATCGTCTCAATGGAACCTATGACGCAGAACCGCGCACGGAGGTGGTGCCCTGTATCCTGCATCCTTTTGATACGGCCTGATCTGACAAAACACGGGCGATCACCGGTGGAGGAGCATCGGCGTTACGTCTGACAAGGAAGAGGGAGGAAATCATGAGCAAAGAATTCAAGGGACACGATAAGCGGTTACGGACTGATCTTTCGCGCCGCAAGATACTAACCAATGCCTCGGCGTTTGCCGCTGCCGGGCTGATCGGTGGTGTCACGGGTTTCCCGTTTATCAACACAATGGCTGTCCGGGCGCAGGACGCCCCGCTCAAGTTCTGGCAGTTCTATGCGCCCGGTGGTCAGGTTCCATCCCAGATTGCCTGGTTCGAGAAGACAGTGGCCGACTGGAACGCCAGCCATCCACAGAAGGTTGAACTCGAATTTGTGCCCAATTCTGAATATATCAACGGCACCAAACTGGCGACGTCGTTTGCCTCGGGTGATGGACCCGATATTTTTCTGATCTCGCCCGGTGATTTCCTGCGCTATTACAATGGCGGTGTGCTGCAGGATTTGACGCCGCATATCGATGCTGCGGCTCAGGCAGACTTCCCGGATAGTGTTCTTGCGAGCCGAAAGGTCGATGGCAAGATCTACGGTATCCCGATGGAAGTCGAGCCGATGGCTATGTACTATTCCGTCAGCGCTTTTGAAAAAGCCGGGCTCAATGAAAATGATGTTCCCAAGACATGGGACGAACTGCTTGAGCTTGGCAAAAAACTGACGACGCCGGAACGGTTTGGTGTCCTGTTTGAGACCAACCCCGGCTACTATCAGAACTTCACCTGGTATCCGTTCCTGTGGCAGGGTGGCGGTGCCTTTCAGGGCGCTGACGGCAAGAGTGCCTTTGACTCTCCGGCGACTGTTCAGGCGCTGAAATTCTGGCAGGACGCAATCAATCTTGGCGTGGCTCCAAGGCAGGTGCTGGGCTACGGCGCCAATGACGTTGTTGCCAATCTCGGCTCCGGCTATGCGGCGATGCAGAATGTCGGTATCTGGGCCATTTCTGCCATGCAGAACAATGCCAAGGATGTTCCCTACGGCATTTTCCGGTTGCCGACCCCTGCCAACGGGAAATACGTGACCGTTGGTGGTGGCTGGGCGTTTGTCGCCAATGCCAAGGGCAAGAATCCTGATGCTGCCGCTGCGTTTTGCGCTTGGACTCTGGCGTCCATGGATCAGGGGTCGGTCGACCGGGTGGTCAATTGGTGTACGGTCGGAAAATCCGACATGCCGCCACGCAACAGCGCGCTCAAATCAGGGGGCGAGGTCTACAGCAAAGGCGGCATGGGCGTCTTTGCCAAAGACATCCATCCCGGCACCAGAGCAGAGCCGCGACTTCCGCCTGAAGTTTACAAGATCATCTCGGATGCCATTCAGCAGACCCAGTTGAACGGTGCCGATCCGCAGGCCACCGCAACGGCGGCGTCGCAGCAGATTGATGCGTTTCTTGCTTCCTATAAGGGCGCGCCGATCCTTTGATGTGCGGACAGAAGGGGAGCTGTATCGATGAATGACCGGACTCCCGTCAGAAGCAGGCGTCGCGGTCTGTCGGCAAAGCATCGTGAGTGGATCGCGGGCTATCTGTTCGTCTTGCCGGATGCGCTGGGTCTTCTCATCTTTCTTGGCTTGCCAATGGTCCTGTCATTTGTCATCGGCTTCTTTGAAGTCGATGGCTTTGGTGCATACACGTTCACAGGGTTCGGAAACTACGCCCGTATGATCAGGGACCCGTTTTTCTGGTCGGCAGCGAAAGCCACGGCACTTTATGCACTTATGCTGGTGCCCTCGCTCTATGTCTGCGGGTTGGGTCTGGCTCTGCTGATCCAGAAACCCGGCCGTTTCAATGCCGTCATCCGCGCGATGTTCTTTGCCCCGCATATGGTCAGTCTGGTTGTCGTGGCGCTTGTCTGGCAATTCATGGTTGTCGACAAGATTGGTGTCATCAGCCGGTTGCTACCCAAATTCGGATTGCCTGCCATCTCGTTTCTTGGCGATCCCAGTTTTGCCCTTGTCGCTGTTGTGGTCGTCAGTGTCTGGTTCTTGATGGGCTTTTACATGCTCATTTTTCTGGGCGGATTGCAGGACATCCCGGCGGAGTTTTATGAGGCGGCGGAAATAGACGGCGCAGGGCCGATTGCCCGGTTCTGGTACATAACGCTGCCGCTGCTCAAGCCGACAAGCTTCTTTGTTCTGCTGGTCTCAATGGTGGCAGCCGTTGCGGGCGCGCAGGCCTTTGACATCATCTATGTGATGACGCGGGGCGGCCCGGCCAATTCCACCTCCGTGCTGATCGTCTATATCTATCAGCAGGCATTCAGCCTCGGTGCCTTTGGTTATGCCGCAGCCATGGCCTCAACGCTGATCCTGTTGTTGATGCTGTTTACGCTGCTGCTCTTCCTGTTCACGCGCGGAGGGCGATTTGAGCATGAATAGTTCGCATCAAGGTTCAGCCTATTTCGCCCGCTCCCAGATTACCCTTGTACGGATCATCTGGATGGCCGTCGCGGCGGTTCTGGCGCTCATGACGATCTTTCCACTGTTGTGGATGGTGTCGATTGCCTTCAAACCCACCGCAGAAACGTTCTCACCCAATCTCATTCCCGGCGCGCCAACCTTCGACAATTTTATCTATGTGCTGACCGGCGTGCCATTTCTGCGCTTCATGTTCAACAGCCTCTTCGTCTCTGCGGCTGTTACCATTATCGCGCTGTTCTTCCACTCCATGGCCGGGTATGCACTGGCGCGGCTGCGGTTTCCGGGACGGGAACTGATTTTTCTCACGATTTTCTCGACGTTTCTCGTGTCGCTGCCCGTCATTATCGTTCCGTTGTTCATCATCGTAAAATGGCTCGGTATGCTCAATTCCTATGCGGGGCTGATCATCCCTGCTATTTTCAATGCCTTCGGTATTTTCCTTTTGCGCCAGTATTATCTCTCGATCCCACGCGAGATGGAGGAGGCAGCGCTGATGGACGGCGCCAGCTATTGGCGTATTTATTGGAATATCATCCTGCCGCTCAGCCGTCCGATCCTGTCAGCTCTGGCAATCCTGTTCTTTCTTGCCAACTGGAACTCATTTCTCTGGCCGCTGACCATCACCTCTGACAGCAAGCTCTGGATGGTACAGGTCGGCATCGCCAACTTCAAAAGCCAGTACGCGGCGGCATGGAACTACATGATGGCCGCGTCGACGATCGTCGCCATTCCGACGCTTGCCCTGTTCGTGATTTTCCAGCGGCAAATTATCAATTCCATCAAGACCAGTGGCCTGAAATGACCGCGCACCATTCCACAGGAGAACCAGCATGACCGATGCCGCACTTTCACCGCTTCGCGGTCTGGCAAAACTGCGCAAGGCCAAAACCCGCCGGTTCTCGAGTTTTGACCGCACGGGAGGCAATGATGATCGTCTGCATATTGAGCCCGGCGAGACAGTGGTCATTGCCGAACATACCGGGGCCGGTATTATCACACACATCTGGTCAACCCTTGCCTGCGAAAGCGAGAGCTTCCTGCGCAAAATTGTCCTGCGTGCCTGGTGGGATGGCGAAGCGGAGCCAAGCATTGAAACCCCGATCGGAGATTTTTTCGGGATGGGCCATGCGCAAACCCGCAATTATGCGAGCTTGCCGATGCAGGCCAGTCCGGAGGATGGCAAGGCTTTCAATTGCTATTTTCCCATGCCGTTTGCCTCACACATGAAGTTCACGATCACCAATGAGGCGGAACACGATCTCCTGTTCTATTACTATGTCGATCTTGAACTGCACGAGACGCTTGACGAGGATATGGGACGTTTCCATGCCCAGTACCGGCAGGACCGGCCGCACGCGCCAAGCGAGGAAGGAAGGACGAACGAGCAGGTTTTGTTCGGCAGCGAGAATGTCGATGGCAAGGAGAACTACACCATCCTGAATGCAACAGGGCATGGTCACTATGTCGGTGTTCTCTTCAGCGTTTATTCGCGCAGGCGGTCCGCCGTCTGGGACTGGTACGGCGAGGGCGATGATATGATCTTCATCGATGGTGAAGCCGGAATCTCGGTCCCCGATACGATCCGCAAACCCGATCCGCGTATTGGTCCCAAAGCGAAGCTGATTGCAGATCGCGCTGAATCTGTGCCGGGTGCGAATGACGCCTGGCCGCCGACCCTGCATGGCACTGGGACCGAGGATTACTTCAACACGGCATGGTGCCCGACCCAGACCTATAGCGGTCCCTATCATGGCATCATTGCTGCGGGTGGACCCAACTGGACAGAGCCGGTTACGCTCTATCGCTGGCATATTGAAGACCCGGTTATCTTCCACAAAAGCATCCGCGTTACGATTGAACATGGCCATGCCAATGGCCGTTCGGATGACATTTCTTCGGTGGCTTTCTGGTATCAATCGGAACCGCACCAAAGCTTTGACAGGCTACCAGGAGTTGCCGAGCGCGTGCCGACATTCCGGGCGCCGTATCGCAATTGGTCTGCCGTGGTGAACAAGACAAGAAGCTGATCGCGCGGCTCGTGCTGACATTCGGCTATTCTTCTGCTTGAACACCCGCATCATTGGCGGCCAGCCGTTGCGCCCGGCGGTGGCTGGCACGGGGCAGAAATTCCACCGGATGGATTTCCTGCAGGGCTTCCGGGGCTTCTCCGTCAATGGCCCGTAGCAACAGCGAGGCTATGCGAACGCCGATATCGTCGCCCGTCACACGCATGGTTGACAGGGGCGGATCGGTAAACGCACTCATTGGCAAATCATCATGGCCGATAATGCTGACCGCATTTCCGCAGGCGACTTCGCGCAAGGCACGTAAGGTGCCAACGGCCATTTCATCGGTAGCACAAAGGATGGCCGTCGGTTTGACTGACCCGCTCATCAGGGCTTTTGCGGCGGCATAACCGCCTTGCTCGGTTGGATCGCCCTCTGCCAGAAGCGCCGATGACAATCCGGTTTGGCCAAGAGCAGCTTCCCAACCCATGCGGCGGTGGTGGGCAAACGAAAATGCCTGTGGCCCGGCAATATGCCCGATATGGGTATGACCATCAGCGATGAATCGCAGCGTCGCATCGCGGAAGCCAGCAAAGCCGTCGCCATCGAGGAAAGCGTGGGGTTTGGCAGATTCTGTCCGGCCCAGCGTAACAAACGGGATACCGCGCGACTGAAGCAATTCCACCCGTTCGTCATTGCGTTTGGTGCGCACCAGCAGCATGGCGTCGACACGCTGGCCATCGACAAAGCGCTGGCACATTTCCAGCTCGCTTTGGCCGCGCGGGACGGGAGCAATGACAAGGTTAAGGCCGGATAGCGCCAGATGTTCCGCACATGCGGAAAGGATGTCGAGGAAATGGGGTGGTCCAATATGACCGGGAGCCGTTGGGAGCGTAACGGCGACAAGTTCGGCGCGTTGACGGCGCAAACGGCGGGCGGCTACGTTGGGCTGGTATCCGGACTTGGCAGCGGCTTCCAGAACCCGCGCCTTCGTTTTTGCCGATACGTCCGAATAGCCGTCCAGAGCCCGTGAAACCGTGGTAATGGATAAACCAAGCGATTGCGCCAGTTGTTTAAGATTGGACATGCCCCCTCCCGGAAACGCCCATTTTATAGTTTTCCGAAACGTTTTGGAAGTCAACTACCAAAGCTATGCTAGCAATTTCGGGGGGACGGATGGGAAACATGGAAGGCGAGAGGTGGCGCGGCCGGGACTTGGGCCGGGGATAAAGTGAATAGCCCCAACGGATCATAAGCCGCAGGTCTTCCGCAATCGCTCAATAACTTGCGGAAAACCTGCGAAAAAGGGTAATCAGGCGCGCTCTTCCCAGATTTTCGCCAACTCGACGAGCGTCTTGACGGCTCTTTCCATATCCTGCCTGCTGACCCATTCGAGTGGTGAGTGAAAGGCGTGGCCGCCCGCAAAGATGTTCGGGCAAGGCAAACCCATAAAGGACAGCCGGGAGCCATCTGTGCCGCCCCGGATACTGCCGCGCACCGGTTCCATTCCTGCACGGCGTACCGCTTCAAGTGCGTTCTCGACTATCTCCGGATGCTGGTCGAGAATGACTTTCATATTGCGATATTGCTGCGTGACCTTGAAGGTGTAGGAAGAGCCGGGATATTCAGCAATGACCTCTTTCACCACCGTCTCAATCAGGGCTTCCTTGGCGGCAAGCCCATCATCATTGAAATCCCTGATGATGAAACTGAGAGCGGCCTTTTCCATCGAACCGGTCACACCTGTCGGGTGAATAAAACCGTCTCTGCCGGATGTCGCCTCTGGTGCAATATCCTTCGGCAAGCGATTGATGATCGCACCAGCAATCTTGATCGCGTTCTCCATTTTACCCTTGGCAAAGCCGGGGTGGATGGCAACACCCTGAATGGTGACATCTACACCGTCGGCAGAGAATGTCTCGTCTTCGATATGCCCGGCGGTTTCACCATCGACGGTGTAAGCGAACTGTGCGCCAAGCTTTTTAAGGTCGACTTTATCCGCACCACGCCCGACTTCTTCATCGGGGGTGAAGAGGAGCTTGATGGTCCCGTGTTTGATATCAGGATTATCAATCAGGAATTGGGCCATGCTCATGATCTCGGCAAGTCCTGCCTTATCATCGGCACCAAGCAGCGTTGTCCCATCGGTTGTAATAATGTCATTGCCGATCTGGTCATGCAGCACCGGATTGTTGGCGACACGAATAACCTGTTGCGGATCGCCTGAAAGCTGGATGTCGCCGCCAGCGTAATTGCGCAGGATTTGCGGTTTGACATTTGTGCCGGTGAAATCAGGCGCGGTGTCCATATGCGAGCAGAAGCAAATGACCGGCACCGGTTTGTCAACGTTCGAGGGAACCGTCGCGTAGACGTAGCCGTGCTCGTCGAGATGCGCATCGGACAAGCCGATTGCCAGCAGTTCTTCGACCAGAAGCCGTCCCAGATTCTTCTGTTTCTCGGTGGTGGGCTGCGCGGATGACTTGGGGTCCGATTGAGTATCGATAACCACATAGCGAAGGAAGCGATCGAGGACAGTGTCAGTCATAGGCAGATCCAATCTTTGCACGAGAATGATGCGCTGATGTAGCCTCTATCGCCTTCGCCGTGAATAGATTTTCATTTGTTGGCGTGTTTTCCACCGGGCAATACATAGCCGAATTGCGCGTGGCATCTCCCGGCTCTGCACGGAATGTCGCAACGGAGTTTATTCCAGAGAGTTTTTATGGTTAATGCCTTGTTCAGGTATGGCAGGTTAGCTTTTATGGGCTGGCCTCCGCCGAGGCCCGGTAAAAGTCCGGTCCACTTTGGTATTGAGTATCGGGTGAACAGGACTATAGATTTTGCTTTTACGGTTCAGTCCATAGCCTCCATGGCACGGGCCGATGCGGTATATGGGAGGGGATAACACGATGACCATCGCATCCGACACTATTGATGAAGCTGTTATTGAACAATGCGAAGAGCGTCTGCGGCTCGCCATGTTGGCTGGCGATGTCGAGGCGTTGGACACGCTGCTGTCTGACGATCTTATTTTCATTGATCATCAGGGTCGCCGTGCCAGTAAGGCAGACGATCTTCAAGTCTACCGCAGTGGTGTTCTGGAACTCGTGCAGATCGAGATTCTTGATCGTATCATCAAGCCGCTGGACAATGCGGCACTGGTTTCATTGAGAGCGCGAGTCGCCGGAGCCTATTATGGTGAAAAGTTCTCGGAAAAATTGGCCTATACGCGCGTCTGGAGCCGTACATCAGGCGCTTGGACCATCATTGCAGCCCATTGCTCTCGTATAACGATGTAACAGGCCAGACGGATTGCCGTTGTGGCTCTTCAAAAAATAAGCCCACGATTTAAGTATCGTGGGCTTATTCGTCTCATGACAATCAACGGTTGGTTATGCCGCAGGCTTCTTGACGAAGAAGGATGCCAGAACCGCACCAAGCGAAATGATCGCCCCGCAAAGAAACGCTGTTTTGATGCCGCCGGTTGTTGCGGCGAGGATATCGCCACCGCCAGCGCTGACACTCGCTGCGCGCAAAGTCATGATGGCAACAAACAGCGCTGTACCAGCGGCACCGGCAACCTGTTGGGTGGTGCCGATCATGGCACTGCCATGGGAATAAAGTCTGGGTGGCAGTGATCCCAGGCTGACGGTGAACAGCGGCGTAAACATCAAAGCAAGCCCAATGCTCAACACGATATGCGCGATCAATAGCATCCAGTACGGTGTATCCTGCTGCACGAAGATCAGACCCCACATTACGAGACTGAGCAGAATTGCACCCGGAATAACCAATGGTTTTGGCCCATATTTATCAAACAGGCTGCCGACCTTTGGCGCACACAGACCCATGATCAACCCACCCGGCAACAAGAGAAGCCCGGTTTGCAAAGTGGTTAGCCCCAGCACATTCTGCAGATAGATCGGCAGAAGAATGAAGACGCCAAACATCGACATCATCAAGATGGCCATCATGACCACCGCGATCGTGAATGTTTTTGTCGTCAGCGTGCGCAGGTCAAGAAGTGCCCGGTCCTGCTTTTGCAGCTGCAATTGACGCAAAACAAAAATTGCGATCACGGCTGCACCGATCAGGAGCGGAATCCACGGCGAGATGACAGGAGGATGAAGCGCTGCTTCACCCAGTCCACTGAGACCATAGACAAAGCTGCCAAAGCCGATGGCAGAGAGGAATATGGAGAGGACATCGATTGGTGCTGTCGTGGGCACTGTAACGTTCTTTATCCGCGACACACCCAGTGCCAGCGCGCCAAGTGCGATTGGCAGCACCAGAAGGAACAGCCAACGCCAGTCGAGCGCTGACAGGATCAAGCCCGAGATTGTCGGCCCGATTGCCGGTGCAACCGAAATGACAATCGAGATGTTTCCCATGGTTTTGCCGCGCGTTTCCGGTGGCACAAGGTTCATTACCGTTGTCATAAGCAGCGGCATCATGATCGCTGTGCCTGATGCTTGAACAATACGCCCGACGACAAGCTCGGCGAAACCCGGCGCAAGCGCTGAAATCAGTGTGCCGGCACTGAACAAGGACATGGCAAGAATGAATACAGGACGCGTATTGAGGCGTTGCAGCAGATAGCCGGTAACAGGGATGACAACAGCCATCGTCAGCATGAAAGCTGTCGTGAGCCATTGGGCGGCGCTGGCGGTAATGCCAAGATCGGACATCAGGTGCGGTAGTGCGACACCCATGATCGTTTCATTAAGAATAACGACAAATGCCGATACCAAAAGCAGAGCGATGACAAGTTTATTGCGAGCACTGTGGTCTTCGACAACAGATTCTGGTGCCGATGCATCGCTATAGGTGGAGGAGTCATTGGTCATGATATTGCCTTAACTGGACTTCGGACAGAGATAACGGCAATCGTCTGAATAGCCAAACGATTGATGTATCCTGATGATGACGAACGGGCTTAGTCGTTTCCGACAGATGTGACTGATTATTTTGACCACATCGTGAATAAAGGACATGACGGCATGGAGAACATGCCATCAGACCCCATGAAAACGGGTTTGATTTACTCGGTCTTGACTAACGAAGGTAGCCAGCCAGTGCGCCGATACCCATGCCAGCCTGGAATCCTACATTAACACCGCCCATAATCAACACAGCCGGTGCGCGCCAGATGGCGAATTGCGCGTACATCATCATGAGGGGATTGGTCAATCCGATGATCAATGGCAATGGATCTATTCCCAAGATCATTGCGGAGCCACTAAAGCCAGCGACAATGCCTGCTGCCGCGTCGATATAGACAGTCGCCCCCCGAATGTCCGATTCGGCCAATTCGGTGCCTTTGAAGGCGTCAGTCATGTAGACTTTGCCCCAGCTTGGGTAGGATGTCAGTGACCCCGCAGCCCCAACCGATGATCCTTTGATCTTGAAGGTGGGTGCTTTAAATTTGCCGAGTCTGGCTTCCTCGCCAATTCCGCCCCCCAGACCGCCATACCAGAAGCTTTTCTGTACTCCCGAAGGATCGTGCAGGAAAATCTTGCCGCCAGAACCAACCGCGTAACCGATAGCCAGACCACCGGTGGACCCTGTTTCGTAACTCCAGGCGCTTGATCTTAAAAACATGGATTTATCCCTTTCACATGACAATGGTTGGAACGGTCCAGTTGAAACACTGGCAAACCATGGCCTTTCTGGAGAAACTGGTGATGCTGGGGTAGCCGCCCGAATAGCTCTTCTGGGACGACGAGGCGTTCGCCTTCCAATAGGAAATGCTTCATGTCCGAACCTCTTTGCGAGAGTCTGAGTTTTCTCTCAAGCAATGCTAGGGGACGTTTTAGGTAAGCCGCGAATTCTGTACAGTTGTCATATGCCAATGATGAGCCAATTAAAGCCATTCGGCGGGAATTTTGCCGTGCTGCTCGCAATGTATTACGCAGCTGGCATCAATGGCGACGCTGAATAATCATATGGATGGCATATGCCAACTGTTCAGAACTCACCGCAATCGTAAAAAGTTAGCCATTCTCGCTGCGCCTTCCAAAGAGCGCGGATGCGAAATGGCTGCCGGGTAAAACCTTGCCAGACCAGCCAATTATTAACATTGAATCTGGAGTTCAAGATGAAGACGTCATTACTATCGGGTGTTGCGGTCGCCGCAATGTTGGTGTTGGGCGGAACGGCATATGCGGATCTTTTGGTCGGTATCGGTGCTCCTCTGACTGGTCCAAATGCTGCTGTCGGTGCTCAGATCCAAAAAGGGGCTGAAGCCGCTATTGCCGAGATCAATGCTGCCGGAGGCATCAATGGCGAGAAGGTCAAGCTTGTGCTCGGCGATGATGTTTCCGATGCAAAACAGGGTGTCTCGGTAGCCAACAAGTTTGTTGCTGATGGCGTCAAATATGTGATTGGCCACTATAATTCCGGTGTTTCCATTCCGGCATCCGAAGTCTACGCGGAAAATGGCATTGTTGAAATCACGCCCGGCGCAACCAACCCTGTGTTCACAGAGCGCGGCCTTTGGAACACATTCCGCACCTGCGGTCGTGATGATCAGCAGGGTGGTATTGCTGGCGAATATATTGCCAAGCATTTCAAGAATTCGAAAATTGCTGTTATCCATGACAAGACGCCCTATGGACAGGGGCTTGCCGATGAAACCCGGAAGATGCTGGAAGGCAAAGGGATCAAGACAACCCTTTATGAAGGTGTGAATGTTGGCGACAAGGATTTCTCCGCGCTTATCTCCAAAGCCAAACAGGCGGGGGTCAGCGTCCTTTACTGGGGTGGTCTGCATACGGAAGGCGGTTTGATCATTCGCCAATTGGCTGATCAGGGCTTGAAGGTTACATTTATATCAGGTGACGGCATTGCAAACACCGAACTGGCTGCGATTGCAGGTGACGCGGTGGCGGGAACGCTGAACACATTCGGTCCTGATCCACGCACCAATCCTGCCAATAAGAAGATTGTCGACAAGTTCCGTACCTCTGGTTTTGAACCTGAAGCCTATACGCTGTATTCCTATGCGGCGGCTCAGGTTCTTGCCGCAGCAGCAACAGCTGCCAAGACCAATGATCCGGAAACTGTTGCCAAGACCCTGAAGACCAAAGGACCATTCAAGTCGGTTCTGGGAGAGATTGCCTTTGATGACAAGGGTGATCCAAAGCTGCCGGGTTACATCATGTATGAATGGAAAAAGAACAAGGACGGGGCTTACACCTACGTTCCGCAATAAGCGGTGATCTTCCCAAGCCAGCCGTGAAGATGCCCGGTCGATTGACCGGGCATCTTTTTTCCGCAAGCCGTTAAACTCCTGTTCTAATGCCCATTCTTCAGCAGGACAGGCGCAGCATTCTTGAGCAAGGCCACCAGCTGGCTTTGCTGATGGGTGCCGGTCTTGTGAAACAGGCGCTCGAGATAAGCGCGGGCCGTACTGTTCTTCAGACCTGTTTCCATCGCCGCGTCCTTCAGGGAATAGCCGCTGGCGAGCAGCGCGGCCAATCGGGATTCCGAGGGTGTCAGTTTAAAGATTGCCCGGATCTGCTCATCGAAACCATCAGGATTACCCATGTCGATCTTCTTGATGATGACAATGGCGCAGCGACCGCTCGTCAATCCAGCAAAGGGCGAATCAAACACGGGCGCAATTTCCAGCACGTAATCGGCCACCTGCCCGGCATCCCCGGAGGATTCGATAATGACACGACCACCTGAGCCGACCACGCCGTTCATGTGAAGGCCACATGCTTCAGCTACCAGCTTTTTCAATTGACGCAATGACTGGGACTGGACTGTCAGAAAGCCATTACGCCGCGCCAGCTCAGCATGGCCCGTATCCAGCAGCACTCCGGCCGGGTCATTCATTTCGAGAATGCGCAGATCCGCATCCACCACCACGGCGCCAAAGGGCAAGCGGGAGAAGGTTGCCGTCAAGGCATTGGCAAGCCGCATCTGTTCGTTGATCTGGCTTGCCCGTTCGAAGTGTGGAGTCAGAAGCGCAAAAAGCTCCGCTTCGCTGTTTTCGAAAGATGGCTGGTTGGGCCCACGTCTGATGTCAACGAATGTAAGGCCCGTCGCTGTGTGGTTAAGTTTGCAGCATAAGCCGTCATACATATCCTGCGGCTTCATCCATTCGTTCCAGAAGGTGCTGCGCCGGAACGTATCCACATCGAAAAGATTTCTGTCAGCGACGATGCGATGCAATGGTCCCGCCGATAGCGAGGTCACATAGGGATTTGTCTGGGTGTGTTCTTCGACATATTTTCGAAAATAACCCTCATCCTGATCGGTATTGAAGGCCCAGGTTGCTGTTCCATTGTTGGCGTGATTGGTGAGGCATACGGCCGAACTGTTGAGCAGTTGGCGCGTTGACTGAATGGCTGGCGTCCATTGCGTTGGATCGAAGGCGGCCAGATAAATCTGGCCAATCAGCCCAGTAATCTGCGCTAGGGATGTTTCAATCATTCTCAATTCCTTCTGATCCCGACCGCTCGCTGCGTCATGAATTCCGCAAATGCTGGAAGCTACGAATTCGCTGAACAGGGCGGCGAGCGATCAAATCTATTGTGAATATGGATACCGAGATTCTCGATCAGCCCAGTCCTCGCGATCTTTTCTGGTCGCGATGGTGTGAACGAGCGAGGTGACATGCTTGAACCTTTTAAGTCTGTGAAATCGGCATGGATGGAGATGAAACTTGAATGGCCCGGAGAGACAAGGCCGTCTGAAGTTGCGTCATTCTCTACGCCGGTTTAATTTGGGATACTCGTATACAAGTTCGTGAGTTGACATTCAATAGCCCTCTCAGGCATGTCCAGATGAAAAGTATAAGGGGGTGAAATGAGTCCGTTGGACAAGCTGTTCGGCAGCGAGATGAAGAAGCCGCAAACGGCGGCAGACCAGGTTGCCAACACTTTGCGGGAAGCTATCGTCAAAGGTACGATTTTATCAGGTGCTGCATTGCGGCAGGACGATCTGGCATCGCGATTTGGTGTCAGCCGTATGCCTGTTCGTGATGCATTGCGATTGCTGGAGGCGGAGGGATTGGTTTCCATTCATCCGACGCGTGGGGCTTTCGTCGCGCAGATGGATGCGGTGGAAATAAGCGAGATTTTCACGGTTCGGGAGTTGCTTGAAAGCGCGGCCTTGCGTCTGGCCTTTCCCTTTTTGACCACCGGGATTTTGGATCAAGCAGAACGCATACAGGACCAGATTGACGAAGAGCCCAATATCAGCCTTTGGGGCACGTTAAATCTGGCGTTTCACATGACACTGTACAATCCATGCCACAACACGCGGCTGCTCTCGCTTATTGAAGCCCAGCATGGTGCCGCTGACCGCTATGTTCGCATCTTCATGTCAAATATCGATTTTCGAGGTATTTCGAACAATGGACATAGGGGAATTATAATGGCGTGCCGTCAGGGCGATGAATTGCTCGCAGTACAGAAATTGACGGAACATCTTCAGGACGGGCGTCACAAACTCATTGGTTCCGTCAAGAACCTGTCAGAGGCAGCGGCCCGATAACGGGCGGCTCTCTAATCTCTCTCAGCATACGGCGATCCAACCAAACAGGCTTATTTGCCGCGCAACTGGCTGGCAAATGACAACTGTTCACACCCCGTCGCTCTCGGGCAAAGACAGCACATATGACGAAGAGGCGCATCATATTCCCTGAAGGAAAGGGGGGATGCATTGCCTCGGTCAACACAACAGGCTCGCCGCCCGCGATATCATTTTCGCGGTGCGGCAGCACAACAAGAGAGCGCATCATGCCACGGATTTCGCAACTGTATTTTAAAACCGCAACGATCCTGTTTCTGGTTGGCATCGTCATGGGATTGCACATGGGGATATCGGGCAATCACAACACCTATCCGGCTCACGCCCATCTCAACCTGCTGGGCTGGGTCAGCAGTGCCATTTTCGGCATTTATTTTGCGCTTAATCCAGCGAAGGCTGGCGGCAGGCTGCCGATGATCCAGTTTGTCGTTTACACGATTGGCGTCATCGTCATGACCGTTGGACTTTATCTGATGTTGCAAGGCAATCCGGCAATGGACGCGTTGGTTGGCATCGGGTCGTTTATTGTGCTTGCCGGGGTTCTGCTTTTCACGGCAATCGTATTTTCCCGGGACGCGTGACCCCGCAGTCCAGCCATGCTTACATGGCTGCACCATCCCGTTCATGCTAAAACTATTTACCAGCTCTTTGATCACAGAGACGCCGGACTTCCTCTATGAGAGACAGGACTTCCTTCTCTCTTAGAAAATCGATCTTCTGGTGCAGAAGCTCCATCTTCTCGTGCAACAATTCGATCTCAAGTTCAGCTTTGATATTGATCTTGTAATCGTCTTCCGCATCTCTCCGATCTATATCCTGTTGGCGGTTCTGGCTCATCATGATGAACGGTGCCGCATAGGCCGCCTGAAAAGAAAGGGCGAGGTTGAGGAGAATGAATGGGTAGGGGTCCCAGCGCTGTACATAGGCGGTGACATTCAGCACAACCCAGACAAACAATATTACCGTCTGAATGATTATGAAGGGCCACGACCCCATGGTTGCGGCAACCTGATCGGCTATCCTCTGACCCGGAGTTAGATTGGGTACCAGTTTGGCAGGCTTGAGATCGCGGTTTTTTCGCCGGTGTATTCTCAAGTGACTCAAGAGCTTTCGATCGCTGTCGCCGAGGGCTCGTTTTTCCGGTTCGGTTTCTGTCATTCCATCACACCTCTTGGACCGCCCCGACGGAGCGGATTAAATAATCTTGCTGCGATGGGATTTAGCACAAAGGGATAAAGTTTGACTAAAGCGTGAAGGGCGGTAAGTCGCTGGCCCAGTTTGCCTTACGCGCCGTTATCACGCGGGGCCGGGATCGCCGGTCGCAATTGCCGCGATCTTCTCCCGCAGCCAGCGTTGCACGGGATGCGTCGTCGTCCTGTCGTGCCAGACCATCGCTATACTGAAGCCCGGAACGATCAGTGGCGGCTCCAATATTTGCAGGCGCTGCGAGCGATCCCGCGCTATTCGGTAGGGAACCAGCGCGATCATATCCGACCGCTCAATCAGCTCCGGCACCATAAGAAACCCCGGAGTGGACAGGACAACACGCCGGTTGCGACCGACAGCTTCAAGTGCCTCATCCGTCGGTCCGGTAAAGCCGCCGCCCTGCGGCGAGACAATGACATGATCAAGCGCGCAAAAAATGTCCAGATCGATACTTCCCCGCACGATTGGATGGTCAGTGCGGACAATCGCAACATAGCGTTCACGGTAGAGTTTTCTCATCCGTAGCTGTTCCGGGGCGATATCGGGCGTGATAAGCGCCAGATCAACCTCGCCGCGTTCCATCGGCGGTATAAGCTGCGACGCTTCAATGGATCGCCAGGCGATCCTCACTCCAGGTGCTTCCGTGCGCAATGCGGCGGCAAGAAGCATCAATATGGAATATTGCACGTAATCGCTGGCGACGATGGATATCGTGGCGACCGCTGTGGATGGCTCGAACGAAGCGCCTTCCGCAACAACCCGCCGAACACTTTCCAGTGCCTCATGCAATGGCGTCTGCAACTCCAGCGCGCGCTGGGTCGGCACCATGCCGCGCTGAACCGGTAATAACAGCTGGTCCCCGAGAATATCCCGCAACCGGGCAAGTCGCGCCGATAGAGCCGGTTGGCTGAGATTGAGCCGCTCGGCTGCACGGGTGACGTTCCGCTCGGCAAGCAGCGTATCCAGCGTAACGAGCAGGTTCAGGTCGAGACGGTTGATATCCATGTAAGTTATACCAGCACATTAAAACTTCGATTTCAAGAATGGCAGAGTTTGGGCCACATAAAGTTCATTGAAATCAGGAGTAAGCCAATGAGCAATGTTCTAATTATTCACGCGCATCCCGAACCAAAATCCCTGACCAGCGCTCTGAAAGATCTGGCCATCGAAACCCTCATTGCGCAGGGGCACGACGTGCAGGTCTCCGATCTTTATGCCATGGGCTGGAAGGCTATCGCGGACCGGCAGGATTTTCTTGAGGAGGCCAAGCCTGATCGACTGAACTATATCGCCGAGTCTCGCCATGCTCTCGCATCAGGCACCCAGTCTCCTGACATCGCAGCCGAACAGCAAAAGCTGTTATGGGCGGACGCCGTGCTGTTCAGTTTCCCGCTATGGTGGTTTGGAATGCCCGCTATTTTGAAAGGCTGGGTTGATCGGGTTTTCGCTTTTGGCTTTGCCTATGGCATCGGTGCCCATGGCGGTGAACGGTGGGGCGATCGTTATGGCGAAGGCACTCTTAGCGGGCGCCGGGCCATGCTTGCAGTCACGATTGGCGGCCGGGAACCGCATTACAGCGAGCGCGGTGTAAACGGGCGGATTGAGGATATTCTCTGGCCTATCCAGCACGGAATGCTTTTCTATCCGGGTATGGAAGTGCTGCCGCCCTTTACAATTTACCAGAGCAACAGGCTCTCCGAAGCCGATTGGCCTGCGACTGCCGAAGCATACAAGCTCCGCATTGCAAACCTGTTCAACGAGCAACCTATCCCGTTCCGCACCCAGAATGGCGGGCATTATGATGGCCAGCAGGTTCTGAAATCGGGATTGGGCGCTGGAACAAGTGGTGCGAACATCCACCTTGTGCAACCGGGAGATCCCCAGCAGATTCTCGACAGCGCCGTGCCGGAACTGGAACAGGCATAAGCCTATTAAGTTCGTATTATTCGGGCAGATTGACTTCGTTCACCGGTCGCGGCGGCCAACGCTTGAGAGCTTCGACACCCAGCTCTGTCAATGCGTAAACGCCGCGATCGACACGCTCGAACCAGCCGTAAACATTCGTCAGCAGAATCTTTGCCGCATCGGGCGCCGTGTCACGCAAATCGCGTGGGCGCAATTGACCTTGCTGCAAAGCCTGAGCGCAGGCGAGGGCGCGCTGACGGTAGGCCGTCATGATCGGCTTGCGGGTTCCGCCGCCTAACGTCGGATCGCCCTTGCGTCGCTGATGTTCCCTGACAAGACGCGATCGTTTACGCGCATTCTTTCGAGGCATCGGCGCTTCAGGGCTCACAATGACGCTGACGACGTCGTTATCGGCAACGCCAAGCATGCCAAAACCGAGGCGACGGCAGAGGTTGCGAAAACGGCGATCACTTTCGCGTCCCTTACCCTTGGCTGAAACCCGTGCTGCGATCCAGACTTCATCGCTTGCCGTGGCGCGGTCGACAGCCTGTAAAATAAGCTCAAGATTGAAACTGACTTTCAGTTCGCAAATGACAACAAGCGGCGGTTCGCCATCGGACAGGGCGACGATGTCACAGCCAACGATTTCGCCCTTTACATTATAACCGGCCTCTTCGAGGAAGCCTTTGATGGGAAGGTAAAGCGCCGTTTCCAAATCATGTCCTTTGTCTTGGGCGGCAGTTTACAGTTATTCGTGGAAGATTGTCTCCATGTCGCAATTCTTCACAGACAAATTTTGACGCTTTCAGCTTCGTTCCAGAATAAGATCGGCGGCCTTTTCTGCAATCATGATGACAGGCGAGTTCGTGTTGCCGGAGACAATTGTCGGCATGATGGAGGCGTCGACAACGCGCAATCCTTCCAGCCCATGCACCCGCAAGTCAGGACCAACGACAGCCCGGTTGTCATTGCCCATCTTGCATGTCCCCACAGGATGAAAGATCGTTGTGGCAATATCTCCGGCGCGATGGATCAACTCATCATCACTCTGATATTGCGTGCCCGGCAGCATCTCAATCGGCTGATATTTCTCCAGAGTCCTTGTTGCCATGAGATTGCGCGCATGACGGATCGATCCGGCTGCGAGCAATCTGTCACCGGCAGTGGACAGATAGTTTGGCCTGATATGAGGTTGCTCACCCGTATCCCGTCCGGAGATATGTACCGTACCGCGACTTTCCGGGCGCAGATTGCACACTGAAACCGTCACAGCAGGATAGCGGTGCAGTGGTTCACCAAGCCGATCCGTGCTGAGCGGCTGGACATGATATTCAAGATCGGGCGTCAGCAATGCCGGGTCGCTCTTGGCAAAAATACCGAGCTGGCTCGGTGCCATGGAGAGGGGACCGGAGCGGCGAAGAATATACTCCAATCCCATCCCTGCCCGTGTGAAAAGGTTATGGTAAAGCTGATTCAGTGTCTTCGCGCCGTCAATGCGGAAGACCGTTCGTATCTGCAAATGATCCTGCAAATTCTCGCCAACACCGGGAAGGTCGTGGAGGGGCTCAAGTCCCGCTTCCTTGAGTATCTCGGGGCTGCCAATTCCTGAAAGTTCAAGGATTTTGGGCGAGTTGATCGCACCAGCGGACAGGATGATTTCCCCGGTAGCCGTTACCTTGCAAAGCCGCCCATCCTTTTGGTAGCGGATAGCCGTTGCGCGCTTGCCGGTGAATTCCAGCTTTTGGACCTCCGCACCCGTCAATACGCGAAGATTTGGCCGCTTCAGAGCCGGGCGAAGGAACGCCTTTGTCGTATTCCAACGAATGCCGCCACGCTGATTGACTTCAAAGTATCCTGATCCTTCATTGTCGCCTGAGTTGAAATCATCGGTCTTCTTGATCCCAAGCTCTTCGGCTGCATCGCGGAACGCATCAAGGATGGGCCATGAAAGCCGCTGTTGTTCCACGCGCCACTCACCGCCAGCGCCGTGCATGGAAGACGAGCCACGATAATTGTCTTCGGATTTCACGAAATAGGGAAGTACATCATCCCAACCCCAACCGGTATTACCCGCCTGCCGCCAGCCATCATAATCGGCCGCCTGTCCACGCATGTAGATCATGCCATTGATGGACGAACAGCCGCCAAGCACCTTGCCGCGGGGGTAGGGAAGCGAGCGCCCGTTGAGACCGGTTTCCGCGTTGGTTTTCATCATCCAGTCGGTTCGCGGATTACCCATGCAATAGAGATAACCGATGGGCACATGAATCCAGTGATATCGATCATTACCACCCGCTTCGAGCAGGAGAACGCGGTTCTTCGGGTTTGCAGACAGCCGGTTGGCGAGCACGCAACCCGCTGACCCCGCTCCAATAATGATAAAGTCATAGACGCCTTCATCTACTGCCGTTTGACTGTGCCTCCCGTTCACGCGGCTACTCCGGTCGCTGTGGGTTCCTGCGCCGCCATGCGCTTCCAGATCGGGGCCATTGCATCGGCAATATCCCGGTAGAGTTGATAGCGGCGGGCATAGTGAACCGCCCGTGTTGCGTCAGGTCGATAATGGCGATCGGCGCTAACCATCGCACTGGCACCAGCCTCAAAGTCAGCAAATATGCCGACGGCCGTGCCCGCTGCTATCGCTGCACCGAGTGCCCCAGTCTGGCTTGACCGCGCCACTGTGACGGGGACACCGAGTACATCCGCGAAAATCTGTGGCCAGAACAGGCTGCGTGAACCGCCACCTGAAAGCACAGCTTCATCAAAGTTTGCACCGGCGGCTCGCAATGTCTCGATATGCTGGCGATGGCCAAATGCCACGCCTTCCAGCAAAGCGCGGATCAGATGGCCTTTGGTGTGCCACCCGGCAACACCATAAAAACCTGCCCGGGCATTGCCGTTCTGCTGGGCTCCATAAAGGAATGGATGATAGATCGGGTCGTTCGCGGCTGGTTCTATCGTCGATGCCAGTTCACAGCAGACATCGAATGGAGAGCGCCCGTCCGGCTGTTCCCCATGGAAGAACTCGCGCACGAGCCATTCAAGGTTGGCCGCCGATGTCGCACTCGACTCGATTGCCATATAACGCTCGCGATCAAAGGTTGATGACATGAAGAACGGTTCATCAAGGCGAGGCGTATCGACAACCACCTGATTGATGCTCCATGTGCCGGCGATGATTGAGGCTGCACCTGTTCGGGTTACGCCAGAGCCAATCTCCGAAGCGATGACATCGAAAAGCCCGCCAATAACTGGCGTTCCGGCGGCGAGACCTGTCGCTTCCGCTGCTTCCTGCGTCACTGTTCCGGCTATATCTGCGCTTTCAATGAGCTTTGGCAAAAGATCCATGCATTCACCAAGTCCGAAGGCGGTCATGAGTTCCTGATCATAGCGGCGTTCCGCGACGTTCAAGAGACCGCAGCCCGCCATATCGGACATCTCGCTCACCCGCTTGCCGGTCAATCGGTTGACGATGAAATCCTTGCAGAGAAAGACGGTACCGATCTTGCCAAATGTTTCGGGCCGGTGGCGCTTGATCCAGGCGAGAAGCGTCGGCGTCTGCGATGGCCATGGCCGCTGCAAGCCAATCGGATAGGTGCGCTCGCCAACACCCTGCGCCTGCCATTCTTCCACCAGATCGGCTGCGCGTGTGTCGAGAGACTGGATGGCGAGCAGGGGGTTGCCCGCGCGGTCGAGTGTGTACAGTCCATTACCGTGTCCGGCGCAGCCGATTGTAGCAATCTGCTCCGGATTTATTCCAGCCTCGTTAATGCATCTTTGAATGACTGTTCGGGCATTGGTCCAGAGTTCGTCCAGCCCGCGCTCAACATGGCCGGGGTAGGGCATGCTGCTGTGCCCTTCCTCAGCCGCCGAAGCGATTTCATTGCCCTGCCGGTCGAAAATGATCGCCTTGATGATGGTGTTGCCAGCATCAAGACCCAATAAATACTCTCCCATACGGAACCCCTCCTCAGGTCCTTGTTTTATTCTCAGCCCTGCTGGTAGAGCGCGTAGGCCTGCTCGCCGCTGGCATTGTCGTGGATGATGGCCATCAGCCCGCGCACCACTGCGCTCGGGTTAGCGTGCTGATAGATGTTCCGCCCATAGACCATGCCAACTGCACCTTGCTGCATCAAAGCTGCCGACTTTTCAAAGACAAGGCGCAGGTCCTCCTTCCCGCCACCCCGCACCAGAACCGGACACCGTGCGGCCTCCACCACCCGATGAAAATCTTCCGCTGATGTCGTAGGGTCCGCTTTGATGATATCAGCGCCCATCTCGCGGGCAAGGCGGGTCAGCGTGACGATCTTGTCCGCATCGCCATCCACCATATAGCCGCCGCGTTCTGTCACCGGCTGCATGACAAGCGGTTCAATCATCAGGGGCATACCGTATCTGTCGCAATCAGCGCGTACCCGCGCAATGTTTTGAACGCACTGGCGGAACAGGTCTGGCTCATCGGGAAGCATGAAGAGATTGACGACAACGCAGGCCGCATCCATCGCAATCGCGCCGATCAGCGGTTCAGCCTCATTTTGCAGGACAGCCCACATATCGCGATGGCGGATGGAATTATAGGGATTTCCCATGTCGATACGCATGACAAGGGCGGGCTTATCCTTGCCGGGCACATTCTGCAAAAGATCAGCCTGACCATAATTCATCTGAATGGCATCTGGGCCGGCCGCTACCAGCGCGCGCACCACCCCTTCCATATCCTCAAGGCCATTCAAAAAGGATGGTTCGTTGCAAACGCCGTGATCGATTGCCACATCGAGGCAGCGTCCGGCACCAAATAGGCGGTTCATACGAACCTTATGATTGTTTCGCATATTGTATTCCTTGTTCATTGCGTGCGGTGAGTGTGTCGAGGCCGACGCCATGGCGTTCGGCGAGAAGCTTGAGGAAGCGGTTCAGCTCCGCAGTTCGGCGTGCGGGTGCCCAATCTCTTTCGTGTGCAAGCAGATCGAGCGCCGCTTGCGCCATGTCGAGTGACAGTTGGCCGCTAATGGCCAAAGTGGTGCGGCGTAACAGCAGATCGTCAAGGTGTTCGACGGCTTCATTGAGGATGAGAAACAGCATTTCCCGAACCGAATATCCGGCGTGGGGCATCGCTTTATCAGGGCTCTCGGCAATAAAGCGCGCAAGAGCTTCCGCATCGGTGCCATAGCGCTCGAAGAGTTCGATCATGCGTTTCGGGGAAACGCCCGTGGCAGACGAGCGGCGAGCAATCCATTCACTTATATTATCCGGAAATTCTCGTCCGCCGCCAATGGCGCGCGCTGTGGTTGTTACCTGCCGTGTCCGCTTCAGACGTTCCAATGTCATATCGGCAGCAAGTTCACCGAAAGAGCGAAAGGTCGTCCATTTGCCACCGATCATGCACAGCACCGGCGGCTCATTTTCATCCGCCTCAACAATCGTGCAATAGTGGTCGCGCGGGATGCGCCCCGTGAAATCATCCTTGCTGGCCGGGAGTGGACGAACGCCAGAAAACTGGAAAACGATTTCCTCCGGGTGAATGCGAATATCAGGCAGCACGAAGGCAAGCGATTGCAGGATGTAATCCCGTTCATCAGGTTCGCAATAAACGCTCTCCGGATCATCGACGCGGATATCGGTCGAACCAACCAGAACTTTGCCAAGATAGGGAAAGAGGATGCAGATGCGCCCGTCCTCATTCTCGTAATAGATCATATGGCCATCAAGCGCGGCAGCGAGTTCAGCGTTGTCGATGATCAGATGCGAACCTTTTGTGCCTCCCATCAATGGGGTGGAAGGTGCCGTTTTGGGGAGCAGGGTGGTATTTGCAATATCAATCCAGCCGCCCGTCGCATTGATGATGAAAGCGGGTTCGATTGGCATCATCGTACCTGCGATATGGTCTTGCACGACAAAACCGCCTTGGTCGGTTCGCCTAAGCTCCGCATAGTTCAGCGCATATGCATGGTTCCCGGCTGACAAACCATCCTGCAGCAGCTCAATCCCGATACGCTCAGGATGTTTGACCCAGGCATCATGATAGGTGGCCGAACTTTTGATAGCAGGATTAAGCGCTGGCCATTTGGCAAGTGTTGCCTGCCGTCCGCGAAAACGATGGCGCGGCATCAATGCACGTTTGCGCGTCAGGAAGTCGTAAATGCTCAAGCCAGCTTTGACCGTGATAGCACCACGCCGGCTTGGTCTGCGGCTCAACCCCAGAAACCGGACAATGCCATTGGCAAGACCGGAGAAAACATCAAAGACCGGAACTGTTGTTGGCAATGGCGCGACAAGGTGAGGGGCGTTGCGCAAAAGGCGATCACGCTCGACAAGTGATTCACGCACCAGGCTGAATTCGCCGTTTTCGAGATAGCGCAGGCCACCATGCACCATGCGCGACAGGGCGGCACTAGCGCCCGAGCAATAGTCATGTTTCTCCACAAGCAGCACGTTGACGCCCTGCAAGGCCAGTTCGCGGAACACGCTGATGCCGTTGATACCACCGCCGACAACGCACACGTCCACCTTCGGACTCCGACGAAGTCCGTCAAATATCTCTTCACGGTTCATGATGCAGCCTGTTTACCTGTCCATGTCTGCCAGTTTCACTGCGATGGCCGCGTCAATGGCCGATAGGTCTCCGGTATCGAGCCGGATTGTTCCAGCTCGCGCATTGTCAAGCGCCTGATCGGGATTGCGTGCCCCGCACAGCGCAAAGGTCACGCCCGGTTGGGCCAGTGTCCACGCAATCACGATCTGAGCGATACTGGCACCATGCTTGTCCGCAACGGGACGGATGACATCGGCAAATTGCTTTGCCTTCAACCGGTTGCCGACGGAAAACCGGGGATTGTCTTTTCGCTGATCGTCACCGGCAAATACCCTGTTTGGATCAACGGTCCCGGAGAGCAGCCCCAGCGCGAGCGATGAATAGCTCAGCGTTGCAACACCAGCTTTTCGTGTTGTTGGCAACAAACCGGCCTCAAGCTCCCGGTCGATCATGCTGAACCGCTCCTGTATCGCGTCCAGAGAACCGGTTGCGATATAGGCGTTCAATTCGGCAAGATTGACATTGCTTGCACCAATGGCCCGGATTTTTCCGGCTTTGCGCAAATCTTCCAGCGCCCGCACGGTTTCCTCGATTGGTGTGGTCGGGTCCTGCCAATGGGTGATGTAGAGGTCGATGTAATCGGTGCCGAGACGCTTCAGGCTTGCTTCGATCTCATGAAAGATGGCATCGCGTCCGAGATACCGGTGAACCGGTTTGCCGTCCTGATCGAAAAAGTGCGTGCCTTTTTGGGTATGCCAGACGAGGCCGCATTTGGTGGCAATGACTGCCTTGTCGCGGCGACCCTTGAGCGCCTTGCCAACAATCTCCTCTGATCGTCCAAGCCCGTAGGCAGGAGCGGTGTCAATGAGCGTCACGCCAGCATCGAGTGAAGCCTGAATGGCGGCAATCGACTCTTGCTCGTCCGTGCCGCCCCACATCCAGCCGCCAATGGCCCAGGTTCCGAGCCCAACGGCCGATGCCTGCACGCTCGACTTGCCAATGGCCCGCGTCAGTTGTTCGTTGCTCATATCCGTCCTCCTTCAGCGGCAATATCAAGAATGCGTTGCCCCGTCGCTTCGTCTGTCACCAGCGTATCCAAGTGATTGCCCCGCATAATGCTCAGGATTGGCCGCGCCTTGTTTTGTCCGCTCGCCACGCCAATTTTGGTTGGAATGGACGCAAATTCCTCAAGCGTCAGCGAAACCAGCGACCCGTTCAGGCTGTAGTCACAGACCTGTCCGCGATCATCGAGCAGGTGAGCGAGCAATTCACTGCGCGCGCCGGAGCGTTCAATGGCATCGCGATCCGTGCTGGAAGAGGGATGCAGGTCATAATAGCTCGAGTCATCCGATAGGATGGAACCAATACCCACCACGGCGATTTTCGCTTCGCGTGCCCGTTTGAAAACATCTGCGACCGAACGCATGTTGATCAGCATGGCACGCTCGGCAGAACTGTCGGCAAAGAGCGGCGCATGAATCTGGTAAGCGCGCCCGCCAAGCTTGTCAGCCATCAGGGTCGAGACATGGTTCACATCGGTGTAATGCTTACCCTGAACACAGCCGGTGGCCGGGATTACCTCGACATCAAAACGGCGCGGTGCCTGCAACCCGGCAACCACGGCGCTGACGCCCTTGCCGCCGGTAATGCAGATCGTATCGCCATCGGTGATCTCTTCGAGCAGCAGGCGTGCAGCCGCATCACCCACCGCCTGAAGGGCTGTTTGCGGATTGTCTGATACGGTTGGTACAACAATTGCCCGGCTGATGCCGCCAAGCGCCAGCAATTGCTCTTCCATATCAACGAGAGGTTCAACCGGCGATTTGATCTTGATCTCGACAAGGCCAAGCTGGCGGCCACGCTTGATCAGGCGGTTGACCGTTGGCTGTGAAATCCCGAGCTGCTCGGCAATCTGCGCTTGCGTCAGTCCTTCCAGAAAATGCAGGACGAGTGCCTGATGCATCTGCCGTGCGATAACGATTTCCTCGCGTGGTGCCACATGTTTCTGGTTGAGTTTGATAAGTGCCATGATCAGGACGCCTTCCGCTTATGCAGGAAATGGTCGATGGAGACTGCGGCCAAAAGAATGCAGCCTTTTATCATGTCCTGCCAGTAGACGGAGACATCAAGCAGGACCAGAGAACTGGTGACGAGGGACAACAGGGCTATGCCAAGGATGGCGCCAAGAATTGTACCCGAGCCACCATTGAGCGAGGCGCCGCCAATGACCGCTGCTGCAATGATATTCAGCTCCATGCCAACGCCGAATGTTGGGGTGGCTGCACCAAAGCGCGACATGTAGATAACACCGGCAAAACCAGCGAGTGTCGAGCAAAGAACTGTTACCCAGAACTTCACCTGTTTTGTCCGGATGCCGGAATAGAGCGCAGCCTTTTCATTACTGCCCGTATAGAAAACCTTGCGCAGGGCTGTTGCGCGCCGAAGCAGAAAATCAAAGAGGACGACAACCGCAAAAAAGATGAGAATGACATAGGGTACGCCATGGAACGAGCCTTGACCCACGGCTTTGAATGCTGGTGGCAGTGTGAAGAGCGAAAGCGGCGTTCCCTTGGTGATGATCAGGCAGAGGCCGCGCACGATCACCATGCCTGCCAGCGAAGTGATGAAGTGATTGAGCCCCACCACCGTTACAAAGAACCCCATCACACCACCGATCAGTCCGCTGGCAAAAATACCAATGAGCGATGCTATCCATGGGTCAAGCCCGGCGAGGAAAAGCGTGCCTGACAGCACCATGGCAAAGCAGACAACCGACCCAACGGCAAGATCGATGCCGCCGACGATCAGAAGGATGGTCATACCGACAACGACAATACCCTCCACCGAAAAACTCATCAGCATGGCGCGGAAATTGCCGAGTGTCAGAAAGTGCGGAGAGACAAAACTCATCACAATGCAAAGGGCAAGGATGATGGCGATCAGGCCTGCTTCACGCATCGACCCCAATTTCTTCCAGGGCGAACCTCGCATATCCTTTGCCATCATCGTATCGACTGCCATTGGTGTATCTCCCACTGTCTTCTCTTCAGGCTGCATGTTCTGATGCATGCGTTGTTTGCCCGTCTTGTGTCTGTTTCAGGCCCGATGCGAGCCGGATAATTGCTTCTTCACTCATCTCGTCGCTGCCAAGCTCGCCCGCTACCGCGCCCTCGCGAATGACCAGCACCCGGTCACACAGGCCAAGCAATTCGGGAAGTTCAGAGGAAATAACGATGATGCCGATGCCTGAACGCGCAAGCTCGCGCAGCAGAAGATGGATTTCCGATTTTGCGCCAACGTCAATGCCGCGCGTCGGTTCGTCCATCAGAATAACCTTGGGTTGCACCGCAAGCTGCTTGGCAATGGCAACTTTCTGCTGATTGCCACCGCTAAGCGAGGATACCGGCATGTCTACATGGTTCATGCGCACGCCAAGCCGCTGCGCGAAATTGCGAGCAAGCTGCCCCTCAGCCTTTGCGTCGATCAGGCCAAGATGACCCGTTACGGCATTCAGATTGAGAACTGAAATGTTCTGGGCAATCGACAAATCAAGGAAAACGCCGGAACCCTTCCGGTCCTCCGAGAGATAGACAATTCCGGCTTTTACCGCGTCCGCATAGTTTCGAATGCTTTTTGGCTGATTGTGCAGGCGTACCTCACCCTCGGCGATCGTGCGCAGTCCGCAAATGCCCTCGGCGATCTCCGTGCGGCCCGAGCCGATCAACCCGCCAATGCCAAGAATTTCACCCTTAGCCAGATCGAAGGATACATTGCCAAACCGGTTTCTGTCGCCAAGATTGCGAACCGACAAGATTGTCTCATCCGGGCGCGCGGCATTCTCCTGTTTTGGTGGATAGAGCTGCGTGATCTCGCGGCCAACCATGCGGCGCACCACATCGTCCGGCGTTATATCAGCGATATTTTCAGTGGAGACATAGCGCCCATCGCGCAGGACCGTTACCCGGTCGCAGAGGTTGAAGATTTCTGCCATGCGATGGCTGATGTAGATGATGGAAATGCCATGCGTCTTCAGTTCCCGTATGATCTCAAAGAGTATGCGCGTTTCTGCCTCGGTTAATGCAGCCGTCGGCTCGTCAAAGATCAGCACGCGGCAATCGAGCGTGAGCGCCTTGGCAATCTCCACCAGTTGCTGGCTGGAAATTGTCAGATCACCGACCTTCTGGCGAACATCAATGGGGGCAAGCCTGTTCATGACCTTTTGTGCGTCGCGCTCAAGCTTGCGGTAATTCATCAAAAAAGACCGGCGGCGGCTGGTGGTCGCCATAAAAATGTTTTCGGCAACACTTGCATCGGGGCAAAGAGCAATCTCCTGATGCACAAGCCCGATGCCAAGGGACTGTGCAACGGACGGGGATGCGATCTTCTGCGGCTTGCCATCGAGCAGGATTTCCCCGTCATCAGGCTGAAGCACCCCGGCCAGAATGTTCATAAGGGTGGATTTGCCAGCGCCATTCTCGCCGCAAAGCGCGTGAATTTCGCCTTTCGCCAAAGCAAAATTGACATTTGTCAGCGCTTTCACCGCGCCAAAATGCTTGGTGATATCGCGGATACTCAAAACCGGTTCCTGTGACATCGCGCCTTCCCCCATTGTTTTCAAGGCTATCCAGACCTTGCCGGTCTGGATAGCTGACGACGAACCTTACTCGTCAATACCCTTGGTGCCGCGGCGCTTCAGATACTTGTCCCAGAAGAAGTCATCCGCATTGTCGGCTGTCACGATGGACAGGCCATTGTCAACAAAGGGGATGCTCATCGGGTTGGTACCGGCGCGCTTTGCATCGTTCATCGGATCGATCAGTTCCGGATGCTTGGCGAACCAAAGCAGCATGAAGCCCATATAGCCCTGCATGCCCTGATTTGGGTTGATCGAGCCGAAGACCTGACCGGCCTTGATCATATCCAGAATATTGGCGTTTACGTCGGCGCACATGACGAGAATCTTGCCGCCGCTTTCCTTATTGGCCTGCGCCGCACCAATGGCCGAGTTTGCCTCTGGCATGAAGACAGCCGCCAGATTGGGGTTGGCCTGAGCAATGCTCATCAACCCCTGGTAAGCTTTGGTCGGGTCCTGATTGGACGCTGCGCGACCGACCAGTTTCATGTCAGGCCATTTTTCCTTCATCCGGTCGACAAAGGCTGTGACACGCCGGTCGTGATTATCCTGTCCCGGATTTTCAAGAACGGCATATTCGCCTTTTCCACCCAGCTTGGTGGCAATCGCGTCGGCGGCATAAATGCCCTCGCGCTTGTTGTCTGATGTGATGAAGGAAATCCGCTTGGAAAGCGGCGAGTCGGCGGCAAAAGTGACGACGGCAGTACCCTGATCAACGGCGCGGTTGATCGGCTCGATGAAAGGATCGGAATTCATTGGATGAACAAGAATACCGGCCGGATTCTGCGCCAGAGCCTGATCGAAGCTGGCGATCTGCTTGTTGACGTCATACTCAGGTGTGCCGGTATATGCAGTCTCACAGCCCAGCTGCTTGCCCGCCTGTTTGAACATTTCGTAGACGGGGAACCAGTATTCAACGCCGGAAACCATTACGTTCATGACGTATTTTTCGCCGGGTTTGCAGCGAAAGGGATTTTCCGTTTCCGCGCTGGCTGGTGATGCAAAAAGTGTGGTCGCAAGGACCGCCATGGCGGTCGTGCCCAAAAAAGTGCGCAAGTGTCCTCCTCGAGGCCGAAGCCCCTCCCATTGGTGTGTGGCGCCTTGGATGGCGACCGCTGTTCCTTATGAAGGCCAGCAATCCTCCTCGAGTGCTGGCAGGGGTAACTAAGCGCATTGCAAAGAGGCTGTCAATATAATTCAGTCAATGAATTATAATTCATGCCGCTTCACTATCGTCCTGTTTACGCTGCTCCATAACGCTTGCGGATATGCCCGATGAAATGGTCCGCGTTGAGCTTTTCGCCGGTGGCTCGCAGAAGCAATTCCGGCGTGGACCAGCGTGAGCCTTGCGACCAGATATGATCGCGGCGCCATTGATTGACGGCTGTAAAGTCACCTCTGGCAATATCATCATCGGCTGCGGGATGCTCTTTTGTCAGGGCCGCCCATTGCTGCGCAGCCATCATTGCGCCGAGTGTGTAGGAGGGGAAATAGCCGAATGCACCACCCGCCCAATGCACATCCTGCATGGGTCCATCGGCTGGATTATCAATCGTGGAAAGACCAAGATATTCGCGCATCTTCGCGTCCCATGCTTCCGGCAAATCGACCGCCTCAAGCCGTCCCTGAATGAGATCCTGTTCCAGTTCGTAACGCAGGATCACATGCAGCGGGTAGGTGACTTCATCAGCATCAACACGGATGAGCCCACGCTCCACCCGATGCACATGGGGAATGATGTCATCGATCGACCATGTTTCACCCAGATGCTTTTCGACAATAGGCAGTGCCCAATGCCAGAATGCTGGATTGCGCCCAAGCTGCTTTTCGACAAACAGACTCTGGCTTTCATGCACTGCCATGCCGCGGGCTTTTCCCACGGGCCAATGGGCCCATTGCTTGGGAAGATTCTGTTCATAAAGCGCATGGCCGGTCTCGTGCAGCACACCCATGAGAGAGGAGAGAAACTCCGTCGTCCGGTAACGGGTCGTGATACGAACATCACTCGGTACGCCGCCACAGAACGGATGGTGCGATATGGACAGGCTACCGTGTGAAAGGTCGAACCCAATGGCAGCCATCATGGCAAGGCCAAGTTCACGCTGCTTATCGATGGAATAGACGCCCGAGAGTGGTTTAAGCGGATGTTTTGCCAGACGTTCCTCCTGCACGGCAAGCGCTTCAGGAACGAAATCCTTCAGGAAGTTTTTCAGCTCGGCAAATACCGGCGAGATCTCGGCGGTGCGATTGCCCGGATCGTGCTGTTCAATCATCGCGTCATAGAGACCAAGACCAAGCACTTCGGAGCGCATCGCTGCTTCTTCGCGCGCCAGTGTAACGACGCCCTCAAGTGCGGGTAGAAATCCCGACCAATCATTCTTGGCGCGCAGATCGCGCCACAACTGCTCACAGCGAATTCGAGTATTCATCTGCCGCTCGACAAACTCGGCTGGTAGGCAGGTCAGATTGGTATAGTTCCGCCTGAACTCTCTGACAGCCGTCTCCTGCTCCTCGCTGAGCGGTTCAGCTTCCGCGGCAGAAATCCAGTCGGCAATCTCGGGCGCTGACGCCTGACGATGGTACATGCCGGCAAGTGTGCTCATGGCTTCGGCACGTTTCTCGCCGCCACCAACGGCCATATGGGTCGCCTCATCGGCGCCAAGAATGGCAAGTGCGTGTTCCAAAGCCTCAAGTTTGTGGCCAAGTTCATCGATTTTCTGGAAGGACATTCTATTCCCCTCTGGGCGATTCCTGATTCAAAGCAGGGCCAGAGAGGACTTCAATTCGTCGGGGAGCGCAAGATTGAATCGGGCGGCAAGGCAACCATCGATTCCCCGGTTCATTTCCCAAATGGCGACGCTGCACCAAAGGAAGAGGCTGGGAATGTATATAAATTATGCGACCAATATATTAGGTATATATGATTGAAATTTACTTCAAAATTTGAAGCGTTTTTCGATAAAAGCGAGAGTTTTCAGCCTATTTCCGCCAGTGATATTTGTTGTTCATTCTAATCAACTGGCGGTCGAGCGTCCGGCGATTTTATACTGACATAATTAGTTACGATTGTTGATAGTTGAAGATATTGACTGTTGGTTTTTTCGACCATGAATTGCCGGTCAGGTAAAGTTACCTCGGGCGGAATGGGTCAACTTCCGTTCGTTCACAGTTACGACAGATGATTACAAAAGCGTACTCCAAATGAACAAGGGGATTCGTTACAATGTGCATTTTGTGTCAAAATGGTATGCCTCAAAAACATGCGCCTACCAGCACTCAGCAGTTCTCTGCGAGTGAAGTAATATCCAGCGCCGCGAGCGTGCCCGGCGATAAATCCTGGCAGAACATCGATCAAACTCCACTCAACACGTTCGGCAAGAGCACCGATTACGAGGCATTTCTCGATTATCTCGGCGCGCTGCAACGGGATCTTACGCCCGAGATGGCGCAACAGCCCATCAAAGTGAATCTGGAGGAACTTAACAATCACCCGGATTATAAAGCCGCGGCAATGGCAGCGCTGCAGCAGTGGTCCACGGTCACGCCGCTCAAGTTCGAATTCGTCACATCAGGCGAATATCTGAAGGTTGTCAGCCCTGAAGTCGGGGAAAAGGATGATGGGAGCGCCTATTCCAGCGGCCATTATGTCAGTGTCGGGCAGCGGTTCCATGACACAGAGGTCGATAAGACAGCGCCGGGCGGATATATTTTCAACACGTTCATCCATGAATTCGGCCATGAATGGGGGCTGAATCACCCCGGTGTCTATAATTACGGCGGACCCGGCGGCGAACAGATCACCTATCTGGCAGGTGCCACATGGGTATATGATCAGCAGCGTTACAGCGTCATGTCTTATTTTGACGGTATTGACGTTGGCGAAACCACGGCATGGTCGGCAACCACCCCAATGGTCGGTGATATTGAGGCGGTCATTCGCCACTATTATTCCACGGTTACAAATGGAGTGCGGACATATCAGGATGTCCAGCTGAACACTGGCAACGACGTCTACGGGTTTGGCAGCACCAAGCTTGGATATGAACTGAAGACGACTGGAAACGGTCATGATATCGGCTTTGTCATCCATGACACAGGCGGTTTTGACACGGTAGATTTCTCCGGATCAACGGCAGGTACAACGCTTGATCTGCGGGCAGGCCGCTGGTCCAGTGTCAATGGCCATAACAACAATGTTGTTATTTATCAGGGCCATAATGCCGATGCGACAGACTACTACATCGAAAAGGGTGTTGGCAGCGCGTTCAACGACATCATTCTGGGTAATGATGGCAATAACGAGCTGATTGGCGGCGCCGGTGATGACAAAATCGCTGGCTTTGCAGGCAATGACCGGCTTTATGGTGATGCTGGCAATGATGAACTTGACGGCGGCGCTGGTAATGACCTGCTTCTTGGTGGTGCCGGGAATGATTATCTTGATGGCGGCGACGGTGCCGATTCCATTCGTGGCGGCAATGGTGATGACCACATTATCGGCGGTCGGGATTCTCTCGCCAGTCGCGATATCAACAATACCATTCCAATTTCGCAATTGCCTGACCAGACCGAAAGTCTTGACGGTGATGACAAGCTGTATGGCGAAGGCGGCAATGATATCATCGAGGGCGGACAGGGTAACGATATTCTGGACGGCGGCGCAGGCGATGACATTCTGCGCGGTCAGGATGGCGTGGATGTCTTCATCGGCGGTGCCGGTTCCGACACTGTTGATTTCAGCCATGAAAGCCCGTTCCAGTTGCTCGTCAATCTGGAGACCAATGTTGCAAGCGGCGGTACAGCCACCGGCGATACGTTCTACAGCATTGAAAACCTGATTGGTTCGGATGATCGTATTGATCGGTTTATCGGCAACAGTGCGGACAACCATTTCCAGGGCCTCGGCGGCGGCGACGTCTTCAACGGCGGTGATGGAAATGACATACTCGACGGTGCCCGCGATGCCGATATTCTCTACGGCGATGCCGGTGATGATATTCTGATCGGCGGTGCCGGATTTGATTATCTCAATGGTGGTGAAGGCAATGACACCGCAGTTTATACAATCGGTGCCGACTCCCGGAGCAAGCAGGGCGTTAACGTCAATCTTGCTACAGGTGTTGCCAGTGGCGGCGACGCTGAAGGCAATGCTACCGGCGGGGCGAAAGGCGATATACTCGTGTCGATCGAAAATCTCGTCGGTTCGGCCTATGACGACAATCTCTTCGGTGATGCCGGTGTCAACAGGCTGAGCGGTGGCGGCGGTAACGACACGATTGGCGGCGGTGCTGGCAAGGATTATATCGATGGCGGCGAAGGCCTTGATATGGTTGCCTTCTACGACAGCACACAGGCTGTAAACATCGATCTGGCTGGTAATACCGGCGAGGACACACTTGTGTCGATCGAAGGCATTGCCGGATCAAGTTTTGATGATACTTTGTCTGGAACCGCTGGCGATAATCGACTGGTTGGACAGGGCGGTAACGATACCCTGAACGGCGGCGACGGCAACGATATCCTCGACGGCGATTTCGAGCCTTTCCCGGTTTCCGGAATTGGTCTTGGTGATAGTTATGCCACCTTGGGAGCCGATGCGACGAACACCTCGTTTGCCAACGCTTTCGACCTCACCAACAAGTTCTCGACATTGGCCGACGCAGACATCGCCAATGCTGAAACAAAGCCGCACTCGACCGTTAACGCGGTTGGTAACGGGGCTGCGGGTTATTATAAGGTAACGCTGAATGCCGGGTCCATTATCACTGTTGATATCGACCACACCGTTGGGGCGTTCGACAGCTATATCAGGCTGATGCAGGATAATGGCGGAGCCGGAATTGAAGTTGCCAACAATGATGATGGCGGCGGTGATCCCGGCTCGGTTGGTCGCAGCACAGATTCTGCATTGACCTTTACTGCAACGACAACAGGCACTTACTACATCGTTGTCGGGAACTATGACGATCCGAACTCCGTTCCTTCGCAGGTTCCATACGAAGTCAACGTATCGGTGGCTCCGCCCGTTCCATCCATGCCGCATATCGGCGTTGCCGGTAACGACACGCTTAATGGTGGAAAGGGCAACGACACCCTGTTCGGACGGGAAGGCAATGACAAGCTCAATGGTGGTGTGGGTAATGACACATTATCAGGTGGGTTTGGCAACGACACCTTCTCTTTCAATGCCGTCGGGTTCGGGAACGATATCATCAGCGACTTCAATATCTATGCTGGTGAACAGGATGTGCTGGAGTTCAGCTCGTCCATCTTCGGTAATCTGGATGAAGTGTTGAACAGCGCTGTGCTTCAGGATGGCAATGTCTTGCTCAAGGACGGCAACAGCAGCATCCAGTTGGCGGGATGGAATGACGTAAACGCGTTCAAGCAGTTCGCCACCTCTCACGCGGATAGCTTCCACTTCGTCGGTCAGCCTGCATTCAGTTCCAGGGCTCTTGCTGCTTGATTTGAAGCTGATATCGTAATGGGGCCCAGGGGTGTTGACGCACTTCCTGGGCCCCGTTAAAGCTCCAAAGACAATTTTAGCGACATGATAATGTCGGCAAATGTTTTGGATATACGACGCGCCTTTGCGCGCGGGGGCATGGATTTTGTTGCCGTTGAGGTAACGGATTGTGGGGGAGACAATCATGATCACAAGCACGCGGCGGCTTCATCATGGATAATGTGAGCCCAGGGACAGAGTCCAAGGATGCAAGCGTCTTTGGTGGACAAGCACCTGACAGTGGCCTCGCGGCGCTGGCAGCAATCGCAGGATATTACCGGATTGCCACGCGGCCCGAGACGCTCGCACGGGAATATGCACTGAAGGGCGCAGCGGGGCCTGAGGATATTCTCCGGGCCGCCGGTTCCATTGGCCTGAAGGCGCGCATTGTCAAAGCAAGCGATGCCAAACGGCTTTCAACACTGCCGGTCCCGGCCATGGCCTGCCTTGATGACGGAACATTTGCCATCTTCGGCGGCGTGAATGCCGAAGGCAAATGCCGGCTCGTCAATCCATTGGGCTTCACCTCGCGCGAGATCCCGGTTGCCGAATTGCTTCAATTGACGGCTGGCAAGTTTGTTCTGGTGCAACGGCGCTTTGCCGGAGCCGGTGCTTCACGCGAGAATTTTGGCTTTCGCTGGTTTCTCCCATCGCTCTGGCGCTACCGGCGCGTTTTTGGCCATGTGTTGCTGGCCTCGCTGTTTGTGCAGCTGTTTGCCCTTGTTACACCGCTGTTCTTTCAGGTGGTGGTGGACAAGGTACTCGCGCATCGCAGCTATTCAACGCTGATCGTTCTGGTGATCGGCCTTGCCGCTATCGGATTATTCGATGTGGTGCTGCAATATCTGCGCACCTACGCCCTGTCACACACGACCAACCGCATTGATGTGGAACTGGGACGACGCCTGTTTCGTCATCTCCTCAACCTGCCGCTCAGCTATTTTGAGACGCGCGCAGCGGGTCAGACGGTCGCACGGGTGCGTGAGCTTGAAACGATCCGCAATTTTCTAACCGGGCAGGGGCTGTTTTCCGGGCTCGATCTCATTTTCACAATTGTCTTCATCATTGTGCTCTTTGCCTATTCGGCAAAGCTCGCATGGATTGTCGTTGCGTCCATTCCCTTCTATCTTGCCATCGGCTTTCTCATCCGGCCTTTTCTTAAAGAACGCATTGACGAGAAGTTTGATCGCGGTGCCTATAGCCAGCAGCTGCTGGTGGAGACGGTGGTGGGTGTGCAGACACTGAAAGCTGCTGCCGTGGAGCCGGTTGTTGCGGCCCAGTGGGAAGAGCGGCTTGCCGCCTATGTCCGCTCCTCCTTTGCTGCAACCATGCTTGCCGCCAAAGGCCAGAACGCCATTCAATATGTCAGCAAGGTCACCAGTGCAGCGCTGCTTCTCTTTGGCGCGCAGGCGGTGATCAATGGTGAATTGTCTGTTGGCGCGCTCGTCGCGTTCAATATGATTGCGGGTCAGGTGGCACAGCCGATCCTGCGTCTATCGCAGCTATGGCAGGATTTCCAGCAGGTGCAGGTATCCATCTCGCGATTGGCTGACATTCTGAACGCCCCGCAGGAGCCGCGTCCGGCGATTGCCGTCAGCCTGCCCGTACCCAAGGGCGCCATTGAATTCAAGTCGGTCAATTTCCGCTATTCGCCCGACGCGCAGGATGTGCTGAAAGATATCAACCTTTCGGTTCGTCCCGGCGAAGTAATTGGCATTGTCGGGCCATCGGGCTCAGGCAAGTCGACACTGACCAAGCTCGTCCAGCGGTTCTATATTCCCAATAATGGACAGGTGTTTGTTGACGGGCAGGATATCGCGCAGGTTGATCCGGCGTGGCTGCGCGCCAGTATTGGCGTGGTGCTGCAGGAGAACATGCTGTTCAACCGCACCATCCATGACAATATCGTGCTTGCAACTCCGGCGATGCCGCGGGAAGGGGCCATGCGCATGGCAAAGCTTTCTGGCGCAGAAGAGTTTATCTCGAAACTGCCCCGAGGCTATGACACGCTGATCGAAGAGCGCGGCGCCAACCTTTCCGGCGGGCAGCGTCAGCGGCTTGCCATTGCCCGGGCACTCGCCACCAATCCACCCATTCTCATTCTCGATGAAGCGACAAGCGCGCTCGACTATGAGAGCGAACGGATCATTCTTGCCAATATGCGCGAGATCGTGCGGGGACGAACTGTTATCATTATCGCTCACCGGCTTGCCACTGTGCGCTACTGCAACCGTATTATCGGCATGAAGGACGGTCGTATTGTCGAAGAGGGCACGCACGACACGCTCATTGCCAAAAAGGATGGTCTCTACGCGCATCTGTGGCAACTCCAGTCCGGGAGCAACAACGCATGAATGCGCCCATGAAGCCTGAGCAGGCGAAGTCGGAAAAGATCACGAAGGATGCGCTGAAGAGGATCAAGCGGCAGCGGGCCGACAACCAGTTTCTGCCGGCAGCGCTGGAGATACTTGAAACGCCGCCATCTCCAATCAGAACAGCCTTTATCTGGTTTATCTGCGTCCTTGCGGCAAGCACCATCCTGTGGGCCTATTTTGGCACCTTCGACATTGTGGCAACGGCACAAGGCAAGGTGCAGCCAACAGGCCGCGTGAAGATCATCCAATCGATCGAGCTGGGTCGAACCAAGGCTGTCCCCGTTACCAATGGCATGGCAGTCAAGGCCGGTGACGTGCTTGTCGAACTTGACGACATACAGATCAAATCCGAAGAAACGGCGCTTGCAGTCAGCCTTCAGGCATATCGCGCTGAAGTTGCCCGCCGCGAAGCGGTGCTTGGCACGGTTGCCGACTGGCAGAAGAACGGCTTGCGCAATGCGGAACCGGTGACGGAGCAGTCGGTTACTTTTCCCGATGGCATCTCCGATGCCATTCGCCGCCGTGAACAGTTGATCTACCGGGCTGACACATCGCAGCTGCGTTCCTCGCTGGACAATCTTGGCGCTACGGCCAAACAGCGCCAGACCGAGATTGAAAGCCTGACAGAAACCATCACGGCCCAGCAGGCTTTGGTCAAAACCCTGACAGAGCGCGTGTCCATGCGCACTGATTTGATCCCGACAGCCGCAGGTTCGCGCGCGCAGGTCATCGATGCCCTGCAATCGCAACAGGAGGCGGAAGCAAGCCTCGTTACCCAGACGGGCCAGCTTGCCGCAGCGCGTGCTGCTCTCACAGTTGCCTTGAGCGAGGCAGCAAAACTGGTGAACGGTTTCGTCGCTGATAATGTTCAGAAGCAGTCCGAAGCCTCGCGCAAAGTGGACGAACTGGAACAGCAGTTGATCAAGGCAAGCAAGCGGTCGCAGGCCATGACCATCATCAGTCCGATTGATGGTGTTGTTCAGGCTTCGGCCATCACGACGGTCGGTCAGGTTGTTTCTGCCGGGAGCGAGCTGATGCGTATTGTACCCAGCAATTCAATGCTCGAAATCGAAGCCTATCTTCCCAACCGCGATATCGGCTTTGTCTCGGCAGGTCAGTCTGCCGTCATCAAGGTCGAGGCCTTTCCGTTCACCCGGTTTGGCGTTCTTGAAGGCAAGGTCACACGCGTTGCCACCGACGCTATTCCTGAGCCTGATGCACAGGCACTGGAAGGCGCAGCGGCCAAGGAATTGCAGAGCACCATTCCAATCGGCAATGTCCAGCGCGTGCAGAACCTTGTATTCCCCGTCACCATCCAGCCTGATGTCACCACCATCAAGGTTGACGGCAAGCAGATGCCACTCTCGCCGGGCATGTCCGTTACCGTTGAAGTCAAGACAGGCAAACGCCGCATCATCGAATATCTCTTCTCACCTCTGGCAGAAGTCTCGTCACAGGCCATGCAGGAGCGGTGATTGTGCTCGATATGATTACAATAGCTGCTGGCGATCAGCAGCTATAATTTTCCAAATGCAACGGGGCGCCATCGCCATCCGTGATTGGAAACTATGTCTTGCAATGGTGACTTTAGCTCCTTTGTCGAGAAGCGATATCTGTAGACTTGGCCGTATTGCAACTCTTCTGTGAACGCATAGCCCGCACCAAATTCGATCGAGGTCTGCTGGCCGCGAAAATATTCGCCTGAAGCACTGAGATTGGGCACACCTGCGTGCCATTCGACGGACCATATTTCGTCGCATGACCGTACTTCTTTTTGTATCTCGTCAAGGCGCAGCAAAACTCGTGCAACCTTGGTCAAATGCGCGCGGCCGAATATTTCATACCAGCCTGCATCGACGATCTTCCATTCGGCAATCAGGTCTGCCGAGCCAGTATTCTCCTCGCGAACAATGAAGGGCGCTGAACTGCGGTTGACGGCAAGCAATGCCTTGTGGAGGTCTGTTGCAACAGCAGGGGTAACGCCCTCCTTTGGTGCTTTCGCGCCACTCATCCAATCAAGCCATCCCATGATCTTCTTCCTTTAAGTGGATCTGCTCAGTTGGCGGCCTTGCTTTGACGCTGGACCTCTTGCTCGTCGGCAGCTGCTTGCGTCTGGTGGCCCAATTGCCTGTGGCACTCGGCGCGGTGCTGATACGCCTCGGCGTTCTGTGTCGGTTTAAGTTCAATTGTACGGGTGAAATCCTCAACGGCCTCATCTGGCTGCTTTGAACCCTGATATGCGAGCCCCCGATAGTAAAAGAAGTCGGGGTTGCTGCCGTCAAGCGCAATAGCTTTGTCGAACATGCCAACCGCCGGAATAGGGGCATTTTGCTGGAGGAAGGCGTAGCCAAGATTATACCATCCGAGCGTGAGCTTTGGATCGAGCGAGACAGCAATGCCGAGATCATTGATGGCTTGATCGAGCTTGCCTGCCTGTCCATAGGTCATGCCCCTGGCAGCATAGGCGGTCGGCTTTTGCTTATCCAGCGAGGTGTCGACGGCTTGCGTACAGCTGGCAATGCGTGTGTCAAAACCGAGGGCATCGTCTTGGCATTTTGCCAGCGTATCACTGAAGCTGTCAGCCAGAACGGGCCCTGACGAAAAAGCGCCCAATGCAATCGCGGCCAAGACTATTCGAGTGAACATGCCGGTCTCCATTCTCTTATTCCGGATATCAAAGTTCGATTTCAGAGATTCTCTCTTTTATCATGTCGCTTTTCAGGCCATCTCTCCCAAAATTCCATAATACAAGTGATTCGTATTCATAAATATTTCATAATATGGTTTGTGAGTTTTTTGTGAGCGCGCAAAGTTACAAAGCAGGTTGCGCTGCGATAACCATCTGACAGGCGTCCGGATCGGCAAAAGCCGCCATTTCTCTTGGGTTGACGCTCGTTACAATCTCAACAGGAGGTAACATGCCAAAGATCGATGATGGAAACGGTAGAGTATTTTTCGCCCCTTCTTCACAGGTAGTGTCATCGCCTCCTGTGATCGTCGCAAAGTTGAAACGCCGCAATACCCATACAGCATAACCGCTGTGGGTCTTTGGGCCTTTGAGAATGGCTATGACCTGCCGGGTCGGTTCCATCAGTCTAAGCCGAAAGTAGGAGCAGGACCGCTACTCAGCTGCTTCGAGGAATGACATGGTGATCGAGGTTCCGATATCGACTTTTGACGTCAGTGTTATTTCGCCGCCCGCTTGGCGTACAAAACCATAGACGATCGCCAGCCCCAGACCCGTCCCACCTGATGATCTTCGCGTGGTGAAATAGGGCTCGAACACACGGTCGACGAGTTCCGGCGGGATGCCGTTACCCGTGTCGACAACAATGACGCGGACGCGATCCGCGATCCGTTCGAGTGTTATCCTGATGTTCCCGCCATCAGGCATGGCTGCCGCAGAGTTACGACAGATATTGACGATCGCCTGCTCAAACAGGGCAGGATCAAGCGATACTTCCGGCAAGTTTTCGGGCGCGGAAATTGTCAGCTTGATGTCGGGTCCCACGATGACGTGCAAAACATCTTCAATGCCGCGCAGGGTTTTGCGCAGATCACAGCGGACAGGGCTATTGTGCTGCTTACTGGCAAAGGAGAGCATTCCTTCAACGAGTTCCTTGCCCCGTTCAGAGGCTTTCCTGATACGTGCAACATTGCGCATCTCGGCATTCGAAAGTGTCCCCATCTTTTCCAGCATACCCACGCTGCCGACTACAATACCGATCATATTGCCAAGTTCGTGGCTGAGCTGATGGCTAAAGCGCACCATGCCATCGAGCCGCTTGGCCCTTTGAATTTCCCGCTGCTGCGTTTCCTGTTCGGTGATATCGCGTACAACAACGATAGAGCGATCACCCGGCTGGTCCGTGCGGGAAACTTCAAGAATCCTGTTGTTCTTGTTGACGCGCGTTACGCTGGCAGCGCCATTATTATCCAAAGGATCACCATTGGCGGGCATCGTGAACGCGGAAGCCAGTTGTTGCAGGCTCCAGGTGCGGACCGTCGCCCCGGCGCCTGCAAATTCGACGAGGCGCCGGTTCATGGCCATAGCCTTTCCATTTGCATCAAACAGGGCGATACCCTCATTCATACTGCGAAATGTCCAGCGGATGGTGCGGGCAGCCCGAGTGGCTCTGATATGCAGGTGATTGAAGCGCTCGACGCTGCTTTTAAAGGCATTGAATGCCCGGATAAGATCCTGCAACTCCGTCTCATTCGTGCCGACAAGAGGGAGGCGAACATCTCTTTCGCCTCTGGCCAAACGGTTCAGCGCGTCAGAAATCCGGGCTATCCCCGCTGAAACCCGGCTGATGGAATAATAAACAGTAACAACACAAAGTATGATCACAAGCAGTACTGTTGCGAGAACAAATGTGCGTATGCTGTCCAGATTGTTGGAAACGGCTGCAATGCCGGCGTTAAAATCACTGCGGAGCAACTGGCTTTGCTGTTCAAGCCCGGCGGTGAGTTTCTGTGATGCTTTGCGCATTTCGCTCAATATGCTGCGCACCTCGATGAAGCGGCGCAGATAGATCTCCCGCATTTGAAATATCTGATCGTAAATGCTGTATTGAACCGATGATAATTGTTGATCACCGGCGGCTGTCTGCATCGACGTGGAGCGGCGAAGATAAGATCGCCGCATTTCGCCGAGGCTGAAAAGACTGTCGGCCGAAGCCGCATTCAGCGCGAACTGCCTCAATTGCAGGTCTGGTTCAGGTCCTTTGCCCTCAAAGTGGCGGATTGTTTCGACGCTACGGGCGATCTTGTCCTTGTAGAGCTGTGCCTCCTCTGCTGCTGCGGCAAGCTTGAGGGTGGTTTCACGAACCAATCGCAGTGCATCGACCAGTTCGCTTGTGCCCGGTGCCGAGCTCGCCCCGGATTCTGCGCCGTTGCGGGCAATATATCCGCTGAGGGAATCGATCTGTTCGGCAATGGAGAGGCTTTCGTCAGAGAGCCGGTACGGTGATGTCGTGTTGAGTATGAAGGGCGCGGAGGAAAGAAGGGCCGATGCCTGCCGCGAAATATTGGAAGCCACCGCAAGATCCGCATAGGTCTGCACGCCATAGGACGTCATTTGGGTCTTGGCATCCGTCAGGCTTTTCACCGCCATGAGAGACAGTAGGAGCACAAGTGTACAGATGAAGCCGATGGCGAGGGGTATGCGGAAAGCAATGGAATTGAGGAACCTGTCCGCCGTCACGGTGCAGCCTGCTCTGGCGCATCAAGAACGAGCATATAGCCTTTTCCGCGATTGGTTTTGATGTGCTTTGGCATGGATGGATTGCGCTCAATCTTGCGTCTTAGCCGCAGGACCAAGACGTCGATGTTGCGGTCGATATAGAGCCGCCCATCAGAGCCAAGACGATGCAGGATTTCGACACGATCAATAGGCACCCCAGGTTTTGCCGCCAGAATTTCCAGCAGCGAAAATTCAGAGTTTGTGAGCGTGGCAACGGGATTGCTGGTGGAGTAGGCCAGACGCGCCTCAAGATCGATCAGCCAGTCGCCAATTTTAATGGCTTTGGCATTTTCATTTCTTTCCGGCTGGTCCGACATGCGGCTCGTCATTGTGGACCGCCGCAGAACCGCTTTAATACGTGCAGCCAGCTCAATCGGCTCAAATGGTTTCACTACATAATCGTCAGCGGCTGTTTCCAGCCCCAGCACGCGGTCAACCGAGCTGCCCGCTGCGGTCACCATGATAATGCCCTTATCCGTGTCACGGCGAAACCGTTGTGCCAGCGAACGGCCTGAAATGCCGGGCAGGTTATGATCCACCAGAAGCAGGGAGATTGACGTGTCGTCGATCCTTTCGAGCGCTTCCTCTGCGGAAAAGACGCGGATGGCTTCCCAACCTTCCGATTCCACCAGATCAGCGATGACCTCGGACATATCAGGATCGTCTTCGACAATCAGAATTCGAACCGGTGAAATATTCAAAACAGGTCCTCCCTCCTGAGTCATAATCACAGTCTGTGTTCTAATATGAATAATGTGCTTTGTCAGCAAGCCAATGACAACGGTATGTGACTAAGTATTGTAATAATTGAAAGGAAATACCCCTCGTGATGTCATGCAGGCAATGAAATGAAGATTGCGGATGCCCTCATTACTCTCTTATGTGAAAGCATGTGAACGCTTTGACGTTTGCGGATTTTCGGGGAGGACTATGATGAAAAAGCTTCTTTTCACAGCCGCGATCTTTTTTGTGGCAACGGGCAGTGCGCTGTCAGCCGAACGGTTGAGTGTGCTGTGCGGTGCGGATGAACGCTGGTGCGCTGAAATGAAGACGAGTTTTGAAGAAAAGTCCGGTATCCGGGTCGCGATGGTCAGGAAAAGCACTGGCGAGATATTGGCTCAGCTTCGCGCGGAAAAAGACAATCCCAAGGTCGATGTTTGGTGGGGTGGTACGGGAGACTTGCAGCTGCAGGCGGCTGAAGAGGATCTGCTGGAAAAATATGTCTCGCCAAACAAGGCTGATCTTCTGGGCTGGGCCAACAATTTCGAGGAGATATCCAAGGGGCGCGCTTCGGGCATTTACGCGGGCGCACTTGGTTTCGCATATAATGCGGATATCCTGAAGAAGAAGGGATTGCCTGCGCCAAGCTGCTGGAAGGATTTGACGAACGCGGCCTATCGCGGCGAAATCCAGATCGCCAATCCCGCTTCTTCAGGTACGGCCTACACAGCACTTGCAACTTTGGTGCAGCTTTTCGGTGAGGATGAAAGCTTCAAATATTTCAAGGCGCTCGATGCCAATATCAATAGCTACACGAAATCTGGATCAGCACCTGTCAAAGCGGCATCACGCGGCGAAACCCTGATTGGCATTGCCTTCATGCATGATGCCGTGACATTGAAACAGGCGGGTTTCCCGCTGGAGATTGTCGCTCCATGCGAGGGAACCGGCTATGAAATCGGTGGTGTTAGCATCGTTAAAGGCGCGAGAAATCTCGAAAGCGCAAAAGCCTTTGTTGATTATGCTTTAAGTCCGGAAGGGCAGGCGACAGGAAAGAAATCGGGTCAAAATCAGGTGCCATCCAACGCCAAATCCGAGGTTCCAGATGGTGCGCCTGACATCTCGTCCCTGAAGCTGATTGACTATGATTTTGCCATTTACGGCGCGTCAGACACACGCAACCGATTGCTCTCGCGCTTTGCCACCGAGATCAAGGCCGCAGACTCGCAATAGGCCTTTCACCCGGCATCATTGACAACTGTGATCCTCACTGCGGTGAGGCTCCGATTTCAAGACAGACATCATGAATCGCTCACTTCAACTCATCGCAATGCTGGGTCTGGCGGCCTATTGCCTGCTCCCCTGGTACGGCGTTGACTACGGTATATTCGAACCGGACTGGATCGAGGCCGGTGGTCTTCTGTCGGAAGCAGGAGCATCGGGATTGCTTCGCTTGTTCCTGTTCTCCGATGGGGCAATGGCAATTCCGGCAATTGTGCTCCTATTGCTTGTTGCCGTCGGATCAACACCCCAGCCGTCGCGCCGCCTATCCATGTTCTCTATGGCTGCAACGATCTTTGCTTTGTGTGCGATTATCATTCACGCCATGGCAGGCACTGGCCCGATGCGCTCATTCGGATATGGCTCAACGATTATCCTTACAGTGCTCTTCCTGTCGGCAACCAATCTCTGGTCCCGCCTTGGCAAGGGAAATCGTGATGCGTTTGTCGTCTCGTCGATTGCCTTTGTATGCGCGCTGATCCTGCTGTTCGTGTTCTATCCGATTGCGCAGATTTTGGTTCAGGCATTTGTCGACAAGCAGGGCTCGTTCAGCGTGCTTGGCGCTCTGCATATCGCAACCGGTGGTGATATCTGGAGCATTGGTTGCCTTGTCGGAAGGTCAAGGTGCGGCGTTGCCGTCAACTCGATCATTCTGGGACTTCTCACGGCAACAAGTACGACCATTCTTGGCCTGGCCTTTGCGCTCCTGATGAGCCGCACACGCTTTCCGGGAAAACCATTTTTGCGCGCGCTGGCTGTTCTGCCAATCATCACCCCTCCATTCGTTATCGGCCTTGCCTTGATTCTACTGTTTGGTCGCGCCGGCTTTGTCACCGATATGATTTCAAACCTTCTGGGGCTTGAAGCCAGCCGCTGGCTGTATGGCCTATGGGGCATCTGGCTGGGCCAGACACTGGCCTTCACGCCAATCGCATTTCTTGTGCTGACAGGTGTTGTGCAAGGTATCAGTCCCTCGCTGGAGGAAGCGTCGCAGACATTGCGTGCCGATCTGTCAGCAACATTGCGCACTGTATCTCTACCACTGATGAAACCGGGGATAGCCAATGCATTCCTGCTGGCATTTATCGAAAGTTTGGCGGATTTCGGCAACCCCGTGGTGCTTGGCGGGGGCGATAATGTGCTGTCGACGGAGATTTATTTCGCCATTGTCGGCGCTCAGGCCAATATGATGCGGGCGGCTGTTTTGTCGCTCATCCTTCTGGCACTCACGTTGACTGTCTTCATAGTCCAGAAAAAATGGCTCGGGCGTACCGATTTCACGACCATCACAGGCAAGGCCGATAATGGCGCAAACAGCATGTTGTCGCGCGGTCATAAGATCATTGTTTATGGCCTCACTCTGCCATGGATGCTCTTCACAACCCTCATCTATGTCATGGTTTTCTATGGCAGCGTGGTCAAGCTTTGGGGGCAGGATCACACCCTCACACTGGCTCACTATAAAGAGGCGTTTGAAGTCAGCTGGTCCGATGGGGGTATCTGGTGGAAGGGTGCAGCGTGGGATTCGTTCTGGACGACCATCAGTATCTCAGCCATCGCCGCTCCGCTCACCGCTGGTCTTGGTCTCCTCACAGCGTGGCTTCTGGTAAGGCAGAAATTTGCTGGGCGAAGCACATTTGAATTCCTGACAATGCTCAGCTTTGCCGTTCCCGGAACAGTTGTCGGCGTCAGCTATATTCTGGCGTTCAACAATGCACCGATAGAGCTGACGGGCACCGGCACAATATTGGTTCTGTGCTTCATATTCCGCAATATGCCGGTTGGCGTTCGCGGCGGTGTTGCCGCCATGAAGCAGCTCGACAACAGTCTGGATGAGGCGTCGCTGACGCTGGGTGCGAACAGCTTCAAGACCTTGCGGCATGTCGTACTGCCACTGATGCGCCCGGCGATCGTCTCCGCCATTGCCTACAGCTTCATCCGTGCAATCACCTCCGTCAGTGCGGTGATCTTTCTGGTGGGTGCGGATCACAACATGGCAACAGCCTACATTATCGGGCTGGTTGAGAACGGCAGCTATGGCTTGGCAATCGCCTATTCCACAGTGCTCATCATGGTCATGCTGGTGGTGGTCACCGTTCTTCAAGTCGCATTCGGAAAGCGGCGTTTACGCCGGGAAGACAGGATCGGACAGCAATTGTCCCGTCCTGTTGTCGCCTGATTGAACCGAACGAGGATAGAAAATGAAATTGGACACAAATTGGCAAGCCTCCGAACAGACCAGCATCAATCTGAATGATGCGCGCGGCAGCATTGTCTTCAGGAATGTCGTCAAAAAATATGGCACGGTACCGGCCGTCAATGGTCTCGATCTTGAGATCAATCGCGGAGAACTCGTGACGCTGCTTGGTCCGAGCGGTTGTGGCAAAACAACAACCTTGCGCATGATTGCCGGGCTGGAATTACCAAGCACGGGCACGATAGCCATCGGCGGAACGGATGTTTCGAGGCTTCCAGCGACATATCGCAACGTTTCCATGGTGTTCCAGTCCTATGCATTGTTTCCGCATCTGACAGTGCTGGACAATGTAGCCTACGGGTTACGCATGGGCGGGTTGAAAACACCATTGGCAAGGGAAAAAGCTGAAGATGCACTTTCGACTGTCGGACTTGCAGGTTTTGGGCCACGTTTGCCGAGTGAATTGTCCGGGGGGCAGCAACAACGCGTCGCTCTTGCCCGTGCTATCGTGCTCGAACCTGAGGTTTTGCTGCTTGATGAGCCTTTATCCAATCTGGATGCGAAGCTGAGACGATATGTGCGCGAGGAAATCCGCACACTGCAGCAAAGGATTGGCGTCACAACGGTTTACGTGACGCATGATCAGGAAGAAGCGATGGCGGTGTCTGACCGCATTATCGTGATGGAGCAGGGCAAGATTGCGCAAGCAGGCTCCCCGGCGGACCTTTATCACAGCCCTCAGTCGGCTTTCATTGCCAGCTTCATCGGCGAAGCCAATCTTATTTCCTGTGCCGCCAGCACGGTTGCGAACGGGGATAGGGTCGCCAAGATCGGCGACTACAGGTTTACGGTGCCGGGGAGCAATGTATCAGAAGGCCAGGCAACATTGGTCATTCGTCCGGCTGCGATCTCATTTTCAACCAAAGCTGACGAAGGCATGCCGAGCATGATCACTTCCGCAGCCTTTCTGGGGGACCGTGTGTTGTACAGCATCGAAACGCCCATCGGACGCCTGTTTTATGTCGAGTACACGTCATCGATCCGGCATCCTGACAGAACCGAGATCAACATCACTCTTGATCCTGCGAAGTTGCATCTTGTTTGAGATGGCCAGTTCCAGACCAGGCATTGATCTTGAGAATCCGGAGGAAGCGCCGGTGCGGGCGATAAAGCGTGGGACAGCTGTTTTTGAGAGACGTCTGGACATCTCGGCACAGGCGGCGTTCGGCGAATGGTCCCGTCCTGTTGACCTGCATCTGAGGCGAGACCAAGCCGGAAATCTGTTTTCCTATGTCAGCTTTGACTTTCGTATCGATAGCGAAACGGTCTTCGGCTTCGGTACCCCTGACGGCAAATGGTACCGCGCGAAAATGCGTTACGAAGAAATTGTCGAGGGACAGCGCATCACATATGTTCTCACAATAAAACGCCGTCACAGGCTCATCTATCTCAGCACGGTAACGATCTCATTCAGAGAAACCGCGAATGGATGCGTGCAGACCTATTCGGAGCAGGGCACAAGTTTCGACGGTGAACCCGTGCCGGATCACCTGCAATGGTATGCACACCGGTTGTTTGGCAAAAATTTCTCAAGCTGAGCGTGAGCGGGCGGCTTGTGTGAGGGGCTTTCCATAATGTGGAAAGTTGTAAGTTTTGTAATCAAAAACCTGCTGCATTTTTTCACAAAATACTCACAATGCTTTATCACATGTTGTATGAGTTATGATGAGTATCCTTGGCCGGCGTTTCGATGGCCGCAAAGCAGAGCAACAGGGCTTTGCCCGAGACAAAGGTGATTTCATGTTTGGTCCCGACGGTATTTCGTTTGCAAAGTTCTTTCGTGACATTGAAATCCTGCGGCAGAATGCGATTGCCGCCGCGGCAGCTGCCGCAAAGCCGACCTATACTGCCAGTAAGGGGCAAACGCCGCAGGTGATTGCAAAGGCGCTGGGGCATACGGATGGCGGGCAGGCTATCGCCAAGGCCAACAAGTTGCGCGTCGATCAGGTAATTGAACCGGGCGTTGTTCTCGTCATTCCGAAAATCGAGCCTATTGCTGATCCTGCAGAAACCAATTTCAAAAATGTGGTGGCAACGAAAAAGGATGTTCCGCCTCCTATTGATCCCAAATTGCTGGCAGCTGATGTGAAGGGCGGAAAAACGATCGAGCAGATTGCCGCGGAACGCAAGCTGAAGACCGCGGATGTGACATCAGGGCTGGAGACGGCAGGTCTGCAGATCAAGACCACCGATCCAACCAGCAATAATGGCGATGTCAAAACGACGGAGATCATCGATAAGGCAACCAGCAAGGTTGTCGCCACGCATTATGAAGATTTCCAGCATGGTGGCACCACATCGAAAATTACGGATGCCGATGGCAAAGAAGTAACGCAGAGCCAGTACGGCGATGGCACGAGCAGCCGCACGGTCAACGATACAAAAAAGGGAGAAACCACCACCCGCGTCGAAGATCCCAAAACCGGCAAGGTTACTGAGACTGTGGTCGACAATGAGAAACGGGTCAGGGAAACCACGACCGAGAAGGTTGGCAATGAAACCCGGAAGACTGAAAAGCTCTCGTTTAATGGCTATACGCTGACCACAGCGCCAGATGGTACAGCGACCCTAGTGCGCGAGGCTGATGGTATTCAGATTGCCATAAAACCCAAAACACCAGAAGCATCGCTCGCCCAAACCTTATTTGACGTCAATCCGAACAGCACTGATCCGGAAAAAGCCAAAGAGGGTGCGGTTGTCAAAACCAGCATCGACGCCATGCTGCTGGGGCAGAATTATCAGGAACTTGATGCGGCGGCCCAAGCTAGGGCAAAAGACACGAAAGCGGCGATTGACAAGTACGGGGCAGGGCAGTCAACGACCCCTGCACAGCCCTTGGCTCCATCTGGCAAGCCTTGGGTTCAGGTTGGCGAGCTTTGGGTTGATCCTGAGGTTGCCAAGGCCATGGCTGCGGAAAACACGGCTGGCGCCAAGCTGATTGAAACCTCGGCAAAGATCAAGCAGGCCGACGATCAGTTGAATATCTATGCCCTTGATCCGGCTTACAAATCTGCGATGAATGGGGCGGCGAAGATTCTCGACAAATCTCTGGCACCGCACAAACTGAGCTGGGTCAGACCAGAAGGCACAGGCACTCTTGATGAAGCGCGGCAACAGCTTGCCGCCACTGACAAGCAGGTAACAACGGCGAGCACAACCGCGAAGGAATATGCCGAAGCCGAGCGGCTTACGGGCGAGGCGATCACCAAGAAGGGACAATTGCCGCCGCCGGTCAGAAAAGACGCTACGGTAGCGACGTCCCCATCATCTCATTACGATCCTGAAACGGCAACGATCGAGTGGAACGCGAAAAATGCCGAGGTGAATGATCTGTTTGCCAAAGCTAATACTCACACCGCCAATGGTGACAAAGCCTTTGCTGATTATCTGGTTGGCATGAGACAGGAAAATTTCGCTGCCACAAAACCCGGCACGAAGGAAAATACTGAAGCCAAGCAATTGCTGGATCAGGCACTGTCCCAACAGGACAAGGCGGGAAAAAATGTGGAGGCCGCAGGCGTCTATGAAAACTATCATAATGCCAACAAGACCGCAGCCGATCTCCAGGTAAAAGGCCAGGGAATAAAGCAGCAGATCATAGCGGAAGACCGCCGGAAGAATCCTGATCGCTATGACTGGAGCATAGAGAACAAGACCTATGGAGGCGATTATCTCGGTAAGATAACGGATCAGAAGGTTGTCGAGGACCCAAAAAACAATCAGCTTTATGTCGAGACAACCTATGAGCACGGTGGCACGAAACGCATCCAGCTCACATTTGCCCGCAGTGACAAAAATGTACGCGGTGAGTTCAAGGATCGCGAACTTAATAAACAGTGGCAATCGCTTGTCGATGGCCCGGAGGGACAATGCGGTCTGGGTGGTCTCAGGAGCGCTCAAAGCGCAGTTATTGCGGGCGGTGAACAAATCAAAAAGCTTCAGGTCAATGATCTCGATCTTCAGATCAAGGATCTGGACAAAGCCATTCCGGAACTGAAAAAAGCCCGCGACGACGCCATCGCGAAATATGGTCCAGGTACGCCAGACGCACCGGCTGGTGACAAGACCAATGGGTCCAATGTGGTCGATGCCGGTTACACAACCCCGCTCGGCAAGGGAACGGAAAATGCTCCGGCGAATGGCGAGTCGGTTCGCATCCAGATGGATGGGCAATGGATGTGGGTGCATCCGGAAGTGGCTAATGCGCAGCTTGCACTGGACACTGCGACGAACCAGAAGCAGTCAGCCGAACGCGCCCGCGACGAGGCCAATGCCGCACGCAATCGCTTGAACTTTGCTTTGACGCAACCGATCAAACTCATGGTCGATGAAGGCTCCGACACTTATGGAAAGAATACGGAATATGCCTATCTTGAAAAGCATCGGGACGAAGCAATTGCGGAATATCAGCTGAAGTTCAATGACCTTTATAAAGATGGTTATACAAATGATTTCAAAAGCATAAAGACCGGTAAGGATCTTGACACCACCGTTGCGAAGGCCTTGGGGCTGAATGCAAGTCAAGACGCCGAAACTCTCGGAAAAATAACCGGAGAAATTCATGACATTGCCGGTGACAACGTTCAGTACAAGATCGTTCCAATGTTCCATGTCAGCGAGGATCAGGGTTCCCAGCAGACGGCGCTTGTTGCGGTAAAAGAAGGCGGCGGCAAGGTTTATTATGTCGATGTAACAGGCAAGCGCTTTGAGAATCTGAAAGATTTTCAGGACAACAATACCCAATTTGGAGAGGGTGGGCGCCTCGTGGTGCCGCGCAGTCTCGACATGCGAAAAGGCCCTGATTCAACTATTCCGCTCGAAGTTGTCAGCGCACGCAATTTCACTGTCGCGGAAAAAATTATCGATCCAGTGGTGGGGACGATCACCACGGTTGCAACAGTTGCATCCTTCATTCCACCGTTTGCGCCGGTTGCTGCACCCATCGCCATGACTGGCGGTGCCTATCTCGGCGGCCGGGCGATTGCACGGCAGGTCAACCACCTCCAGCATGGTGGTGAATGGGGTGACTCGGAATCCTGGATGAACATGGGATCAGTGGCAAGTTCGTTCATTCCCATGGCAGCCGGCGGATTGCGCACACTGGGCATGTTCCGCGCGGTTGAGGACATGTCTGCATTGCAGGCGGCCAGAGGCAGCATCGGCGCCCTCAGGGCGGATTCACCGATGGCTCTGAAAGCCGCCGAATATATGAGCAATGGCGGTAAACTTAATCGCACGGCCCGGGGACTGGACTGGTCATCGCTTAGTATCGGTATTCCGATGGTGGGCGTATCAGTGCATGATATCGCTTCGGGCAATCTTAAGGGCCTTGATCTTTTCAATACGATTACCGGCGTTGCCACAGGTGCCGTTGGAACGGCGTTCGGTATACGCGGATTGTTGATGACGCGGCCAAACAAAGGCGAGTCGGAGGAGGGTGGTGCCTCAAATCAGCCATTCATCCCGCCAGTGCTTCCGGAACTCAAGACCAATAAATTCAATTCTCAGGGCTTTGATGATGCTCAAGTGGTCAACAATGTAAAAAATTTCGTTGATTTTGCGCAGTCAAAGCAACCGCGTAACTTGTCTGCTGCCGGACGGGAGAAGGACTGGGGCGAGTTGTGGAGCGATTATCAACGGCATTTGGGCAAAGACCCCAATGCTGGATCACGCCCCGAGCCTTTTGATATCCCCGGATTGGCAAATCCCCTGCATGCGGGAACCGATCCAAACAAAGGTATCGGTCCAATCACCTATAACAAGCCTGAGATCACAGCAAACACTACGCCTGAGCAGATCGGCTCGATGCTGCCGGGTCAGCTTGCGCGGCTTGAGCCGAGAGAGTTTGAGAATTTCACTCCTGTGCAAGCCGAGAGTGTCAGAAAGGCGGCCAGACAGAGCCTCAGTGACGAGCAGCTGGCAGCGCTCGAAACCGCCAGAAAGCGACGCAATCCAAGTACATCGGGGCCCAAACAAACAGTGCAGACCGCTGTGGCAAGCAGCGAAAGTACGCCCGTGGGCGTGACAAATGCTGCTGCTCCAGATGGGCCTTCCAAACCAGTCATTACGCTGACGACCAAGCCGAAGGAAATTAAGAAGCTGTCTGATGAAGAGATCGCTCTGTTGAGCCCCGAGGATTTGCAAGCTCTACGCAGAAAGCAGGCAAAGGCTGTTAATCCGGATAAGTTGGAGACGGATGAACATCTTTCGGCTTTGCTTTATGCCCAGAGGCGGCGCGGCGCAAACGAGAAGAGGCATGAACTTCTTGATGTGATGAGCGAGCGCAGTCCTCCGAAACTAAGGACGGGTTGGATCAAGGGAGGTGTCGCTGGCGCGAACATCGGCGCTGAAGCGCTCAAACGTTCATTGGGGATCTCTGAAGTGTCCAACACTCTTGGCGGGCCTTCCTCGGCTGTTTTTCTCTCTATTCGCTCCAATGTTTCAAAATATGCCTGGTGGTCAAACAATCATGGCGTCCAGCGTGCGTTCGGGTATGCCATGGTTGGTAACGAGAAACGCGCGGTCGAGAGAGCCGAGCAGCTGTTGGCACGCGCTGGAACAAAGGGTGCTGCAAAACCATCGGCAGAACAAAAAGAATTCCTTATTGCTACCCTTAAAGAGGTAGCTTCGTTGGGGAAGGCATATCGCGACGCGCGCAATGGCGTCTCAAAAGCCGACCAGCCGATTCTACCCAAAATTGATACCGACAAATTGAAACATCCCAGCATCTCGGAAGAGAAGACCCTCAATGCCATGAACAAGCGGGTCAACTACAAGGTTGACAAGAGTGTTGATCCCAATGATGTCGCAACAGCACAGCAGCGAATAGAAGATTTAGGGGCTTTGGACCCGGATAAGTTCGGCCCGGCCTATGATAGATATTCGCGCACCGAAGATGCCCGCAAAGCCTATGATGATCTTCATAGTTATCTCCTCGACAAGTTCGGGCATGAGCAGGATGAGTTCAAGGGCACAATCGACTGGAAGAGGGCTGAAAAGCTTGTCGGCAGTTCCATGTCTCCCGAAACGCATTTGGGCTTTGCGCTGAAAGCTGGCGCCTTGGCTGCCCCGGCCAATGCGCTTGCAGCAATCATGCTAAGCTCACATTCAAGCCATTTGAATATTGCGCAATGGCTTGCTCAGGATACGGGTAACGTTTTGCGGGCACTTCCGGCTGTTCTGATCCAGACGGCCTATCTGAAAGCTGTGCAGAACGCTGCGGATATCAAGATGGACAAAAGTCCAATGACGCCTGAAAAGCAGGCAAATATAAAGCAGCTGGACCAGAAAAAAGACGATATGAACAAGGCGAGCGATGAAACCGCCTGGAAATTCAGTCTGCCCGGTTTTGCTTTGCTTGGCGGTGTCGCCGCATCAATGCCAGAAGGTGGTTTGAAGTCTGCCTTGTATGGTGCGCAGGCTATCGGGGGGCTCGCATGGTATGCTGCCCAGCGGCCACCAAAATGGATGCCGACATTGCCGGGCCGCGTCAATGAAGGGATGCGGTTTTTCGGGATTGCAACCAGTGTGGCGGTACCATTTTATATATTGATTGACTCCTTCTTTGCTGAGAGCAAGGACAAGAGCAACGATAAATCCAATCTGGACAAGTTGGTCGAATTGTCGACTTGGGTATTCAGCGATAAGCAACCACTGGCACCCGGTCCCGCGACAAAAAGCACCTTGCCGCCACGGCCGACAACAATAATCCCACCTTCAACGGTGCCTGTGATTACGCCGACGGTACGTGCGGGACTGAAGCCTATCAACTTCAATATGCCAACAGGAACGGGCAGTGTTGAGGACGAACTGAGCTTTCACCTGCAGCGTGCAAAGGTGATGCTCGATCCAGCCTATGCCGGTACGAAGGAACGAGCCCAGTACGAAGCAGCCGGACCGAGCAGTTCGGTGTTTGCCTGGGAGAACATGCGCAATTCGGCGGCGGATATGGTGAAGCTGCTGGACGTCGATGCCAGAAGGATGGATATACCTCTTTCTGCCTGATCGGACATTTCCGCAATTAACAGGTTCAAGCAGTTTTATTCTGCTTGAACCTTGTTATCGGGAACTGGCGGGCAGTTCGCATAGATAATCTCGCGGGTTTTCTGATCATCCGCGAACCATAATTCGGCCCGCGGGGACGATATTGTGACATCCTGAGGCAAGCCCGGGACGGTCTGTATTGTGAAGAACGACAAAGGACCAAACCGGCTGTTGAAGCGCAATACGAGATGCGTATCCACCGCTTCGCTTACGCGGGATTGGGTTGAGATGTTAAATCGCTTCCATAGGCTTTTTTCAAAACGATCGATCCGAGGGCGTAGATCCGGTGTTACCCATTCCTCCACGCGAAGCTGGTTTAGGAATGCCAAAGCCACACAGACCGGATCCAGTAATTGTGACAGCAGGCCATCATCTGCAGTCAGGCAATCGATCATATCAATATGCGCTGCAGCCGCGCCCAAGCGGTTCATATAGTCGGGCATCAGTTCGCTGCACAACCATTTCCCGCCATGATTGATTTCCATGATGTGCCATTCCGGACAGAATATATGCGCTGGCATTGGACTATGCGCTTCGATTGCACCGCGCATACCTCGCAAAGAGGGCGATTTCATCATCTGCGGACTGTAGTGCAGCGCGGTATATCCGGCCAAGAGCAGCATTGCGTTTGTTACCGAAACCGGCGCATTGAGTTCGGTCAACCATTTGGTCAACAGAGCCTGGCTCGGCCGGGAGCGGTCCCTTTCGATAAAACTCACATGTCGCTGTGAAATTCCCAGACGCAGTGCCAGGTCCAATTGTGTAACATTGCTGGTGACGCGTAGTCGCCTCAGTTTATCGCCCAAGTTCATAATGATGTCCCCTGCGATTAGTCATTCAGATGCTATTGCTCACAACGCTGTGCTGGATCGAAGGTGGTGCAACCGATGAAACGCCTTATTTTCCCCATCGTTTGAGAGATATGACTTTTTGTGAACGGTCCCATGCACCGGAAGCATTGGCTTATTAACTAATATGTTTTATGTTAATCTCAAACACTTGGGGTAGCTGGTATATCGAAATGTCGAACGCGAAAGTACTAATTAACACACAATCACTCACAATCGAGCTTGAAGGGGAAGATGAGTTCGTCAGAACCTATCTCGACAAGCTTATGCCTATTTTGGAGCGGTCAAAATTCGGCGAAGACGGCCATGCTGATGGTGAGGCTGGGTTGCGCGAAAATCTGCAGGCGGTTGCCTCTGCCAAGTCTATCGGAACAGCCGGATCTCGAAAGCGCGTAAGATCGGCTCTGGTGTCGGGCGGTTCTTGCCGTGAACGTGTTAAAAAGCTTCGTGAAGACGGTTTCTTTGATAAGCCGCATGGTATCGGCGAAATCGTTAAAGCATTGAACGATCATGGTTATCCACACAGCATCAATCAGGTGGGTGCAGCCCTGTCGACGATGTTTGGCCGCAATGAAATTGAACGCAGCAAGGTCGACAAAAAGTATTCCTATTTCTGGAGTTCGAGCCAGATCAAAGCTGCCTGATATAAGCTGAACGAACCTTCGCTTACGTGAGGCATCTATATTTCAGCCGGGTTCAAATCACATTGAATCCGGTTGTTCGATTATTCCGGCATCAAATTTGTATCTTTTAGCGCCCATGCACATGATGAAGGCGCTCTTGTGTATTCCGTAATAATTGTGATTCGGACGTACATGCAGCGTTTATAAGAGCTGCAACAGCAATCTTTCATATTCAAAAAAATTGAACGTGTATCATTTCATGACAGTTTTATGGTTGAATACGTTCAAAGTTGTCTCACAAATGTTAAGAGAAATTGTTTTGACCTGGACGTGGAGCAACACTATCGTCTAATGGCCAAATCGTTTTGGAGAGTTTGTCTGGAATTTTTGTTCTCTTGAAAAATGTATCTCACACATAACCTCGCAGGTAATCGCCAAACAGCAACTGCGATGTCATGTTGCCCCTCCCCAAAGGGTGCCACCATACGAATTTGGTGGCATTCCTCGTTGCAGTCACCCTGAAACAGGATTCCAGCCAAATGCGGTCACTTGCCCGAGAATGGATAGACGAAATTCTATTGAGGACACCTTTTGCGCGTAGTCTTGGCATCATATTCCTTTCCGCTCATGGTGATGCCGTAAAGATGAGACTCCCGGTTCAGGGAGATGTAACCCAATTGCCAAACAACGTTCATAGCGGTGCAATCGCCGCCTTGATCGAAGTTGCCGGATCGGCAGCGGCGGTATTGGGGGCAGGGAATCTTTCTATCGCCGGTTGTGCGACAACCCAGCTGAACATCACGTTTCTATCACTGGGTGATAGCCGCTATCTTGATGCAAATGCGACCATAGTGCATCGCACTGGCACCCAGGCTGTCGTGGATGTGACCATAATAAGTGATGACGGCCGCCCGATTGCCAAAGCAACAACCGTTTGCCGCATCTTCGAAAAACGCGCTGCGGTGCCAGTGCCGCCGGTCTCGTTTTTCAGGCCCTTTGTTGTCAAGAACTCGGCTGATCAACAAAACGCCCGGTAGAGATTCTGGATTTATCGCTTGTTATCGGGCTTGATCTCGAAAAAAGTGTCGACGTTTTGACGTAACCGGCCAAGCTCGGTTTGCATCTGCGGGATGAGAAAAACAGCGTATAGTGCAATCAGCAGTGCAAATATCAAGTTCTTGACTGCCATTGACAGATCGAAAACATGAAGCTGCGGAGCCATACGCGAGAGAAAGGCCAACATCAGATCCGCGATCAATAGGGCGAGGACGATGGGCCCAATCTGAACGAGCGCCATCTGCATCATACCATTCACGGTTCCGATAAAGAGCGGCAGGGTCGCCCCTGTGAGAACAGGCACGAAGTCGGTCACGGGCCATATCCGATAACTGTTGTAGAAACTGTCCAGCAGGACCAGAAAACCACCCGACGAAAAGAAGAGAACGATCACGGCAAGAGCAAAGAATGTTCCGGTGATACTGGTTTCTGTTACCGCTTGCGGGTCGAGAAGTTGAGCAGCGGTAGACCCGCGTTGCAAGTCGATGAGATCTCCGGCAATTTCTGCCGCCCAGAACGGAATGCTGAACAGGAAGCCAATGGCAAAACCGATGATGAATTCCTTGAGCATCATCGCGCCCAACCACGGGATGGTCATGGGAGGCCGGCTGGCGAGAGTCCGCATCACCTCGGGAATAACCGGCACGCAAATGGCCAGCGCAACACCGGATCGTATTGGCCCTGTGATGCCTAGCCGCACAAATATGGGTGAGATAGTCATAAGGCCAAAACCGCGCGCCATCGCAATCGACGTCGCCAGAAGTATGGCGTAGCCAGCTTCGAACAATGGCAGCGTGATCATCTGCTGTTCCATCAGCGCACTCAACGCGTCATGGCGGGGAACTCATCAAGGACGCGACTGGCCAGGGACGTGACCTGCACCCCGAGCGCCGGGCCAGCCACAATCAGAACCAGCATGACCGCCACGAGTTTTACCGTCTGCGGCAGCGTCTGATCCTGAATTTGAGTCAAAGCCTGAAGCAAGCCGACGCTGATGCCTATGACGATAGCCACGATCAATGCCGGCGCTGAAACCATAAGAACGGTGAGCAGCGCAGTTTGCATCTGTGCGAGAAAGGCAGTCTGCATATTTTCACCTGTAACTGAGAATGAGTCCGTGCATGAGCCGTGACCAGCCATCGACGGAAACGAAAAGGAATATCTTGAGCGGGATGGAGATCAGGGTAGGGGATACCATCATCATACCCATTGCCATGAGAACATTGGACACGATGAGGTCGATGACCAGAAAGGGGATGTAAAGCAGGAACCCGATCTGGAATGCGCGGGACAATTCCGAGCTTACAAATGAGGGTACGAGAACGACCAGATCGTCAGGCTTTACGTTCGCCCGTGCTTCTTCCGACCATATGCCTTCGGTGGATTGCAGGAAGAACTGTCGTTCGCTGTCTGTGGAATAACGCGCCAGATGTTCCTGCAGCGGGCCGCGCACAACATTGGCGGCACGGGTTATGCCCTCAACATTGCTAAGATCAATCGATTGCGTTTCCGCTGCCCGGTAAATATTGCCCACCAGCGGCGCCGTGACATAGACGGTCAGGATAAGCGCAATGCCATATAGCACCAGATTGGGTGGCGATTGCTGGATGCCCAGCGCGTTGCGCACGAGAAAAAGGACAATGGAGATTTTAAGAAAACCGGTCATTGTCACAATGGCGAGAGGAATGAATCCAATCGACGTAACGAGCAGCAGAATTGGTAGGATATTGCCCTGAAGGTCAGTCATTTGCGCCCAGCTGCAAGATGCGAACGCCGAGACCTTCACCCAGCCGTACAATATCGCCTCTGCCGATCTTGCTGCCATTGGCGAGGATAGAGACCGCGCCCTCGCTGATCGCTGCTACGGGCACAATGCTGCCTTCGGCAAGCTCCTTCACCTCGCGCAGCGACATATCAGTGCGCGCGAGTTCGAATATGACGCGAACAGAAAGATTATCGATCGCTCCTTCATCCATTGCCGTTTCCCTTTCAACGAAAATTTCATTGCCCTCTGGCCGCGAGATTGTGGCCGTGCTCCAGCCGCTGGTCAGCACGGCCCCTTGTTCTGATTGGATGCAGCGGGCCTGAAGCTGGCCTGCACAAAGTGCATATAGCTCGCCCGGTATGCCGCCCTCGCTCATGATTGTATCGCCCGGCTGCAGAGCGGAGATTTCCGCGACACTGAGGGTCTGTGCGCCTGCCAGCAACTGGATGGGAACCGGCAAGTCCTTCAAATCGAGAGGCGCCTGCGAGGAAAGTCCATCCCAAGCCTTGCTGATGAGTTTGCTTGCCTCTGGATTCAGCACAAGCCTTACAATCCCTTCGAACGAAGAAAGTGCGACATTAAGATCGAGCTTGATGTCCGCCGCATGCAGATTTGCATCTGCAACAAACTGTATTGGCTTCAACACGGCAGCTTCAAACGGAGAAAGCAGGTCTTCAAGAACTGCTTCAATCAGAATCGCCTGCTGAAGGCTCGACAGGCCATGGAACGAGCCCGGTTTGCACAATCCATCCATCAACTCTTCAACAAGGCTACCGGGCAAATTCAGTTGAAAATTCCAGATTCCCGCGGAAACGATAAAGCCGCGCGACGTATCACTCGTCACCCAGGGTCGGCCTGATAGCCCGACGGAGAGTGGTCTGCCACGCACTTCAGTCATTAGCGGCTGACGGCGCCGATAAAGTGCATTGTGTGCGAGCAATGCTGCGGGTGAAACGGTCGGAAAGGGCTGATGATCAACCGTCAGATCGGGCTGCTGTGCTGTGTTTCTTTTGCTCCGCGGCATGATCAGGCCCGCCCTGCGTTGAGAGGGGAGCTGTGGAAATCATCGCGATCCTCGTCTTCCATTTCCGCTCGTAAAAGCGCCTCCGCACTCATCTCCTGCTGAAAAGCCGCCTCCAATTGTTCGAGCGACTTCTGCCGGGCAAGATAGTCCGCTGACCTTTTTTCAAGATCGACACGCATTTGATCGAGATAGGCGCTTGCCCGCGAATGGGCATTGGCGCTCTCGGCAAGTTGGCGATCCATGTCCTGAATGTCCTGATGATATCGTTCAAGCGTCGCCTGACTGACCGTATTGCCTGTCATATTCCGCCTGTTTTCATCATCGCGCGCATTCAGCTCTGCTGCGAGTTCGAGCATATTGTTATGAGCCTTGAGCTTCTGTGATTCAGCGTCGTTGACATGTCTCTGTTGGACGGACAGAGCATTGATGGCGATCTGCAGGCGCATTTTTCGCAGCCGGACAAGCTTTTCAAATCTCTGCTGGTTTTTCAATTTGCAAGCTCCCACATCCTGTCCAAGGTGCCATTGAACGTCGAATGTTCATGGCTTTCCTGCCGCAGGAAATCGGTAATGGCCTGATGTTTCTCAACGGCCTTATCTGTGACCGGGTCTGATCCCGCCTTGTATTCATTGACGCGAAGCAGCAGTTCAACTTCTTCGTAGCGAGCCATCATTTCGCGGATTGCGGTAGCGCTGGCCTTGTGCGTTTCACCGGCAACAGCGTCCATCAATCGGCTGCGGCTGCGCAGAATATCGATCGCGGGAAAATGGTTTTTCTCAGCCAGTTGGCTGCTCAATGATATGTGGCCATCGAGAATGGCTTTCACCTCTTCTGCAACCGGATCGAGTGTCTCATCGCCCTCGGTCAGCACCGTATAAAGTCCGGTGATCGATCCGCCAACGCCAGGCCCTGAACGTTCCAGCAGCCGGGGAAGGGCGGCAAACAATGATGGAGGATAAGCTCGTCTTGTACCCGGTTCGCCCGCGGCCAGTCCGATTTCACGCTGCGCACGGGCAAAGCGTGTAACGCTGTCCATGAGCAGCAATACGTCTTTGCCTTCATCTCGAAAATATTCGGCGATTGCTGTGGCGCAATGCGCAGCCTTGACGCGCTCAATTGCGGGCCGGTCGGATGTGGCAACGACAGTCACCGCGCGTTTTCTGCCTTCGACACCCAACTGGACGTCGATAAATTCACGCACTTCCCGACCACGCTCGCCAATCAGTGCGATGACGACGACATCGGCCTTTGTCCCCCGGACAATGCTTGAGATCAGGGACGATTTCCCGGCACCCGGTGCGCCAAAAATACCGATGCGTTGGCCGCGGGCGACTGTCAGAAGCCCGTCTATCGCCCGTATCCCCAGTTGCAGCGGATCGCGAACCAGATCCCGATGCAGAGCATTCACTGGTTCAGCGAGGGTTGGATAGAGCGCCAAAATGTCCGTTTCTGCTTCGGGATCGTGGCTGTTGTCGCTGACGATCTCGCCAAGCGCATTGACCACACAGCCCAAAAGGCCGGGTCCGACGGGAACCTGCATGATACTACCGGTAGGGATGACCTCGGCACGCGTGGACATACCCGCCATATCGCCAATGGGACTGAGAACGGCCTCATCATTATCGAAACCGATGACCTCGGCGGGAATGGTTCGACCGGATACGGGATCCCGGATTTCGCATAATTCGCCAATCCGTACCATGGGCAATGAAGCATGGATGATGACACCCGTAATCCGGCGCACGCGTCCGTGAACCTGCAGCGGATGCGCACTGATCGCTGCCTTCTGAAAACGGTTCATGAGTCGGCTGAGATCACTTTGCATGAATGTCAGACCGCTCCGAATTCGGCTTCGTCGCGTGCTGCGATCAAAGCCTGACGAATGATGGACAATTGCGCATCAAGACCGGCATTGACCACGGCACTTGGAGAGACAATCAGACAGCTCTTATTGTCCAGCCGGGGATCGCCGGTAATTCTGACAGGCAAGCCTTTTTCCTGACCGGTCGATATCTCATGCAGAATTCTTCCCACATCCTTCTCAAGTTCAGGCGCGACATAGATGGTGAGGGAGCGTTCGTAGCGCAGAAGCTCAATGGCATTGCTAGCAAGCTTGGCAATGACAGCCGGATTGTCGATCTCGCCAATCAGCTGCTCAACCACGGACAGGCTGAGATCGATAACCTGTTCCTGCAATGCTTCAAGATCACGGTCGACTTTGGTTGTAGTCTCGGCAATGAGGATTGCTGCATCAAGTTCACCCTGATGCAGGCCCTGCCGGTAACCTTCTGCCTTGCTTTCATCGAAGGCAGCCTGTGCCGCGCTGCGGATTGCAGCCGCTTCCTTTCGCGCTGCTTCAAGCATTTCCTGCGCATCAGTCCACAGCGCCGTGTCGCGCGCTGATACAATCCGAGCCACGGGGCTTCTGGGTGAATCCATCATGCGGCGGCCTTATCGCTGACTGAGTTCGATGGATGCCGCACTATAGCGAGGGCGCGCTTCCCGGCATCGCCACGATGTGCTGGTTGTATCTCTTCATCCGAAGGATATTTCAGGCGGAACCATTCATTGATGTATGCAGGCATGGTTTCGCGCCAGGTAGAGAGACAGGCTTGGCCATCTCGTCGCATGGCAGCGAGCAAGGCGTCTGGATCGGTTATGACGTCCCCGGAAATTGCCAGATGCCGGTTTGCGAGTGCAAGACTGTAAACCTCTTGTCCCAAAGTCTCCCGCAACCTGTGAACCGCTGCCGACTGAATGATCTGGGCGAGTGAATTTGCCAGAAACATCGCACCAAAGCGCAGCTCATAGCCTTTGACGTCCTCGATGGGCATCAGCAATAGCTGCAGGTCCGGTCCTTCCATGGTGAGTTCAACAGGCAAGGCAGGCAGTCCAAAATGCTCGCGGATCAGGCGCCGTGTATTGTGACCGATACGTTGCGCGTTGCGCAGAAACTCAATGCCTTCAGGCAGGAGAATACCGTCAAAACATTCCAGCAAACGGCTGGGATGAATGAATCTGACGGTATGGTTGAAATAGGTGTCCCAAACGGGCGGGGTTTCCTGACTGCCGGGCTTAGACACTGTCATTGTGTCTTTCCATTTCTGACAATATCGGCAGGTTCAAGGGCGTAGGTTACCGGTACCCGGCGCTGCCAGAGAAGAAATCCGATCGCGCCCAGCAGAGCCAGAACAAGCGCCCCAACGGCCGCAGCAATCCAGAACACACGGGTTTCGCTGTCTTTCGTCAACCACAGACCCATATATTCCCGCACCTCAAGTGCAGGAGGAACTTCACGCGTCTTCTGCGGCGCTGCGACCGGAATAACCGAGACTTTTTCATAGCTCAGTCCAGCAATGCCGTTTGCAACAAGGGTTTTGATCTGGGGGATCAATGCATTGATATTGAGCGACGGCTCATGTCGAATAAAAACAGATGCCGATGCTGGTGCCGCAAAACGATTGAGCGGATCATTGTCAGCCAGAACAACATGAACACGAGCGGAAAGAACCCCGTCAATTTCCGAAACCGTGCGGGACAGCTCTTCACTCAAGGCGTAGATCATCTGAGCCCGTTCCTGAACCGGCGAGGCGACAAGACCTTCCTTTTTAAACACGCTGCCTATGGTGGCGAACTCGGCCTTCGGCAGACCGTTTTCTGCGAGCAGCGTTACCGCTTCGGCAAACTGGTCCTCATCGACGACGACGGTCAGTTTCCCATCCTTCTGCGGCTTGCGGGTTGCGGAAATCCCATGCGTCAACAGCGTGGCCACAATCTGGTTGGCTTCACGCTGATCAAGATTGGTATAGAGATCCGATTTACAGGCCTGCAGGAAACATACGGCGACGAGCGCCAGAACCATGCGTTGGAACTTATGCATCATGAGATTGCTATTGACCTCAACCACCGCCGCGTGTCGTTTCACGAACACTTGTGGTCAACTGAACAGGCACATTTGCGATCATGTGTTGGCGCTGCATCAGATCAAACGACATGGTGAGCCCCTGTATGAGGTTTCCCATCTTGTCCTTGCTCAGCGAAGACTGATCTTTGGGCTGACCAGCGGTTGTTGCAGTTCCATCACCTGATGCGAAGAAACGTTGAACCTCTACCCGTCCGCTTTCAAGCCGGTCAGCAACTGTCTTGAATGCAGTGCCGAGACTGCGGCCAACATCGACAGGGCTGGCACCATGGGGCATCGACTGAATAGTTGTTGCGACATGCTCATAGATATTCTGCTGATTGGCCGAGATCGGCTCGACAAGCTGGTGCTGCGAAACGCCGCTGACCGGAGCAATTTGAGTGACCATTGGAGAGTACCTCGTTGATGGGTTACGGCTGATACTTATTCGGACGAATTGGCTTCGCTCATTTGATCACCCGCAATATCCATGATGAACTGGGTGAACATCGATGTGGCACCCGAGATCATTGATTCCTGCAGAGCCTCTTCGAATTGCTTCTGCGCCGCATCATCCGCAGGGGGTGTTGCCTGCTGCGGAGTAACCGCTGTTGTCCGTTCTACAGTCATGTTTGAATCTCCTCAGTTTGTCGTTTTGGGCGACGTGTTGGCGGGCTTTGATCCCTGGCTATCCACGCGTTTGCGGGCTGACTGTAGTTCAACGGTTTCATCAACGGTTGAACCGCGCCCGCGAAACACGCGCACTCTCGGATCGTCGTCAGCTGCAGGGGGAGGCTGGATGGTTGAGATAACCTCCCTTGTTACTTCGATATAGGATGGCGGCCCGGAGACACGCAGCGCCGCGGCATTCTTGCTGTAGTTGATCGAGAAACGCTCGTCGTACAGCTTCATACGTTTCATTTCACTCAGGACGACATCACCAGTGAGTCGCCCCAGCTCGATGACCTGCGTCTTGAATTCGTCACTGGGGCTGACGTGAAGAATCGCTCCGTCGAAATACCAGTTCAGGCCATTGCCTTCTGCGAGTTCATCGAGAAATTGCCCAGCCGTCTGTGCTTTGATCTGTCCACGGATTTGGCCACGTACCTGACCATCAAGCACAACGGGAAATCCAAGATTTCGGCCAAATTCCTTCATGGCTCCTGGCAAGTCCTGATTGATCAACACATAATTATAAGGTCTGCTTGTCCATTCCGGGAGCGCAGCTGCGACTGACACGCCTGATATTACTATCACTGCGGCGAGTGCCGTCAGGAAAGCGGAATGACCCAAATAGGCGATATTTTCTCCCACGCTTTCACATCCCGGTTCAGCAAACTCACCGTTGAAGGATTACAATTGTGAGTATTCACTGTCAATGTTATTGTGATGCATCTGTGAGTGTTTGAAACCTCATATAAGCGCCGCGATATTATCTGTGCTGGATAAGAAACATGTTGTAAAACAATGCATTAATGAGAGATCGATCCATCTTCCCAAGGCTGCGTTGTAATATTTGTAAGACAAAAGAGTGATTGGTAAGTCCGATCTCCTTTCTGTAATATTGCCAACATATGAGTATGCTGTTAGTTGTGAGTTAGCACTGATTTGTGCTTTAACAAGGCTCGCAGTGTCGAGCTGATGGTTAATTGAAACGCAAAAGGGATTCATCATGGCTCAGTCAGGTTCCGTAAACGCTTCCTCATCATCCACCAACTTCGACAGCAATCTTGCTTCCCTGAAGGAAGCATTTGATCGCATCCAGAAAGAAGCAACGCAGACAAAGCTTGCTACAATGGATGGTCAGAGCGTTCTGGATATCGCCAAGGCAAAAATTGGCTAACTTCTACCGGAGAGCGGATGGCCCCAAGCCGTCCGCTCTCTTTTTTCTTTGCGCGCGCCATGGGGTGCGAATGCTGGCGACCACAACAAATGCAGGTTTCACATGATGTTGATGAAGCAAATTTCTGGCGCCACAAGTGAATTGACGTTGAATGTTCTTGATGGTGTCCATCGCGGCGTAACCGTTCCCATTTCCACTGACGATTGCGAGATCGGCTCGTCAACGGATTGTGACCTCTTTCTGAGTGACAGCTCGATAGAGAGTCGGCACTTTTCTATTCGCCGTGCCGGAGCAATGGTGGTTATCGGCGCCCATGGCGGCGAAGTGATCATTAATGACCGCACAAAACTTGATGTCGGTAAGGGAATGCGCACCAAGCTGCCCGTGAAAATCTTGGCTGGCGGTGTCTCCATGGTTCTGGATGGTCCAGCCAATGCGCGGCATAGTCTGCAACCCTATCTTCAGCCTTTGCGCAAAGTCGGGTTGTTCGGTGGTTGCGTGGCGCTGTTGGGCCTGTCGATCGCACTCGTTCAGGCTGGTGTTGCCAGCAATCTTGATGGTGGTCGTACGAGTTCGACAATTGCCGCTGCATCGCAGGTTGTTCCCGATGTTTCGGCTGCGGCTGATCCCCAGCAGGTGCTCAACCAGATGCTGGCGGACAATGGCCTTAGTGCTCTGGATGTTCAGTGGGATGGCTCGCGTGTCCATGTGGACGGCGCAGTTGACCAGGAACAGATGAAGAAATGGGCTGATGTCCAGTACAGATTTGACAGCCAGTATGGCAGCCACAACGTCGTGTCGAGCAGCGTGCATGAAGTGGCAAAGAAGATTCAACCAAAGTTCAAATTGCAGGCGATCTGGTTCGGAGAAAAACCCTACGCAATTGCAGCTGACGGTTCGCGTCTCTACACGGGCGCCGCGCTGGAGGATGGTTGGATCATCAAGGAGATCGGGGCTGACAGGCTTGTCGTCAAGCGCAATGTCGAAGAATTCACATTGACATTCTAACGGGCGGGGAGAGAGGCCAATGGCGCTTGATCTGCGTCGTACAGAAGGGCGGGAGCGGGCGGAACGGCTGTTGCCGACTGTTGGTGATCGTGCCGGCGCGAATGCAGCAACGGATGTTCAGTCTTTTGAAGCAGCGCTGCGCAGCACCAAGCTTTTCAACGAACGCGGGAAGAATGCAAACCGCAAGCGTACGGACAAATTTTCGCGGGTTGATACATCTGCAATCGGCAAGCTGAAGGGCTTCCACAGCGAAGAAATGCTTCTGCACATTCTGGAACATGTCTTGCCCGTTCTCGAACTTGGGTCGGAAATTGCCGCCATCGCAGCGGAGTTGATGCAGGAAGAAATTGATAAATGCCGGGATGTGAACGGTCGAATTGCAGAGGTAAAGTCCGTTGAACTTCAGCGAGCGTGAAAGCGCCGAATATCTTCATACTTTAGGTCGGCTCTATTGGCGGGCAGGAAATCTGGATCGCGGTCTGGTATTCCTGCTGCTTGCAGCGCGTATTGCGCCTGACGATGTGACCATTCTCAAGACGCTTGCCGTGGTGTTCATCGAACAGGGCGCGGCCGCCCGCGCACTGACGACCATCGATCGCATTGCAGGATTGGGTGAGGAGTTTGAGCTGGAATTGGCAGCGCTGGAGAGCCGCGCCTTGTGGACGGCGGGCCAGTATCAGGAAGCCCGTGAAACGTTCTCTGACTTCATGACCAAGAGATCCGCATCCTCGACTGCTCCGGCGGGATCGCGATGATGAAGATACTCCTGCAGTTGAACCAATTGGCCCGCATGGCGGCAAAGCGCACCGATCTGGTCGTGGCCATCATGGTGCTATTGGCAATCAGCATGATGATCCTGCCTTTGCCAACCGTAATGGTCGATGTATTGATCGGGATCAATCTCGCTTTCAGCTTGATGGTGCTGATCGTTGCTTTCTATATTTCCAAGCCTGTGGAGTTCTCGGCGCTGCCATCTGTGGTCTTGCTGGGAACATTGTTTCGCCTGTCTCTTACCATCACGACAACGCGTCTTATCCTGCTGCAGGCGGACGCTGGCGATGTGGTCAATACATTCGGGAATTTTGTCGTGGGCGGCGAGATTGTCGTTGGCCTCGTTGTCTTCCTCGTGATCACCGTTGCCCAGTTCGTGGTTATCACCAAAGGCGCGGAACGTGTGGCGGAGGTGGCCGCGCGTTTCACACTTGACGCGTTGCCGGGCAAGCAGATCAGTATCGACAATGAAGTGCGCAATGGCGACATAGACGCGGCTGAAGCCAAGGTCAAACGGCAGAATCTCGAACGGGAAAACCAATTTTATGGCGCCATGGACGGCGCTATGAAATTCATCAAGGGCGATGCCATTGCCGGTATTATCATTATCGGTATCAATTTGATCGGTGGCCTCAGCATTGGTATCTGGCAGCGTGGACTGTCCTTTGGCGAGGCGGCTCATACCTATTCGCTGCTGACTGTCGGTGACGGTCTGATTGCCCAGATACCGGCGCTGCTTGTCTCCGTCGCTTCGGGCGCAGTCGTAACGCGCGTTGCTTCGCACGGTAATCAGGATCTGGGAACCGAAATCATTGGCCAGCTTGGTGCCGATCCGCGCGCGATCTCTCTCGCCGCCGTCATCCTTTTCCTGCTTGCCTTTGTCCCAGGCATGCCCGTGACTGTTTTTCTGTCCCTTGCAGCCGTGGCTGGCGGCTTGGCATTCATGCGTAAGCGTCAGATCAAGGCTGAAAATGCAGTCTTTGCGCTCGAAAATGAAAGCAGGGACGTGGAACCTGCGGCACCGGAACCATCGCGTGAAACCATGTCGCGACTGGCAGTCTGGCTTGGTGAGGACCTTGGCAAGGCGATTTCAGCCGAAAAGTTCAACTCGGGTGCCGATACAATCAAGCGCCGTATCTTCATTGATCTCGGCATCAATATTCCGCAAGCCCAGCTCTGGCCAACCGAAGATGGCGACAAGAACGATTTCCGCATTGATCTTGAGGGTGTGCCGATTGTCGAGGGTGCGATCGAACCCGAGCATCTTCTTGTTCTGGATTCAGCGACAGATCTGGATTTGATGAGCATAGACTATGAGGATGCGGGATCGCTTATAGGCCGCAGATCGACCTATTGGGTTCACAAGCAGCACGAGCAGCAGCTCATTGATGCGGGCATAACATTTCACGCTCCTGATGCTGTTCTTCTTGAAATCATGTTCCACGCCTTGCGGCGCTATGCTTCGCATTTCGCCGGCATTCAGGAAACAAAAGCCCTGCTTGCCGCTTGCGAAAGCCAATACGGGGAATTGGTGAAGGAAGCGGTTGAAGTCTCTTCGGTGCAGAAGATTTCCGAGGTTTTGCGCCGTCTTGTCGAGGAAGATGTGCCTATCACCAATATGCGGGCCATCCTTGAAACGATCGTGGAAAATGCACCACAAGTCGAAAATGCTCATCAGATGGCCGAACTTGTTCGGGGCGGTCTGGCACGGCAGATCAGCCATCGCCGTGCCGAGAAAAACCGGATCATTCCGGTGTTTATTCTGACACGGCAGATTGAAGAAGCGATCCGGACGGCGTTGAGACAAGGCAACTATATACAGGACGATGTGTTGAAGCCGCTCATTGATCAGATCAGCGCGCTCCTGAATTCCGGCGACCCGATGTTGAAGCGCTCGGTGCTGACATCGATTGATATTCGCAGGCAGATTTACAGCGTTCTTGCTGGCCAGAATGTCGATATCCCGGTGCTTTCCTATCAAGAGATCGCCTCTGAATTCAATGTGCAATCACTGGCAACTATCGCACTGCCTGCACCGGAAAAACCTTCATCGCTGAAGGCTGAACGCAATGACCAGACGGAAACTGCCGGATAGTCCGGCATGCAAGGTCGGGGGACCCAGAATAGTGAAATACCTGATACTCAATATAAAACGGTCCCTTGGCTGGCGGCGCGGCATGATGCTGTGTGCTCTGCTTCTGGGCGCAATATCGATGATCTTCATGGACGGAACTGCGTTCTCGCAAACAATCAGCGTGGATGCGATGACCGGTCAGCCGTTGAAACTGATACAGGGGCAGGGTGTCATTATCCGTTTTGACCAGCCCGTTGAGTCAGTCTTTGTTGCTGACACCCAGATAGCCGATGTTCGCGTCGTCTCCCCCGGAGCAATCTACGTGTTCGGTTCAGCTGTCGGTACCACCAACCTCATTGCGCTCAATGCGGACCAGAGTTTGCGCGGGACGATGAAGCTTATTATTTCAGGCAATACGGACCCTGCAAAACAGTCGATGAAGACGTTGCAGCCCAACACGGTCATCGATGTAAAGCTCTTTGGTGAAAAGACGGTTGCAACGGGTAAAGCCCGGTCGGTCGGCGAAGCGGTGGATACGGAATCGGTCATCCAGTCCTATGCAAAGCCCGGCAACCCTCCTGTCAACAATACCACGATACAGGGTGCCAATCAGGTCAATATCCGCGTGCGATTTGCGGAAGTTTCGCGCAATTCGCTCGAACGTTATGGATTGAACTGGAGCGCCTTGATTGATAGCGGCTCATTCTCATTTGGCATCGTAAAGGGTAGTCCTCTTGCGACGGTTCCCGGTGGCATCAATGCGCATCTTGGTACAGGGAATGTGAATGTTGATGTTCTGCTGGACGCCCTGCAGAACAACGGCATTTTGACGGTTCTCGCGGAGCCGAATATCACAGCTGTAACCGGTCAGACTGCGAGTTTCCTCGCCGGTGGCGAGGTACCGATTCCAGTCCCAGCTGGCGACCGGCAAATCGGTATTGAATACAAGCAATTTGGTGTCTCGCTGCAATTCACGCCGGCGCTTCTTCCCAACAACCGCATTTCGCTGCAGGTAAAACCTGAGGTCAGCACGATCTCGGCTGCCACGGGTGTCTCTATCGGCGGTATCAGTGTGCCGGGTTTCAAGGTTCGCAGGGCCGATACAACCGTCGAAATTGGCAGTGGTCAGACATTTGCCATAGCGGGTCTATTTCAACGGGAAGAGACGCGGGAACTGGAAAAAACACCTATTCTTGGCGACGTTCCGATCCTTGGAAGCCTGTTCAAATCGAAAAAGTTTCAACGCAATGAGACCGAGCTTGTCATTCTCATAACGCCCTATCTGGTTCAGCCACGATCCGACAGGTCGCTGAAAACGCCGCTCGACAGTCCAAGTGGTGCGCTGTCTGCGCCGGTTGCCAAGAAACGGCAGGTAGCGAAAAAAGGATACGGGTTCTATGTGGGAGATTAAGAATATGAAAATAAGCCCACGCCAGATCCTTCATTTTGCCGGGTTGTGCGCCCTCTTGGGTGTGGGTGGTTGCCAGACCCAGCCTGAACCCTATTCCCCCAATTATCACTATGTTTCCACGGGCCCTGTTGCGGCAGGCAGCAAAGGCAAGATCGTGCGCAAGGGGTATGACAGGCCTGGTGAGAAAGGTTATGCCGCTGAGGGCAGAATGCTTGTTCCGGACGCATGTACTACACCTGACAATACGCCGGATGCGCTGTATCTGCCTTCAGGGTGCGCCAACAATCTCAATCTGCAACTGATGGCGGAAAAAGAGAGCGATCTGGTACGCGGTCGAGACATGGGCCCGGCCATGGCAGCGCCCGTTGCGCGGGCAGCCAAGCGCATAATCGAGGGTGATGAGCGCGTTGGAAGCAAGCCAGCGGAGTCCACCACCAATCTTGGGGGAAACTGATTTCAGGCAGGTTCCGCTTTACGCAGAACCTGCTATGCGCATCAGCCGGAAGCGATCACACCGATCGCTTTGGCGCGGGATGCGGGATCTTTGATTGTCACAGCATTGGCAGCCTGACGAAGGATGGTTTCCTTGCCTGCTGCTGTCATCTCAGGGACATTGACCGCACGGGCTTCGTCGGTACGGCCTGACATACGCAAGATAACGGCGTAATTGATAAGCTGGCGTCTTTCCACCAATGGCGAATTGACCACTTCCTGCATTGTCGAGGTGGCAACGGGGAACTTTCCGCCAATTGCCTGTGCCAATGCGAGATTAGTGCGCGTGTCGAGCTTGCCGGGTTCGATTGCGAGCGCCTTGTTGAAAGCGCTTTCCGCATTTTCTGTTTGACCGAGCAGAATATAGGCTGTGCCCAGCTTGTTATAGATTCTGCCTGTTGGCTTCTGCGTTGCAGCCGCGGTAAGCGAGCGAATGGCACCCTGCGCATCGCCGCTCTGCAACTGTATTGAACCCAACCCCGTCAATGCTTCACTGTTATTGGGGTTTGCAGTCAGGATGCTGCGATAAACCGTTTCGGCGCCTCCGAGATCATCCGCAGCCTCACGCGCCTTTGCCAAGCGCAACTGGATGGCCGGATCTGTCGAGGATGTTGCTGCGCGTTCGTAAAGCGCAAGCGCTGTTCCCTTGTCGCCACGCTTCTCAACATCGGCAGCAAGTTTCATCAACCGGGCTTGATCGGTCATTTGCGGAGTTGGTTTTTCGGGTGTGGTATTACAACCGGACAGCGCGAGCAGTACCCCGCCATATGCCAAAGCATTCGCCCAACGTAGTGCCATGCGACTCTCCCCCGCGAATATTCACAACTAACTCAATAGCGCATATGATATCAATTTCACAAGTTTCATAATTCGTTTTGTGAGCGTTGCCGTTTGTGGCACAAGTGACGGACTGAAATGCGGATATGAGCAGTGACAGATACCAGTGAAGAAAAAAACCTGCCGGCGTCAGACAAGAAAATTGATGATGCGCGCGAGAAGGGACAGGTAGCGCACAGCACGGACATGGTATCGGGAGCGACATTGCTGGGTGGAATCGTGTTTCTTTCCAGCATATTGGCATCGCTGCAATTTCGCGCTGAATCAATGTTCGAGGAAGCTGCGCGATTTTATGAACAACCGTTTGCAGATGTGTTGTACCGAATGACCCGGATAGCTATTGGCGGCTTCCTTACATCCGTACTGCCTATCCTCATCATCACAATTGCCATCATCATAGTTACAAATGCGGCCATTACCGGAGGCTTTGTGTTCTCGACAGACCCGTTGAAGCCGGATTTCAGCCGGATCAGTCCTACGACGGGTTTCAAGCGGATATTCTCCCTGAAAAGCGTCGTGGAATTCCTGAAGGGCATCGTGAAGATATCATGCCTCGGCGTGGCTTTTATCATTGTGTTCCGGTCGGGGCTGGAAGCTCTGTTTCAATCGCCTTCCTGCGGTGGCGCATGCACGCAGGAAACCTTTTGGGCGATGGTTCGCCCGCTGGCGATAACGACGATCATTGCCTTTTTGATCGTTGGTGCCATTGATGTTGTGCTGCAACGCTGGTTGTTCCTGCGTGAAATGCAGATGACGCAAAGTGAGCTTAAGCGCGAGCGCAAGGACATTGAAGGCGATCCGGCAGTACAACGTGAGCGGCTGGCAGAGCGGCGCGCCACAAGTGCGGTGAGAGTTGGTCTCAAACACAGTTCACTTCTTATCATAAGCCGTGATCGCCTCGTCATAGGTGTGCGCTATGTGGCGGGAGAGACACCTGTGCCCGTACTGACCTGCCGTTCTACAGCAGATAATTATCACGTCATGCTTGCCCGGGCTCAGGCGCTGGCCATTCCGATGTATGAGGATGAAGAACTCGCACAGGATCTTGAGGCTGTCAGCATCGGAACGCCTGTTCCTGAACGCAGATTTAGTGCCGTAGCCAATTATCTGGTGGCGGCCAAGGTGATTTGAATCAACGACAGCCGGAGACATCTCTTGTTATCATTCAGATATTTTGCATTTCTTGCCGCTTCCATACTTCTGTTTGGGATGCAGTCTGCACATGCACAGAACCAACTAGTGGATGCCATTTCACCTGAATACCGTGATTTTCTGTTTGGCGAATCCGGATCGAACTCCGCGCAGCGGTCGCATCGCTCAACCAAAGTAGCGGCCCCGAAATACGTCACATATACGGGCAATGAAGCTGCTGGAACGATCATTATCGACACGCGGAAGATGTCGCTTCTGTTTGTGCTTGGAGACAGGGCGCTGCTTTATCCAATTGGTGTTGGCCGCGAGGGTTTCGCATGGCACGGTGTTGAACAGGTGAGCCGCAAGGCAGAATGGCCAAGTTGGACCCCACCAGCCGATATGCTGAAGAGACGCCCGGATTTGCCCGTTTCAATGTCTGGCGGGCCCGACAATCCGCTTGGATCACGGGCAATTTATCTCGGTCAAACTCTTTATCGAATTCACGGTACGAATGAGCCGGAAACCATCGGAACAACATCGTCATCAGGATGTTTCCGGATGCTGAACAGCCACGTCAATGATTTGTATGGGCGGGTTAAAATTGGCGCAAAAGTTGTGGTGATGTGAGGCTGAGACAGAACCCATACCCCTCGTACATCTAAACAGTTTTACCGGCGCGGAATGAACCCGGCGCGGTTGATTTGATACCGCTCTGCGCAACGGCTGGCTGGCGCGCCCATCTTGCATGAAAGCAAAATATAGGGTAGGGGGGTATGTTATGAGCCATACAACTGCAGAAAAGGCCAAACTGATCGCTCGCATCCGTCGCCTGAAAGGGCAAATGGAGGCTGTTGAGCGCGGTCTGGAAGCGGAGGTGCCGTGCGGCGAAATCCTGAACCTCGTCGCTTCCGTGCGGGGGGCAGTGAATGGCCTGATGGGCGAACTCATCGAAGACCACATTCGGATGCATGTGGTCGATCCGGACAAAGACCGAGATGCCGGGAGGGCGCAAGGGGCCGCCGAACTTATTGATGTTGTGAGGAAATATCTCAAATGACACAGAACCAGTCTACGCATTCTGCGTCAGGCTCGCACGATCATGTGTTCCTTGGTGACAATCATGCGCGTAATGAGCGCCGGACATGGCTTGTCATCATCCTGACGACAGTAATGATGGTTGCAGAAATTATTGCAGGCACAATCTATGGCTCGATGGCATTGGTCGCTGATGGCTGGCATATGTCCACCCATGCGGCAGCTATGCTGATTGCAGCACTGGCCTATCTCTACGCAAGGAAACATGCCCGCAATCCGCGTTTTACCTTTGGAACCGGGAAATTCGGTGATTTGGCTGCGTTTGCCAGCGCCGTGGTTCTTGCTCTCATCGCCATACTGATTGGCTGGGAGAGTTTCCTGCGACTGACCAATCCGATCCCGATTAATTTCCCGCAGGCGATATCTATCGCCGTTGTTGGTCTTGCCGTTAATCTGATCTGCGCCTGGCTTTTGCGGGATGATCATGCGCATCACGGGCACCATGACCACGACCATGATCACCATCACACCCATGCGCATGATAATAATCTGCAAGCGGCATATGTGCATGTGCTGGCTGACGCGCTGACCTCTGTATTGGCAATCGGCGCGCTTACGGCGGGAAGTCTCTATGGATGGCTCTGGCTTGATCCAGCAATTGGTATTGTTGGTGCTCTCGTCATCGCTAACTGGTCGTGGGGCCTCATCCGCAACGCGGGCGGTGTTCTGCTTGATTATGTTCCGTCAAACGAGGATTTACCGGAAGAAATTCGCACAGCCATTGAACTGGAAGGCGATGTCATCACGGACCTTCACGTGTGGCAGCTTGGACCGGGTCATCACGGAGCGATTGTATCAATCATAAGCGATCACCCGGAAGCGCCGTCTTCCTATCGCGCAAAACTGTCGCATATTCATGATCTGTCGCATATAACGGTCGAAGTTGAGCAGAAAGCGGCTTGAATTAGCGCCGGTTGAAGTGATTTTGGATCAACCGGTACTCGCGTCAAATAGGTCACAGGATCAAGACGCCGGAAACGCTCTGGCAACGTGCTCAAAGCGTGTTTCGTAGCAGGCACCCAATATAGTGCGATCCGCTTGCGCCAAAGCTGACAAATTATCTTCCCGATATTCCCTGTCATTCCAGAGGGTTGGTTTGTTCGACGCTGTTTGCGTTGATCAAATGACAGGAAAGCGAGACTCTCCGCAAGAAATGTTGTTAAACTGACATATGCATCGTCTAATGTTTGAAAAATAACATTTTGAATTCGTCAATTTGACATTGATCGTAAGGCGGGGGCTACATCATGCAAAAGCAGCAGAAGCGGAATAGCACACTGACAACATTGAGGATTGGAATGGCTAGCGGTGCCATTGCAGTCTTCGCCTGCGGGGTTTCATCCCCGGCATCGGCACAGGATGCGAACACAAAAAATTACTCTGTAAAGTTCATGGCCTTTAATATCTGGAATCTTGGGGCCAACTCGAAAATTTGGGACCCGGCGCAAAAACAGGCCGGTAATCTTGTCTACACCGATGCAATGAAGCAATTGCTTCGCAGCGCGGCACCGGATGTGCTCGTGCTCCCGGAATTGAATAATAACGGAAGCGCTACGTTCAAAGGTACAAGTGTCGCCGATTGGTTCGCGCAGAACACGCTTGACGTGATGAACAGCGGACCACGAAAGCAAGACAGCTTCGTCACAGCTCAGAAAAATCCGGATGAAGGCGCGAAGGGCAGCGGCAGCATCTTTTCATCCGTTGCCTTTCAAAATTTGCCCGGAGACTCGGTCAGGATCAATCCGGGTAACGGCTTTCCAACCGCGATCGTCAACAGCGTCCATCTGAACTATTACGACGAGTCGACAAACCGGATAAGGCAATCAAAGGAACTCAACATTGCCGCTGCTGCCAGCCCCATTCCAACAGTCATCCTCGGTGACTTCAATGCGGGCGATATATCCGAGCGCGGGTTGAACAGGAAAGAGCAGCAACTGCTGGTCATCAAAGCGGCTGGCGGAAACAGCTTTTATAAAAAGCTCGCTAACGAATATCTGGCGCTAGCTGATACAGCAAAATACCGGCAGACAATTCAGGATGCATTTCCCGGCAAAAACATTGATTCATTATCGTGGGCGCAGTGGGGGACGGCTCTGGAGACAGCCATGAAGGCTGGAAAGGATACCGGCCTGCAGGATGAAACCTATCCTGTTGCCGACAATCTGCCAGTGACGATGAATATTCTGAAAAAGCAGTATCAGCTTTTCCAGTTGGAGCGGAACAGGGAGCAGTTTCAGCCGAGCCGGGTGGGCGATGAACGTGCCACCTGGACCAGCGATGGCGAAGATGCAACCAATACATGGGCCAGCTGGGATCGCGTCACCATTGATCATATCATGATGTCGCGGCCGTTCGCGAAATGGACCGAGATTGGCGATACGGGTAAATCCACCGGCAATCTTTCCGGTAGCGCCCGCCTGCCATCGGGAGGCTCTTTGTCCGATCACGAACCTGTGGCACAGGATTTGCGCTGGATTGGGCCGCAGCTTGAAAATTATACCGAAGGTGCAGGAGAAAAAACCCGGCTCGTCTGGGGCTCTGGTGCTTATAATTTCGCCGGGCGAAACAAGGAATTTTATCTAACCCGCAACAATAATCGCAACGATGTTTATCTCGGCCAGATTGCCGATGCTGATGGCAATCCTATCCTCACTGGCCTGACACTCGCTGAAAAGAAGACGCTGCTGAATTGCAAAAGCACAGATGCCCGTTTCCAACAGGCGATCAAGGACTATTGCATTGACGATCATTCATTCATTGGCGAAACGCTCGTTACCGATGGTGGCACTGTTATTGTTGATGAAGATGCGGCTTTGGGGGGACGTCAGGCCAAACTCAGGCTTGCCTATGGTGGCCTTCGAGTCGTTGGTCGATCCATGCACAATCTGGACCGCGCTGTATCTTTGGAACAGCCGGGCTGGATTGATATATCCGATGCCGGCAATAGTGTATCCGTGGATCAGGGCGTGACGGGGGCTGGCAGCCTGACAAAACTCGGTGATGGAACTTTGGTCTTTGCCAGTGCCAACAGCTACACGGGCGGGACATTTGTCGAGAAAGGCACCCTGAAATCAGGCGTTGCCGGTGGGTTCGTCAATGATACCAACTATCAGGTCAATGGCGGCAGTCTTGACCTCAATAATTACAGCCTGTCGATGTCGTCGCTATCGGGTCAGGGCGGAAGCATCAAGCTTGGCAGCGCGTCACTCGGTGTGAACCAGACGATCAACACCCGCTATAATGGCAATATTGACGGTACCGGCAATCTGACCAAATCGGGTGATGGCTGGCTGGTCCTCAACGGACAGAACAGCTATAGCGGCTCAACCTTGATCAACGGCGGCGGCTTGGTCGTCGGTGACGCTGATCATCCGGGCGCCAAGCTTACGGGCAATGTAACTGTCGGCGCAGGTTCGACCCTTGGCGGCATTGGGACAATCGGCGGTTTGACCGTAGCAAGCGGCGGTACGATTGCTCCGGGCAATTCGATTGGCACGCTGTCTGTTGCGGGCAATGTCAGCCTCGGTGCTGGTTCCACCTATCGCGTTGAGATTGATCCTGCTGGAGCAAGCGACAGGATTGCGGCAAGCGGATCGGCTGTTATCGCGGGTGCCAATGTGGATGTGGTCAAAGTCTTGGGCAACTACATGCCGGGACGTCGTTATACCATTTTGAGTGCAGATGGCGGCATTACCGGCACTTTTGGAAACCTCAGCCAGAATATGCCATTTGTTGACCTTGGTCTCGCCTATGACCCCCGTACTGTTTATCTCGATATTGCCCGCAATAAAGTCCTGTTTCCCTCGGTTGGCGTAACAGCCAATCAGCGGATGACGGCAGCAGCGGTCGAAACACTGGGCGGCGGCAACGCTGTTTATGACGCTGTTGTTCTACAGGCGAGCGCCGATGAAGCGCGTGCTGCATTTGACCGGTTGTCGGGTGAGGCACATGCCTCGACCAAGACAGCACTGGTCAATAGCAGCCAGTTGTTGCGCAATGCGGCCAATGACCGGATCAGGGCAGCCTTTGGCGATGTGGCGGCCGTTGATATCCCCGTCATGGGCTATGGCCCGGATGCCAAGGCGCTGGTTCCGTCTGATGCACCTGTGATGGCCGCCTGGGGTCAGGCCTTCGGTGTGTGGAGTGAGACAAAGTCCAATGGCAATGCGGCCAAGCTTGATCAGTCAACCGGCGGCTTTGTCACCGGCTTTGATACGGCGCTCGCCGAAAGCTGGCGTCTGGGCGTCATGGCAGGCTATAGCCGCTCGACCTTTGATGTCGATGGCAAGGGCTCTTCCGGCAACAGCGACAATTATCATGTCGGTGTCTATGGCGGTGGTCATTGGGGCGGTCTGTCCCTGCGCTCCGGTCTTGCCTATAGCTGGCATTCGATCGAAACGGCCCGTTCGGTTGCCTTCCCCGGCTTTGCCGAACATCTGAATGCCGATTATGATGCATCAACCTTCCAGGCCTTTGGTGAACTGGGCTACCGGATTGATACAAACAGGGTTGCCTTTGAACCCTTTGCCAATCTGGCACATGTCCGGGTGAAGACCGATGGCTTTACGGAAAAGGGCGGTGCAGCAGCACTGACAGCCAGAAGCGATACCACCGATACGACCTTCACCACGCTGGGTCTTCGCGCATCGGCACCCTTTGCACTGGGAACGATGGATATCGAGGCGCGCGGAACAATCGGCTGGCAACATGCCTATGGTGATATCACACCAAACTCGACACTTGCCTTTGCCACTGGCAATGCTTTCTCGGTAGCGGGTGTGCCAATTGCCGAGGATACGGCGATGGTTGAAGCAGGTGTCGACGTCAAGCTCAGCCGCCGGGCAACACTCGGTCTCACCTATACCGGACAGTATGGCTCGGGTCTTACGCAAAATGCCGTTGATGCGAAGCTGAATGTCAGCTTCTAGGAAGACGGTTCGTCTCTCTGCTCATGGCGGCTGTTTTGCCGCCATGGCACATTACGCGCAACCGTCGAATGTTAATTCAACGTCGAAGCGTCCCGCCAGTGTCACGCGAAAAGAGCTGAATTTTGCTGGTATCAAGTTTAAGCCCAATTGTGTCGCCGAGTGCAATCTCGGTTTGACCATCGACATGTACGGCTGTCGGGGTGCCATCGGCGGCACTGATATACAGATGCGACTCTCCGCCCAGCTGCTCGATGTTTTGAACCACGCCTTTGATATCTGTTGTTTCGACAGGGCCGAGCGTGACATGACCTGGGCGAATTCCCAGTGTCACGGGCAGGCCATGGGACACAAGGAACGTCTCGCGGCTCACCGGGATACGCTCGCCCGAGTTGAACTGAACAAAGGCCTCCTGGCCATCAGCGGCATGGATTGTTCCCTGAAAGAAGTTCATTTTGGGCGAACCAATGAACCCGGCGACGAAGACATTGGCAGGGTTGTTGTAAAGTTCCAGTGGTGCGCCGAACTGTTCAACTTTTCCGCTGCGTAACACTGCAATCTTGTCAGCCATGGTCATGGCTTCGACCTGATCATGGGTAACGTAAATCATTGTATTGCCGAGACGTCTGTGCAACCGGGCGATCTCGCCGCGCATTTCCACACGCAGTTCCGCATCGAGATTGGATAGCGGTTCATCGAACAGGAATATTTTCGGCTCACGCACCACGGCGCGGCCAATGGCAACGCGCTGGCGCTGTCCGCCCGATAGCTGCCCGGGGCGTCTGTTCAGCAAAGGCTCGATTTGCAGCATCTTTGCAACCTCAGCGATCTTCTGGGCAATCGCAGCCTTTGGTGTGTTGAGATTTTCAAGACCAAAGGATAGGTTCTGGCGAACAGACATATGCGGATAGAGCGCATAGGACTGGAACACCATGGCAAGGCCCCGGTCAGCGGGCGGAACGTCGTTGACCACTTCATCATCAATGGCAATCTCTCCATCACTGATCGGTTCGAGACCGGAAATCATCTTGAGCAATGTGGACTTGCCGCAACCTGACGGGCCGACAAAGACACAAAACTCACCAAAGGCAATATCGAGATCAACACCCTTGATGACCTCAAGCTCACCATAGTTTTTCCTGACGTTGCGAAGCACAAGTCTCGACATTGGCGGCTAACTCCCCGTGGTCAGGTTGACGTTACGCATCATTTGCCACCCGTAGAGGCGATGCCGGTCGCGATGTATTTTTGCAGAAATGCGAAGACAATGGCGATTGGAACAAGCACCAGCACCGTCATGGCGAGCAGATTGCTCCACTGGGTAGTCAGCTGTCCCTGGAATGAATTGAGCGCCAATTGCAATGTGAACTTATCGTTCTGGGACAGGACGATGAGCGGCCAGAGAAAATCATTCCAACGCCACATGATGGCAAGGATGGCAAGGACAGCGATTGCCGGGGCACTGAGCGGCAGGACAATACGCCAGAAGATTTTCCACTCGCTGGCCTTGTCCATGCGGGCTGCATCGAGAATTTCATCGGGAATGGTGAGCATGTACTGGCGCAGCAGAAACACGCCTGTGGGCGTCGCGGCGCCGGGAATGATGACACCCCAGAGACTGTTCAGCATGCCAAGCTCGCGGGTGATCAAAAAGAGCGGGACCAGCACCACCGTTTGCGGAACCATCAAAGTACCGACAATCATGGCGAGCACGGTGCTGCGTCCGCGGAAATGATATTTCGACAGGGCAAAGGCGGCCATGGAATTGACCAGCAACATGATGAGCGTTGCCATGGTTGTGATAAACACACTGTTCCAGAGATAGCGCAGAAAATCAAAACGCTTGAACAGATCGCCATAGTTTTCGAAGGCAAAATCAATGCGTTCGACTGGTTTGCGGTCGGCCAGCGGCACCTTAATAAGGTCCTTGGGCGCTTCGGGTCTGACAAGCTGCGAGACAAGGCCAATGCGCCTGACCTGACCGGCTTGCTTGCCCGCAAATTCGCCATTAGTAATTTCGAACAGCGGGAGCGGTTTGTCGTACCCGTCAATGCTGATCATCTCCTGAGCATAGGGCAGGAGCGTGGGTGGAAAGCGTTGCAGCTCCGCTTCACTCTTGAAGGATGAAAGCACCAGCCAAAGCACCGGCCCGAACATGATGACAATACCGAACAGGAGATAGGCGTAAGACGCCCAATCCGTCCAATGCAACCGGCCTATGCCACGGGTTTTCGTCAGGAAGGCAAAAATTTTACCCATCGGCTTTGCTCCTGGTGACAGAAAGCTGAATGAGGGTGAGTCCAATAAGAACGATCGCCAGCAGGATGGAAGCGGCGGCGGCCAGACCGAACAGACGCGGCGTTCCGGCGAAACCCGTTTCGTAAATATACTGGATAATGAACGTCGTCGCCGAACCCGGTCCGCCACCGGTAAAGGCATAGACTTCATCAAAGGTCTGGACGCCCTTGATCAAGGCAAGCAGCAGGACGACAATCATGGTTGGCATAAGCAGCGGCAGCGTGATCCGCCGGAACGTCCGGAAGGGCGAGGCGGCATCCATGAGCGCCGCGTCGTAGACATCGCGTGGAATAGCCTGCAGCCCGGCAAGCAGGATCAATGTGTAAAAGCCCATATGGGCCCAGACTGACAGGAAAATTGACCAGATAAATGCCCAGTTCCGGTCAAGTAACCAATTGTACGGGGTGAGGCCGAACGCATCCATTCCGGCGTTGAGAAGTCCCTCGCGCTGCAAAATCCACTTCCAGATCAGCGCAACCACCACCGGCGATAGAAGAACAGGAAAGAAGAACACGCTGCGGAAAAAGCCGCGCGCTCGTATTTTGCCATTCAGAACAATGGCCGTAACGAGAGACAGGCCGACCATAAACCCGACCTGTAAGGTCACGAACCAGAGCGAATTGTAAATGGCGCGCCAGAACAGATCCTGCGTGCAGGTGTTCGGGTCGAGATGGTTGGTGCAGGTGGCCAGTGTTATGAAATTGTCGAACCCGGCAAATGTCCGGTCACTCAGCATGACCTGATCGGTTCCAGTCAGGGCATAAATGATGTTCAAAATGACAGGCAGAAAAGCGAATATCCCGAAGAGGATGAGATTTGGCAGAAGAAACACCCATGCGATGCGCCGCAGGCCAAGCCGCCTTTGAGCAAAGCGCATGGGTATCTCGATAATGTTCATGATCGCATTCAGGAGGGCGGTCATGTTGCACATCCCTTCACGGTTGATATTGCGTCAGGTCGGGTAGCGAGCAGTTTATCGGCGTTATTTGCCTGCCGACTGAATCGCCGCCGCCACATCCTGCTTGGCCTTTTCCATTGCTTCATCAATAGACAATTCGCCGACGATCGCCTGCGTCACGCGTTGCACCGTTATGTTGTACATGGTGCGGCTGTTCTTATAGCCCTGATAGGAATAAGCGATGGGTGACAGTTTGGCGATCTGGGCATTCCAGCCCTTGAGAGCCTTTGCCACGTTCTGCGAAGCATCGGTATAGGCCACACCCTCCTTTGCCACACCTTCATGGGCAGGGACGTTGCGGGTCTTGCCGATAAACTCGGCGTAATTGTCCTTCTGGGCGATATAATTGATGAGTTTGGCTACAGCCTCTGGGTTTTTGGTCTGCTTGAAGCCGACGAGACCCGAACCACCGGGCATGCCGGAACAAGCGGCAGGTCCACAGGGCGAGCCGACAACTTCCCAGTCGAAACTGTCGCCGATTGCCTTGTCGAGACGCTGAACCTGCCAGCTTCCGGAGTAGTAGAATACGAGTTGGGCATTGATGAATTCCTGCGCCGCATCCTGATAGCTTGTGCCACCGATACCAGCCCAGACATCCTTTGCCATGGTGCCGTCCTTGTTCCAGTCGACAAACTTGCGCATGAAGTCTGCAAATGGTGCGTCGACAAGAATGGGATTTCCGGCATCGTCAAAGATTTTCGCGCCGTTGGAAATGGCCGGACCCGCTATGCGATGTCCTGAGCGGTCCATTGCCATGGGGAATGGCACGCCTGTTGCCTTGGCAACCTGACGCGATGCCTCAGCCCATTCGTCCCAGGTTGCCTTTTCACCCGGCACCGCAACACCAGCCTGTTCGAAAAGGGTCTTGTTGATATAGGCGCCGGTAATGGTCAACTGGATGTTCATGCCATAGATGCCCTTATCGTCAGGGCTGGTGCGTGACCACCGCAGTGTATTGCCAAAATTGGTGTTCCAGTAATTGGCGTCGACATAGGGCGTCAGGTCGAGAAAGTACTTGGCCAGTCCGCCAAAATCTGTAACCAGCGCCATATCCGGGCCAGTACCCCCGGCAAGCTGGACAGGCAGGTTTTCCAGAATGGCCTTGTAGCCTACCTCATCGATAACAACGTGTGTGCCGGGATTGTCTTTCTCATATCGATCAAAAAGGGATTTTAGCGTGGCACATTCATTACCATCGGCAGCGCACATGAAACGAATATCATCCGCCGCCGCAGAGCCAGTCCACAAAGCAATGACCGACGCCAGAGCTGCACCAGTCCATTTGAGATTGCGCTTGTCCATCTGATATCCTCCCATATCGTTGTGAACATTGATCTGATTTTAGGCTATTTCGGTGTCCATCCCTTATAGAGCGGGTGTTCGTGGTTGAGCGGCAGCTCGGCAGTTCCTCCCGTGCGCGCCGTATGATAAATCGCTGTTACCATTTCAAGCGAGCGCCGCCCGTCCGCAACCGTTACTTCGTTTCCGCTCTGGCCTTCGATGGCATCGGCAAGAGCATCGAAGAAACCGGCAAAACCGGAATGCACCTCTGGAACAGCATTGACCACCGCATCGATTTCCGCCTGCCGTGCGGGGTCCCGGGCAAGAAAATGCCACGTATCTTCAGCCGGTGTATAGGGGGCTTTTCCGCTTTCGGCGGTGAAGCCTTCGAAGCAAAACCGGAAGTGGCTGGTATCATCAGCAGCGCCAAGTGTTATAGAGCTGGTAGCCAATGCTCCACTCTCCATTTCAAACACGATAGACGCGCAATCCTCTGTCTCGATGGGATTGACCCGCGTCGCGGTGAACGCCGTCAGGCGCCTGACATTGCCCATGACATAACAGAGCAGGTCGTGATTATGGATTGCATGGCTGAGAACAACACCACCCTGTTCGCCCTTCCATGTGCCGCGCCATGGAATGTCATAATATTCAGCACGTCGGCACCAATGCGTTTCAATGCTTGATGTATAGGCTTTGCCCGCAAGTCCCTTGTCGATAAGCGCGCGCAGTTGGGCAAATCCCCGGCCAAAACGATATTGGAAAACAGGCGAAAGGATGCGCCCGGATTTCTGGACGGCCGCCGCGAGCAAATCCGCTTCATGCAGCGAGCTAACAAAGGGCTTCTCACAGACGACATGTTTTCCGGCTGTAAGCGCTGCCATCGACACTTTGAAATGCAGGTGTGGCGGCAGGCAAATATCAATGAGGTCGATGTTGGGATCAGCCAATACCCGGTCGAGATCCGGTTCAATTCGGATTGAGGGGGCAGCGCCCGCTACTTTTGCTGCACGCTCCTGATCAAGATCACACAGCACAGAAACCGTGAAGCGATCGGGGAGGGCTCGATAGCCCTTGAGATGGCTTGCGCCGATACCGGCACCAATGATGGCCACGCGAATTGGATTAGCCATGGCGCGCACCTGCAGTGGCTTCGGCTAGTAACTGTGCCTTGATGGCAAGTTCCATGACTTTGAACGCGTGTGCCTGTGGCATCGCATTGTTCGTACGGTTGCGGATATCATCCGCCAGCCTGGCAAAATAGGGAAGACCGGCATCAGATGCGTCGATCCTCTCGCAGCGCGTACCGTTGACAAGGTAGAGATGATCGGTGCCATTGTCGCGTGCCACATCGACATATTTGCGCAGCTCAATATAGCCTTCTGTTCCAAGGATGGTCAGACGTCCGTCACCCCAGGTTGGCAGGGCGTCAGGCGTGTACCAGTCAACGCGGATATAGCAGTGGCCCTTATCGCTGCGCAGCGCCAGACAGCCAAAATCCTGCAAGCCCGGATCATCCGGATTGGCGTGGTTGGCGACTTCGGCAAACAGGATTTCAGCGTCATCAGAGCCAGTGAAAAACAGGAACTGGTCGATCTGATGCGAAGCGATATCGCAGAGAATGCCGCCATATTTATCCCGTTCAAAAAACCATTGCGGCCGCAGGTGACGGTTAAGACGATGCGGACCGAGACCAACTGTCTGCACGACTTTTCCGATTGCGCCGGCCTGCACGAGTTCGGCGGCTTTTGTCACGCAGGGAACTTCAAAGCGTTCTGAAAAATCGATTGACCAGATCCGTCCGGTTTGGTTGACGGTTTTCCGGATGGCTTCGAGCTGTTCCAACGTGGTGCAGCCCGGCTTATCAACCATGACATCTTTGCCGTGCTCCATGGCTTCAATGGCCCTGACAGCGCGCCGCGACGGCACATCGGCAATCAGCACGAGATCAATCTCTGGATTGTTCAACAGTTCTTCACGTGTTGCCGCGCGCGGGATATCGGGAAACCGTTTGACGAAACTGTCGAGGGTCTCGGGTGTTCCCTCCGTCCACCAGCCGACAAATTCGGCTCCAACATTCATCATGTTTTCCGATTGGCCGAAAATGTGCCGGTGATCGATGCCGATGGCGGCGAATTTGAGAGGCTTTGACATTCATATATTCCACGGGGCGAGGGTTACGGAACGTTCGGTGTTTGCTGATGTGACAAGCGCATCAATCAAGGCGTGGACGGCAAGACCCGCTCTGCCTGAAATGAGCGGCTCGGTGTTGTTGGCAACCGCATTGGAGAAATCGCGGATAATCTCCTGATGCCATTCATGGGTGAAGGCCATCGGATTGGCACCGCCGCCGGTGCCTGCTTCTTCACCGAAAACATCAGTTTTGCCGGTGCGCCAGGTGACAATCAGTTGCCCCGCATCCAGACGCGCGGACGCCTTGTCACAATGAAGGGTGATGGTTTCGCCAGTGCCGGGAAAACTGGCTGTACTTGCAACGAGCGAGCCAATGGCACCACTATCGAATTCCAGCCCTGCGGTAACGTAGTCTTCAGCTTCCATCTGGTGGAACGGGCTGGTTTTTGCCATGGCCTGCACTTTCCGTACTGGACCAGCAAGGGAGAGGGCAAGATCAAGCGAATGGATTGCCTGCGAGATAAGAACGCCGCCGCCGTCCCGGGCGTAAGTTCCGCGTCCCGGCGCGTCATAATAGGATTGTTCCCGCCACCACGGCACTATAATTTCTGCAATACGGATTGACCCGAGTGCCCCGGTTTTGAGCATGTCACGAAGCTGAATTGACGCCTGCCGGACGCGGTGCTGAAAGATAATGCCAAGCTTGACATGATGGTCTTCACAAAGACCGACGATTGTCTTCGCGCTTTCGAGCGTTCGTTCGATTGGCTTTTCCATGAGAATGGATTTGCCCGCAGCTGCAAGCGTCTTGGTCATCTCCAAACGCGCATTAGGCGGCGTTGCGACAATTACAAAGTCTATGGCGGGATCGCTGGCAATCGCTTCGACTGAAAACACCGGTTCGGGGCGATAGCCGAGAATGACAGCAGCCTCATCGGCAAATTGGGTGGTGCGCTCCCTGTTTCGACCACAAATGGCTTTGAGGTGGATGTCGGGTGTTAGCGCGGCAATCGCCCTGATGTGCGTGCTTGCAACCATACCCAATCCGATCAGGGCAATTTTCATCGGGCCTCCCTGCGCCAATGCCGGTGATGCAAAGTCCACCGATATGTCTTCGATAGCACACCGGTATACCGGTTGTAAATCCAGAGAATACCGGTATACTGGCTAAGCATATTCAGCATTCGCAAGGTAAACCAGACGTGTCAGATGGCACCAAATCTTCGGATAGTGACGTACCGGCTGGTGGACTGGCCAATATATCTTTTGGCCAGCTGGAATATGACCGGCCGACAGCATCCCAGATTTATCCTGTCCTGAAAAATGCCATTCTCAAAATGGATTTGGAACCGGGACGCCTGATTTCCGAGATGGAAGTCGGTGCGCGGTTTGGTGCCAGCCGCACGCCGGTGCGCGAGGCATTCGCCCAACTTCGCGAGGCCGATCTGATAACGACACGGCCAAGTCGTGGTACGTTTGTTACCAAGCTCAATCTCAAACGCTTCCTTGAAGCGCACTTTATCCGGGAAGCTATCGAAATCGCCAATGTCATCAAATTGTGTGATGTTGGGCTGGCTCCTGAGTTTGAGCGGGAGCTTGCCGAACTCATCGTCAAACAGCAGTCGATGGTTGATCAGCACAGTGACCTCGCATTTCAGGCGCTTGACGATCAGTTCCATTTGACGCTGGCGCGCGCGACAGGTTTTGAGCGGGTTGCCGGGCTTTTGGAGCGGGAGAAGATGCCGCTTGATCGCTTGCGCGTGCTCTCATTGCGGAATGCCGACCACCAGCTTGTGTTGATCGAAGAGCATAAGCGCATGCTGGGCACGATTGTCAGCCGCGACAAATCAGAAGCTATAGAGGCCACCCGCATTCATCTGGGATCGATCCTCAATGCCCTGTCCAGTCTTGCCAAAAAACACGCCGATTATTTTGACGAATAGATGAATTCTCAGCCTGTTTAGCCGTCCTCCATCCGCAACGGCATGTGCAATGAGGCTCGAAACCGTCCCGCTGCAACGTGTTCTGTTACCAGTGAAGCCTCTCCGGGAAAATGCGCCTTAACGCGATGAGCAACGTTCGCCAGTCCAATGCCAAGACTTTGAGCGCCCCTATTGACGATATTGGCAGCAACGTCATTTTCGACTGACAGATGCAGCGTCCGTCCGTTTCTCGCTGCACTGATGACAATTTCAACTTTACCGGGTGAGCGCCCCACCCCGTGTTTCACAGCGTTTTCGATGAGGGGTTGCAAGATCAGGCTAGGGACCATCGCGCCATCGAGTTCAGACGGAATGTCAAAACGTATGACCATACGATCTGAAAATCTTTCCTTCTCGATTTTGAGATACTCATTCTGCAAAGCCAATTCATCGGCTAACCGCAACTCCTTCATGGGGTCGAGTTCTAGGGTTGACCGCAGGAATGAAGAGAGGGACATGATCATACGCTCGGCTCTTTCCGACGCGCCTTCCTCAATCAGGCCAGTAACAGAGTTGAGCGTATTGAAAAGGAAATGCGGATTTACCTGATACTGCAACGCACGCATTTGAGCTGATAATGCCTCTTCACGCGAGGCAATCAATTTCAGGTCGCGATCACGAACGTCCAGATGGTTGAGCAGCGCGACGAACAGAAATGACCAGCCAAAGAAAATCGACATGCGGTAGCAAACTGCGTAGCCATAATCTGCCAGGCTGAACGGCACGACAGCGGGTAGCATGATCAGATAATAGAGATAGTAGTCCAACATCGACGTAGACAATGATGCAACGAGCGACAGCAGGAAGCAGACGGTGATTTGTGCGACATAGCCTACACCTTTCATGCGAATAAGCAGGTGGGCGATGAACATAGCCACGAGTACAAAAACAATGGCGAGAACAAGTTTTCCAAGTGCGGGCTTGATTGGATTATCGCCGATGAAAAACCAGATTGGGCTGCTGATCAAGTACTCCGCAGCCGTGTATATAAGGGCAAGTCGCAAGGTAATGCCGCGCAATTGATTGGTGTCCAAAACACTGGTGGGTACTGTTACGGTCTGTCCCATGCGATATCCTGTACTGCCTGAATCCCGATGCAACCTAGTGCAGATCCAAGTTGATACGACAGGATGTCAGTAGAACACCATACTCATCCTCTAGGGTTTCTCGCCTCAATGCTGACCCGCCATCCGTCTAAATGGCTGTGGCTGCCGTCAATTGAATGGCGCTGCGTGGACAGCGGTTGATTGCTGAATTCGATAAAATCCAAATGCCTGCCCGGTTCTCGAGTTGACATTTAAGATCGAGTTTTGTCATGTGAAACCAAAGACGTGGGTAGGTGAGAATGAATTCGCTTGATGAAATTGCAGGCCGTCGGATGGTCAAGCCGAGGACAGCGGCTGATCATGTCGCAGATAGACTTCGCGAAGCGATCGTTAAAGGTCTCATCGAAGCCGGTACCGCTTTGCGGCAGGACGATCTGGCGACTAAATTTGGTATCAGCAGAATGCCTATCCGGGATGCGCTTCGCCTTTTGGAGGCAGAAGGCTTTGTTTCGATCCATCCGACGCGCGGAACCTTTGTCTCGCTGATTGATACGGGTGAGATTCGTGAAATTTTCATGCTGCGGCAATTGTTGGAATGTGCTGCCCTGCGGGATGCTTTCCCGCATCTCACTGCAAAAGTTCTGGACGATGCGGACCATATCCTTGATCTTATCGAGGAGAGCACTGATTTCAGCCAATGGGGTATGCTCAATCTCGAGTTCCACATGATCCTTTACCGGCCATGCAAGAACAAGCGATTGCTTGGGGTGATCGAAGCGCAGAACAACGCTGCCGAGCGCTATATCCGGTTTCTTTCTACCATCAGAGATTTTCGCGGCCGTTCCGGTGCGGAGCACCGTGATATTATTGCTGCCTGTCGTGAGGGAAATGAGACACTGGCGATCGAACGGCTGACATGCCATCTGCAGATAGGCTGCCTCACACTCACCGACGCGGTCGAGAACCGACCTTAAATTTACGAGCAAGCGTCGTCATTTCCGTACATTTATGCGTCAGCAACTATTCAGATATATCTATGGATTTGAATCAACTAAGGATTGAAGCGAATTATGCGTCTGCGCGATTGCCACAATTTCCATGATTTCAGACGTTTGGCCAGGCGCCGGTTGCCGGGACCGATCTTCAATTATATTGACGGCGCAGCCGATGATGAAGTCACCTATCGCCGCAATACGGAGAGTTTTGAACATTGTGATCTGATTCCAAACGTTTTACGCGGGGTCAAAAATATCGATACATCCGTCACTGTGATGGGGCAGAAGCTTGCGGTGCCGTTCTACTGTTCGCCAACAGCGCTGCAGAGATTGTTTCATTATCAGGGTGAGCGTGCGGTTGCCGCAGCGGCCGCCAAATACGGGACAATGTTCGGAGTGTCCTCGCTTGGCACGGTTAGTCTTGAAGAGCTGCGCAAGTCCCATTCCGGACCACAGGTTTATCAGTTCTATTTCCACAAGGATCGCGGTCTGAACAGGGCGATGATGCAGCGCGCCAAAGATGCGGGTGTCGAAGTGATGATGCTGACTGTGGACAGCATCACCGGGGGTAATCGCGAGCGCGATCTGCGCACCGGATTTTCGATCCCTTTCAAGCTTAATCTGGCGGGCATGTTACAATTCGCAATCAAGCCGCAATGGGCTTTGAATTACCTTACCCATGAACGCTTCAGTCTGCCGCAACTTGACGAGCATGTGGACATGGGTGGCGGCGCCATGTCGATCAGCCGGTATTTTACCGAAATGCTCGACCCATCGATGACTTGGGATGATGTGGCCGAAATGGTTCAGTACTGGTCAGGACAGTTCTGTCTGAAAGGTATCATGTCGGTGGCTGACGCCAAGAAGGCGGTTGAGATTGGATGCACGGGTATCATTCTGTCAAACCATGGCGGGCGGCAGCTGGATGGTTCGCGTGCAGGTTTCGATCAGCTTGCCGAAATTGTTGATGCTGTTGGTGATAAAATCGATGTGATCATGGATGGCGGCATCCAGCGTGGAACGCATGTGATCAAGGCGCTTTCTCTGGGTGCCAAAGCCGTCGGCGTGGGGCGCTATTACCTTTATCCTCTTGCCGCCGCGGGTCAGCCCGGTGTGGAGCGCGCGCTCGGCCAACTGAAAGTGGAGGTCGAGCGCGGGATGAAGCTTATGGGTTGCACCTCGGTGGATCAGCTTAGCCGCGAGAACCTGAGGCTAAGATAGGCCCCGGAATTATCAGCTATCGCGCAGTCACCCAATCATGCCATTCGTCTTCGCTGCCATGGAATACATTGAGGTCGATCCGGCCATCGACGCCATGCGACAGGCCCGAGCCTGAATATTGCCAGAAGAGCCAGCGCCGTCCGGGATAAACTTTGGACGGATGTTCTGCTACGGCGCGCAGCCAGAAGTGATAGTTGGGAAACGCATCCTTCAGATTGTCCCGATAGAAATCCGGAGCGGTATATATGATTGGGCGCTGGCCGTAATGCTTCTCCAGCTTGTCCATGAATACCTGCATTTTTTCCAGCACAACTTCGCGTGAAGGGCGCCGTTTGCAGCTCGACTCGCCATTCCATTCGACATCGATTGCCGGCGGGAGGGCCCCAGCCTCGCGCGGTACATTGCGAATGAACCAATCGGCCTGTTCACCTGCCGTACGGCACCAATAGAAGAAGTGATAGGCACCGCGTTTCAGGCCAGCCTCTTTGGTATTGCGCCAGTTCGTCCGGAACATGGGGTCCATATGATCCCCACCATCAGTGGCCTTGATGTAAGCGAAGTTCGCGCCCTGCGAGCGCAGGTTTACCCAGTCGACGTCACCCTGCCAGCGCGAAACATCGACGCCATGCACAGCGAGTTTCCTTGGCGATGCCCGGCCGAAATTGATGGGTTTTGCGTCGCGGAAACGGCGGCTGTAAATCTGCATACGGCCTTCCCGGGCCGGACGCATTGTGGGGTCTGCCGGGATAAGCTGTGCGACTGTCTTTTCCGGAGGAGCCGGGACAGCAATTATCTTCGCGGGCGGTATGAATGCCGTTGGTTCTGGTACAGGTCCGGCCCATGCCAGCATCTCCTGCCGATGCACAGGCGGGGAGGTGACGGTTCTCACATCAACCTGAGGCACAGGATCGCGTGGCCTGACAACCGAACTGGTTGTTTCCCGCGAGGGGCGCTGTATCGCAAGGTCATCAAGGCTGGAGCTTGATCCGCAACTCGCCAGGACCAGGCACGTAAGCATGACTGTTAGCACACATGGAACACGCATAAGCACCCGTACTCGAAATAGCGATCAATGACCCAAATGAACCCGGCTGGATTCATCAATCTCAATTGCTATCAGTAAATTACTAGGAAAAGCTGAATCCCAATCTTAACCATAAATCGCGATGAAAATGCGCTACGGCGACCGATGAGAATGACCAATAAGCAAAAGAAACTGTTGGTCATTGGCGCAGCGGGTAACATTTGGATGGTGTACCCAGTCTGACAGATGGACAGAGGGCCTATCACCCGTTAGACACCTCTCATGATACTCCGCTTTGATCGCACGTCATTTACTGTGGCCGTCTTCCTGCTTTTTGTGCTGGTGCTTCTGGCAACATTCGGAGCACAGTTGGGATGGATAAGGAGCTGGGCAGGGGATGTTCTGGCGACCATCTGGCTGTATTTTGTCTTCAAATCCGTGATCGAAGCGCGGCCAGCCTATCTTGTTTTTCTGGCGCTTGGATTTGGGTTGGGCGTCGAACTGGCACAATACCTCACCGTTTATTTTAACATCGCTATTTCCAATCGATTATTGAGGATTGTTTTTGGAGCCACACCTGATTGGTGGGATGTTCTGGCCTATGCAGTCGGAGCTTCGATTGCCTGGATTGCTGAGATTTTGTTTCGAACTGAAAATCCTGACAAAAACATCTCCAGACTGCACGGTACTGTGGACCAATCGTAAGCAACTCACTGATGCCAGACTTGTGGCTTGCGCCAAATATCTAGTTGTTCGCACTCAGAACGAACGCTTTAAGATCATGTCCGTAACGTTCCGGCTCTTCGAAAAAGGGGCTATGACCGCTATTCTCATAGAGTTGCAATTTACTGTCAGGGTGAAGATCGCGAACACGTTCCGAGGTGGCAACGCGAACGAGCCTGTCATGCACGCCGTGAGTAAGAAGAATGGGACCGCTATAAGTCTGAAAGACCGGCAGAAGATCGGTGAGTGATGTTTGAATAAAACCTTCATTGACGGCTCGTGCCGTCATGCCATTGATGACAAGCATCCTATCAAACTCTTCTGGCGTAGGCTGTATGTTAAAGCAGCTTGCCAGAAATTCGGCGGTCGCTTTGCTGCGAACAGCAAGGTCACGCGACGTCGCCGTTTCGGAGAACTGACCCGCCAGAGGTGTTAGAAGGTCCGGGGACAGCTTCACCACCGCATCGACAAGGTTGATGCCCGCAATATGCGAACCGCCATATCTATTAAGATATGCGCCGGCGACGTAACCACCGAGGGACCAGCCGACCAGAACCGGACGGTGTAATTTCGCGCCATCAATCACAGCCTTGATATCATCGGCCCAAAGCTTGGGGTCCGAGTAGCTTTCGGGATCTTCCGGTTTCCCCGAATCCCCGTGTCCCCGAAGATCAAAACGCACGAGTCGAAAACCTGACAACGTCGGATCGTCAAATTGTTTGTCCCAGCTAAGCCCGCTTTGTCTCAGGCCATGAATGAAGAGAATTTCCGGCGCGGCTGGATTCCCTTTCGCTTCCACCGCAAGCATGGTGCCATCGGAAGATCTTACCGAGAATCTTTCCACAGTGCTGACCTGTTCCGCGGAAACATTGGTTGAGTTCACTGCTTCCGCTGCCACGACATGTGGCGAGGCCAGAATCGGTGAGATCAGGATAGCGGCAGCGACGAGCGCTGATCTGAGAGAACTTTTCATAGCACTTCCTATGTTGATTATTGATCACTAAACAACATACCTTGACCGATGCTGTCAATATGTTGTTTAGTGATCGATATGAAACATACACTTGACGATAAGCCGCGCGGCGGCAGGCCCTGGAGTTTTGATCGCGACAAAGCGCTGCATATGGCGATGACTCTCTTCTGGCGTCATGGCTATGAAGGCGTTTCTCTTGCCGATTTGACAAAGGCGATTGGTGTTGCGCCGCCAAGCCTTTATGCCGCGTTCGGAAGCAAGGCTGGTCTCTACAAGTCTGTACTGGACAGATATGAGGCAGGGGCAGGCTATCTTGATGTCGAGATTACCAATTCGGCAGGCGGCTTGCCTGACGCGGTGAAACTACTGTTGGAGGCAGCCGTAGCGATCGCAACAAGACGTGAAAAGGAACGTGGATGCATGGTTTCCACGGGCCTCATTACCTGTCATCCCGATAATGACGAACTGGCGCGTGACCTCGCCATGCGACGTGAGAAATCATTGCAGCAGCTCGCCGATGTGCTGGCCCGTTTTGCATGCGGCGAGAAGACGAAGCGCATTGCCCGGCATGTCCTGTCTGTCATGCAGGGGATTTCCATACAAGCCCGCGATGGTGCGACTGTGGAGGAACTTCACGAAATCGTTGATGAAGTTGTATGGGGGCTTAAAGAGCGTTTCGATGCTTGATTGGATCAGCGAAGGGACATGTGTCAATTCGTTCGGTGTAGTGGCGCGCGCGTCACAATGCGCGCACCAATATACATGGCGGTGTTGAAAACTGCCTATGGAAACCCGTCAGCTTTCAAAATCGACACTTGTCGTGACATCTGCCCAAGCCTCGAACTGCACCCTTAGAGAGTCCAGCCGTTCAATGGCAATTTTGAGAGCAGAGGCTCCAAGGAGCAGCCGAAGCGGCGGTTGTTCGGCGTTGACAGTTTTGATGATGGCTTCTGCCGCCTTTCTTGGATCTCCCGGCTGCAAACCGGAGACGGCACGCGTTGCGGCCCGCCTTTTGCCTGCCGTTTCCGCGTAGTCGTCAATGACGGTCGTTGATTCAAGCATAGACCGGCCTCCCCAATCGGTCCGGAAAGCACCGGGCTCTACGATAAGCACCTTGATGCCAAGCGGCGAAACTTCCTTGAACAATGATTCCGAGAGGGCTTCCACGGCGAATTTGGTGGCGTGATAATATCCAGTTGCCGGAAATGCGACCAATCCACCGAGCGACGAGAAGTTGACGATACATCCGCTCCGCCGAGCGCGCATGCCAGGAAGCACGGACTTGGTAACAGCGAGCAATCCAAAGACATTTGTCTCGAACTGTGCTCGTACTCCATCGTCCTCACCTTCCTCGATCGCAGCGAGATAGCCATATCCCGCCGCGTTCACCAGTACATCTATTCGACCAAAGCGCTCTTGGGTCTGTTCAACGACCTGCTTGATCGTTTCGGGGTCGGTCACATCAAGCTTTGCTGCAACAGCTTTTTTTGGAAATTTCTCAACAAGATCGTCGAGTGCCCTGATATTTCTTGCCGTGACCACGGCAGTGTTTCCCGCTTCAAGGACTACCTCGGCAAGAGCGCGTCCCAAACCTGATGATGCTCCCGTGATAAGCCAAACTGACGTTTCCGCTGACATGGTTTTCTCCTTTGCGTCTTCCGGGATATCGACGATCCCGCTGACAGGGAGATAAGCTAGAAGCAGCGATCCGCTTAGACCTATCATTCCAGAGTTTTGCACAATCCTACCATTCTTGTTACTTTGCCTGTTCGTGAACAGAGGTCCGAAAAAGATGGATGCAGTGCGGCGGCAATTGATCGAGTTGGTGAGTTTCCATTGTAAATCGGACAAGCAGACGACCGTGGTCCCCGGTTTGACGCTGTTTCGCAGCGAACGCCCAACCGCCCCGGTCCGCAGCCTTTACAATCCTCGCCTCTGCGTTGTTTTGCAGGGCAAAAAAGAAATCATAATTGACCGTAACCTTATTGAGATCAGTCCGGAGGAATATCTCGTGGTCGTTCTCGACCTCCCGGTGAGCGCCCGAGTTTCGCAGGCCAGCCCCGGATTACGGCACTATGCGGTAACTCTTGATCTTGATCCGCAAATCATTGCCGAGATTGTCGCCGGTGACAGCGATCAATCATCGCCGATCGCGAAAACGGCAGGTGCTGCGACCTCTGCCGTGACGCGCGATATTCTCGAGCCACTCGAGCGGTTGATGCGGCTTCTGGATCGGCCCGAGGATATAAAAACAATGGCACCTCTCATCTACCGGGAACTCATCTACCGGCTTGTTCAGGGCAGTCTTGGTGACATGATTGTTCAAAGCACAATTGCCACCTCTGGTCTTGCGCGCATTGCACGCACCACTGTCTGGATCAAATCCAATTTTGACAAGGCGCTCTCTATTGCCAATTTGGCTGAGATGGCGGGTATGAGCCAGACATCATATTATCGTGCCTTCAAGTCTGCGACAGCGATGAGCCCACTGCAATTTCGAACGCGCCTGAGGCTGCATGAAGCACGGCGCCAGCTCCAACTCGGTGGCGTTAAAATCGGCACGGTCGCATATGCTGTGGGATATGAGAACCAATCCCAATTCAGCCGGGAATATCGCAAGCTGTTTGGCAATTCGCCAAAAAATGACCTGCATCCACATTAGCCAGACCCTACTCATGCAACTAAGCTGTCGCTTGCTGCAACAGCCATCATCTGCCTTAATGGTTAATTTGCGTTAACTATAAAGTGCTTGACGCGACTCGGTTCTTTGCGCAGTTTACTTACGGTTTTAAGGGGTATCCTGCGATATAAGCGTTACACGTAAATCTGAATGTTAGTGCCCTTTTACGGCGTTAAACTACCAACCAGCGTTACCCTTTTGGTTTTTCTATCGAATCGGCGCATCTTACCTTGCGCTGATGCGATTCTTTTGAACAGGCGCACAGGATCAATACGTGACTATGATGAACGCGGTACAGACAACACAAACGGATGGTGCGCAAATAGCGGCTGTACCACAGCCATCCGCTGCCTTGACCGCTGACCGGGCTATTGCTGCTGACGCCGAAATGCTGTCGGCACAGCTGCAGGCAATGCGTAACCGGTTGTTTCCACCGACGGCGCAAAAAACACTGCGCAAGTTCACAAGTGGCGAGGCTGCCAAGCTCATTGGTGTTTCAGACGGTTATTTGCGTCAGCTTTCCATCGCAGGAGAGGGCCCGCAGCCTGAAACCGGGGCAAATGGCCGCCGGCTCTATTCGCTCGCTGAAATCAATGCGCTGCGTCATCATCTCGCCGATGCTGGCGGACCAAAGGCGAAAACCTATCTGCCGCATCGCGATCCATCTGCCAATGAACATATGCAGGTGATTGCCGTCACCAACTTCAAAGGCGGTTCCGGCAAGACCACCACCAGCGCGCACCTTGCCCAGCATCTGGCCATGGCAGGTTTTCGTGTGCTTGCGGTCGATCTTGATCCGCAGGCTTCCATGTCAGCCTTGTTTGGCTATCAGCCGGAACTCGATCTGACCGGTAATGACACGCTCTACGGTGCCATTCGCTATGATGGCGAACGGCGGTTGATGCGCGATATTATCCGCAAGACCTATTTTGACGGGCTTGATCTTATTCCGGGCAATCTTGAATTGCAGGAGTTCGAGCATACCACGCCGCAAATGCTTGCTGACCGCCAGCATGGCGCGCAGCAGAGCATCGAACAGCAGCTTTTCTTTGCCCGCGTTCAGGCAGCACTCGATACAATATCGGATGATTACGATGTGGTCGTCATTGATTGCCCGCCGCAGCTGGGCTTTTTGACGCTTTCTGCACTTTGCGCCGCGACATCGGTTCTCGTCACCGTGCATCCCCAGATGCTTGATGTGGCGTCCATGAGCCAGTTCCTGTTCATGACAGCCGATCTTCTGGCCGTTGTGCGGGAAGCAGGCGGTGAACTCAATTTCGATTTCATGCGCTATCTGATTACCCGCTTCGAACCCAATGATGCGCCACAGCAGCAGATTGCCGGCTTCCTGCGCTCGCTGTTCGGTGATCGGGTCCTCACATCGGCTGTTGTCAAATCAACTGCCTTTTCTGATGCGGGCCTGACCAAGCAGACACTTTACGAAGTCTCGCGCGATAGTTTCACCCGGGCCACCTATGACCGGGCGATTGAATCGCTGTCCTCCGTCAACGCTGAAATCCAGAGCCTGATCTTCAAGGCCTGGAACCGGCCTGTGTGAGGTGAGCGATGACTGACAAGAACCGCAGGGATCAACTCAAGGCACTTTTTGGAACGGTGGATACGGCTCCCCAGCCGGAGCCCAAACCGGTCAATCCGGCTCCAGTGGAAGACAATTTACCAGAGCAACCAAAGCAGCGGACAGCTTCTGGTGCTATTAAAGCTATGGGCCTTTCGCTCGGGGGTATCTCGCGTGAGCTTGAGGATGCCCGCAAGATTAGAGAAAGTCTTGAAGGTTCGGAACGGGTCATCGAGATTGATCCCCAGCTTATTGAGTATTCTTTTGTCGAAGATAGGCTGAGCCACAATTTCGGCCTCGATGAGACCTTCCGGGAACTGGTCGAGAGCATCAAGCTGAACGGTCAGCAGGTGCCGATCCTTGTCCGCCCGCATCCGGAGCGGCACGGCTACTATCAGACCGCCTATGGCCATCGCCGTTTGCGGGCTGCAGCCGAGCTTAAGCTGCCTGTGCAGGCGATTATCCGTGAACTGAGCGACGCCCAACTTGTGGTGGCGCAGGGCAAGGAGAACGCCGAGCGCCGCGATCTCTCATTCATCGAGCGTGCGTTCTTTGCCCGCAATCTGATTGACCGGGGGTTTAGCCGCTCGGTCGTGCAGGATGCTTTGGCTCTGCACAAGGCAGAGATGACCCGTTATCTGCAGGTTGTGGACGCCATTCCGAAGCCGATCCTGCAGGCAATCGGGCCCGCACCCAAGGTTGGCCGGCCGCGCTGGGTTAAATTGGCTGATATGCTGAGAAAGCCCGAAGGGCGCGATGCCGCTCAAAAAGTGGTTCAGCAGGATCATTTCAAGTTGCACGGCAGTGACGGTCGCTTCGATGCGGTGTTTGAGCGGTTGCTGGATCTCAACAAACCGGCTGCCACAAAGGCGGGAAAGACTGATCCTGCTGCTGCAAGGGACATATGCGACGGCAATGGTGATGTCATTGCGCAGCTTCTGAACAACAAAAAGGAGCGATCTATCGGTTTTGCAGACACGGTTCCCGAAGGCTTCGTGGATTTTGTGGCTGGCGAGTTAAACGGGCTTTTGCAGCGCTACAGAAGCGAGCGAAAGGCCTGAACTACGGCGTAATCTGGTTTTGTGTAAGCGTTGAACAGAAAGAACAGAGAGAAGGAACAACGGCAAGAAAAAAGGCCCCCAGAACGTTACCGCCCCGGAAGCCCTCTTCAATGTAGCAATTTTAGAGAATCACTTCCTACCTGACTTGTCAAGAGTCGGACGCGTTCCGGCAACACCTTTCCCTTGCCTCAATTTGAGGTAGAGAAAATGACTGATCGTTTTGCAACGACGCCTTTTGGCGGGCGATCGCTGTCCCATGCCATGTTCGCCGTGCAGGAAAAGACAGCGCGTGCCCGTGAAAAGCTGGCGGGTACAGACGCCAATCACCCGGAAAAATGGGCGCTTTTGCGTGAATTAACGCAGGCGCGCGCGGCATTCTTTCTTTCGGATCGTACGATTGCCGTGCTGGAAGCCCTTCTGAGCTTCTATCCGGAGACCTTATTGGACGGAAGCACGCCTGTGGTGGTGTTCCCATCCAATGCGGAACTGTCGATGCGCACGCGTGGCATGTCTTCTGCGACTATTCGCAGGCATCTCGCGGCGCTCGTGGAAGCGGGATTGATCATCCGGCGCGATAGTCCAAATGGCAAACGCTATGCCAGGCGCGGCGAGGGTGGAGAAATCGAACATGCATTCGGTTTTGATCTGTCACCATTGGCGCTGCGCGTTGATGAAATCAGTGAACATGCGGCAGCTGCACGGGATTTGGAGCGGGCTATTCATCGTATCCGCAGCGAAATCACCATTCATTTGCGTGACGTTTCCAAAACCATTGATGCGGGTCTCAGTGAAGAACGCTCCGGCGATTGGGAAGCCTATGCGGATGAACTGGCAGCCCTTTCGGGGCGCGTGAGCAGGCATCTGCCCTTGGAGACGATGAAGGTGAGGCGTGATGCACTTGCGACCCTCCGCAGCAAGGTGGAAAAAGCCTATTTGGATACACTTTCAAACGAAGAAATGAGCGGCACTGACTCCTCTTTTGAGCACCATATTCAGAATTCAAATATAGAATCTCATTTTGAAAGGGCTTCCGAAAAAAGCCAGAAACAAACGGCAGCGCCTGAAACTGAAGATATGAGGAATGCTGAATCCGGAAAGAACAAGACGGAAGCCGGACGCAGCCAGGCAATGTTGAAAATGCGCCAACGGTTGCTGGATGCCAAACTGAAACGCGGGCAGCACCGGGATGCAATGCCGGGTGAGTTGCCCGCGGGGCAAATGAAGACGGCCGCATTGCCTTTGGGCGCGGTGCTGGAAGCTTGCCCGCAAATTCGCGATTATGCCCGCAATGACATCGCGGATTGGCGCGATCTGATGCAAACGGCGGCTTTGGTCCGCTCGATGCTCGGTATTTCGCCGGATGCATGGGAAAGGGCGCGTGACACCATGGGCGACATCAACGCCTCGATCACGATTGCCGCGATATTGGAGCGCGCAGGGGAAATTCGCTCGCCGGGCGGGTATTTGCGGGCACTCACCGACAGGGCCGAGATTGGTCAGTATTCGGTTGTTCCCGTTATCAAGGCACTGAATGGTGAGGGGCGTGTTTGAAGGCTGCAAAATCAGTACCGAATAGTTCGGAGAGGGTGGCTATCTGCGTTTAATTACGACCTTGAACGTGATTGAGGACGCAAGGGAGAAGAAAGTGGCGCCAAAGTGAGCGTGTTTTAAACAATGTTCAACTTTGGAGATATTGATGAAGTTTCTTTCTCTTATGCTCGGCCTGTTTTGGAGCGTAACCGCTACCGCTACGGTTTTAGCGGATGGCCATATTGGTGTGACACAGATGACTATTGCGTCGCTGGAGCGTGGAAGAAATCTTTCCGTCACGATTTGGTACCCTGCAACTGAAGGTGGCCAAGAAATATTATTGGCGGAAAGCAAGTTGTTTGAAGGAACCAGAGCTTTTCGTGACGCGCCGATCGCTGGTGGTCGATATCCGCTTATCGTCGTTTCTCATGGATCGGGTGGACGTATTGAGGATCTGGGATGGATTGCTTCCCACCTCGCCGAGGCCGGATTTATCGTTGCCGGGCCAAATCATCCGGGCACTACGAGCCGGGATTCGACACCTGCGGATACACCTAAACTTTGGGAACGTACAAACGATTTGTCAGAGGTCGTAAGCGCGTTAACCGCCGCAGGGCAATGGAGCGGTTCTATAGTTAAGGAGCGCGTTGGAGTGCTTGGTTTTTCACTTGGTGGGGCGGCGGCTATGGAACTTTCAGGCGCCAGAGCTAATCTTGAAGCCTATGCCCGGTACTGCGACACTTATAAAACGATGTCGGATTGTATCTGGTATGCTGGTGGCAAGGGTTATGTGAACGGCGAAGCAGTTTCTACGGAAGTTGTTGACTTGCGGAAGATTGACAAAGTGCGTTTCGAGCAATCCAACCTTGACCCGCGTATCAAATCAGCTGTGCTCATTGATCCTGCGTTGGCACAGGCTTACGATGTAGAAAGCTTGAAGAAGATAGGCATACCGACGCATTTCATAAATTTGGGCAGGGTTGGGGGTGTTCCAGTTGCTGTTGCCGCGCAAAAGCTGTCCGAACTAACGCCCAATAGTGAACTGATCAACGTGAATGATGCTGTTCATTTCAGCTTTCTTGCTAATTGCAGGAGCGGTGGCCCTCAACTGCTGAAATCTATCGGTGAAACGGACGCCCTTTGCGACGATGGAGGCGGCAGGTCTCGAACTGATATCCATGCCGAGTTGGGGGAGATCATAGCTGAGGCCTTCGCTCGAACCTTAAAGGACGTGCGGTAAAGATTCATAAATAGCTCAATATAAGTGAGCAGAGGCGTTGAAATGCCTCTACTCTTTATAGGTCTCTATAGAAACCAAGCTCTAATTAGCGCGAAGTCAGATCATCAGGCAGATCGCGGTTGTGAAACTCTTTGAACACAGTCCGCAATGTGCCATTGGCAAAGTTGGTTTTTACCCAGTTGTTCAGCCAATCCTGCAAAGGCTTCTCTCCCTTCGGAAGGGCGATGCCGAGATTGGTTTCCTTCTGGGTGAACTTCAGTTCAAGCGGATTGCTTGTGCGTTTTTTGTTGAGACCGCCAAGCACGGCCGACTGGCTGGAGATAATGTCGACCTGGCCGGATACGGCGGCGGTAATCAGCGTTGCGTCGTCTTCGAAGCGCACGATTTGCGCGCCGGGCGCGTTCTGGGTGATGTCCATGTCGTTGGTGGTCGCGCGGGTAACGCCAATGCGCTTACCGGCAAGATCGGCGTAGTTTTTAATCTCGACGGTTTTGGGCGCGGCAACAATGAGGCTGAGTGTTGCATAGGGTACGGAGTAATCGATGGCTTTCTTGCGCTCGTCCGTAATGCCGAGGGCTGAGACGAGCAAATCGGCTTTTCCGGTCTGAACGGTCGGAACACGGGCTGCGTTGGTGATCTCGATCAGTTCCAGTTTCACGCCAAGATCTTTGGCAATGAGGCGCGCGGTCTCGACATCGGAGCCGGTCGCCTTCAGATCGCCGTCGACATAGGAATATTCAGGGCTGCCCATGGCGACAGCAATGCGGACTTTGCCGGATTTCTTAATGTTTTCAAGGATATCCGCCTGCGCCGCGGTTGCGACTATCATGAGTGCCGCTGTAGCAGCGACGGCAACTTTCATTATGGTTTTCATTTTCTCTCTCCCAGTTGATTTCAGTCTCGCCGGACAAGCCGGGTTGATGTCAGAGGCCGTTCGCCAGAAAGTCCTTCAGTTCCTGGGTTTCAGGCCGCACGAGCATGTCACCGGTACCGGTCTCCCAGACCCGGCCAGTGTTCATGTAGATGACGCGGTTTGCGACTTTGCGCGCGAAAGCCATTTCGTGGGTCACGACGATCATGGTCATTCCGCCCTTGGCGAGATCCTCCATCACGCGCAGAACTTCGCCGGTCAGCTGTGGATCGAGTGCGGATGTGACCTCGTCAAACAACATCACTTTGGGTTGCATGGCGAGTGAGCGGGCAATGGCTACACGTTGCTGCTGCCCGCCGGATAGTTGTTCGGGGTAGGCGTCGATTTTCTGAAGTAATCCGACCTTTGCCAAGACTGATTTTGCTGTCTCCATGGCCTCGGCGCGGTCGACATTCTTGACGCGGCGCAGCGCCAACATGATGTTTTCAGCCACATTCATATGCGGAAACAGATTGTAGCTCTGAAATACCATCCCAACGTCCTGACGCAGGGCACGAATGCTCAGATCGGGTGACTGCACGCGGTGACCACACACTTCAATCGACCCGCCCTGAATTGTCTCAAGCCGGTTGATGCAGCGCAGGGCAGTGCTTTTCCCCGAACCCGACTGGCCGATGAGTGCCACCACTTCCCCCGGTGCGACATCGAAAGAGACACCCTTGAGAACCTCGACGGTACCGAAACGCTTGATGACTTCGTGGAGTTTAACGGCGGCCGACATTCAGTTTCCTCTCGAGAGAACGGCTCCAGACCGAAAGCGGATAGCAGACGCAAAAATAGAAGGCGGCAGCGATGCCAAAGATGAGAAATGGCTGGAACAGCGAATTATTGATGACCTGCGCCGCACGGGTAAGCTCAACAAAGCCGACAACCGACGCAAGTGAGGTGTTTTTGACGAGCTGCACCATGAAACCGACCGTTGGCGGGGTGGCGATGCGCAGGGCTTGCGGCAAAATTACGTCTGTCAGCACCTGCCAGCGCGTCAGGGCGAGGCATTCGGCAGCTTCAAACTGGGTTCGCGGCACGGATTCAACGCAACCACGCCAAATTTCACCAAGATAAGCGCTGGAATAGATCATCATGCCAACACCAGCAGCCATGAGGGGCGGCAGTTCGATGCCGATGACGCCGAGGCCGAAATAAATGACAAACATCAGGATTAAGAGGGGTGTTCCCTGAATAATCTGAACATAAACAAGGGATAGGCGCCGCAGCCATCGCATGGTTGAGGTGCGGGCGAGCATGACAAAGAATCCCGCAATGCCACCCAACGCGAAGGCGAGGGCGGAAAGGACGACTGTCCAGACAAGCCCGTTCAGCAAATAAAAGAGATGATTTGTGGTGAAACCGTCGGTCATGGCTGGTTCCTCACAATGGTGTGCCGAGTTTGCGGCGGCGTGGGAAAATGGCGAGCGCTATCGCATAAAACCCGAAGCGGAGCAGATAGGTGATCATCAGATAGATCACGGCGATGACGATATAGGTTTCGAACGAGCGGAAGGTGTAGGACTGGATATTGTTGGCAACGCCGGTCAGCTCCTCCGCAGAAATCTGCGAGGTGATCGATGTCGATAGCATCATCAGGATGAATTGGCTGGTCAGGGCGGGATAAACCCGCTCGATCGACGGCATGAGGATGATGTCGCGATAGATCTGGAAACGGGAGAGGCCAAGCGCCTCCGCCGCTTCGATCTGGCTGGGATGCACGGCTTCCATGCCCGCGCGGACGATTTCAGCCGTATAGGCCCCGACATTGATGACCATGGCGAAGACCGAGGCGAAAAACACCGGCATGGTCAGGCCCATGGAGGACAATCCGAAGAATATGAAGAATATCTGCACGATAAACGGCGTATTACGCACGGTTTCGATATAAATGCCGACGAGGAAGCGCAGCCATGGATAGGCGCTGCGCCGGGCAACTGCACAAAGAACGCCGATGACGAGCCCGATGGCCACCGCGACGATGGTCATCTGGATTGTTGTGATCGCGCCCTGAAGAAAGCTTTGCCAGTAGGGCAGGAGCGCCTCAAAATCAAACTGGTAATTCATGGCGCTTTTCCCACTTATCGTGCCAGCCAGCCGCCATCGACGGGCAGAACTGTTCCATGCACATAGTCGGAGGCTCGGGATGCCAGAAAAACCGCGGCACCACCAATATCCGAGGGATCACCCCAGCGACCAGCTGGAATGCGAGCCAGAATCTGGGCGCTTCGGTCCTGATCCTCCCTTAAGGCTGTTGTGTTGTTGGTGATAAAATAACCGGGGGCGATAGCATTGACGTTGACGCCTTTTGCAGCCCATTCGCATGCCAAAAGTCTGGTAATTCCGGCAAGCCCGCTCTTGGAAGCCGTATAGGAAGGGATACGGATACCGCCCTGAAATGACAGCAGCGAGGCAATGTTGATGATCTTGCCCTGTCCCGATGCAATCATATGTTTTCCGGCTGCCTGAGACAGAAAGAACGCCGATTTGAGATTGGTGTCGATAACCGCGTCCCAATCTTCCTCGGTGAAATCAACCGCATCGTTGCGCCTGATGATACCGGCATTATTGACAAGGATGTCGAGACCGCCAAAAGTTTTCAGCGTCTCCTCAACAATGGATGCCGTGGGGGCAATGGTCGCGAGATCAGCTCTTATTGCGTGGAATTGAGCCCCGGTTGTTTCAACCAGAGCGCGCGTTTCATCCATTGATGACCGACCAACGGCGGCAATGGATGCCCCGGCTTGTGCAAGCGCCAGTGCAATGCCCTGTCCGATGCCCGTATTGGCGCCGGTAACAATGGCAATTTTATCTGTCAGATCAAAGAGTTGTGCCAATTTATTCACCGTAGGGAACTGATCGGGATATGATCCATATCCGTAAAGCTCTTATTGTCACCGCCCATCGCCCAGATGAAGGCATAGTTCGCGGTGCCGACGCCCGAATGAATGGACCAGCCGGGGGAAATGATCGCCTGTTCATTGGCAACGACCAGATGGCGCGTCTCGGAAGGATCACCCATCATGTGGAAAATTCGCTGATCGCTTGGCACGTCGAAATAAAGATAGGCTTCGGAACGCCGGTCATGGGTGTGGGAAGGCATGGTGTTCCACATATTGCCGGGTTCCAGCTGGGTCAGGCCCATGACAAGCTGGCAGCTGTCGCATACGTCAGGGTGAATATACTGGAATATGGTGCGCTTGTTCGATGTCAGCTGATCGCCTAGCTTCACCTGTTTGGCCCGATCAGGCTTGATGAGCGTGCTTGGATGGGCAGCGTGGGCAGGTGTCGACAGAAGATAGAATTTTGCCGGGTTTGCTGTATCGATGCTCTCGAATATAACGTTGACCACACCTTTGCCGATATAAAGACAATCTCTGGATGCGAGTTCATGCACAGCGCCGTCCAAGGAAATGCGACCGGCACCGCCAATGTTGATAACGCCCAGTTCGCGCTGCGCAAGAAAGAACTCCTGTCCGATTGCCGTTGGCGCGCTCAAAGTCAAAGGCCTGGTTGCGGGCAGGGCGCCGCCAATGACAAGGCGGTCGATATGGCTATAGGTAAGGACGATTTCATCCGTTTCGAAAATGCTTTCAATCAGAAAGTGACGGCGCAAATCATCTGTGCCATAGGCGCGGACCGCGTCGGGGTGGGAAACCTGTCTGACTTCGATTTTCATGTCTTACCTTTGTTCTGTTCTGTAGATTGTGCCCGTGAACGGGCTATACATCGTCGATGAAGTAGCTCGGATTGACGTTGCGCATTTCTTTCACTTCGTTGAGCATTTGGCCGAGATGGAAGCCCATCGCCTCGATAGCGTGGGCGGTGTCGTGCCGGCGGATGCCGTCGAGAATGGCTTCATGTTCGTCAATCACACGGGTCAAGCGTCCGCGCTGCGGCAGAGTCAGTCGCCGATAGCGATCGATCTGCATCTTTACCTGCTGAATGACATTCCAGATGCCAGGAAACCCCGCTATCGCATTGATTTGAAGATGAAAACTTGTATCGGCTTGGTGAAACAGTTCATTGTCACTCACAGCCTCGGCCAGAGCGAGATCAGTAATGCTGGCTTCAAGGCGCTTGATATCGGCGGCATTTGCCTGTTCAGCCGCCAGCTTCACAGTTGTCTCCTCAAGCGATTTGCGGATGAGGATGGCTTCGTAAAGCGCGCGCCGCGGGATGCGGGAGACAAAGGTTCCTGACTGCGGAAAAATGTCGATCAGTCCATCATCGGCCAGACGCAGCACCGCCTGATGAACGGGCGTGCGGCTGACACCGAAATGTGCCGCAATCTCCTTCTCGGAAATAGGCTCCATCGGCTTGCGCCGCAGGGAGATAATCTCTTCCAGCAGTTCTTTATAAATGTGTGTCGCTGCGCGCGGTGTCGCGGCGCGTTGCTGCACATAGGCTGTTTGAGATGAGGAAAGGGGATGCGTCCGGTCACGCTTCCTGTCGTTATCATTGGTTTTTTCGTCATCTGTGAGCATGCCGGTTGTCCTTTGGTTCTGCAGTGGTTGAGCACCGCCTTCTGGCAATTCTGTTCCACTCGTATTGAGCGGTTTCTCACAGCTTTTCGCAAGTCACGATCGCGAGTGAAATATAAATATTCTAATATTTCAGTTTTGACAAGCGGCTTCGATTTGGTTTTGCACAGGAGAGGCGTGAGACCCGGAAAACGGTGGCGAGAGAGAAGGGATATTCAGCAAAGACACGCGCCGAAGCCTGCGTTTAGCCGGGTTCGACAAGGAAGTATTCGACCCACCGGGCACATAATGACAGGTTCCTGCTTGACGAAATCACGGATAGCCCTTTCGGGAAGCTGTTGATATCGGCAACCAATGTTTTGCTCTAGTGGCCTGAATAAAGACAGCTGCACGGCTATCACCGGTGTTGCTGTCACCCTCTTAGGATGATAGCACCGGCAATACCGAGCAGAACAAGTGCCGAAATACCGTCTAGGGCCATTCGGAGCCTTATGCTCTGAAAGCGCTTTGCTGCACTGGAAGCCGCAAACGCATATGCAAGGAGAACGGGTAATTCTACGATGATTGAGATTATGCAAAGTACGACAAACTGTGGTGTTGCACTTTGCGAAGGATCTATGAATTGGGGAATGATCGAAAGGAAAATGATGATTGTCTTTATGCTGGAAGCTTGTACAGCTATGGCCGAGAAAAGCGCGTCGGTTAGTCCTAAGCCCCGAATGTCCTTATTTTCAGGCACAATTATCTGATCTTTGTAGCCCGCCGAGTGCATCTCTCGTGCAATACCAATAGCGCTCCACGTTAAATAGGCTGCCCCACCATATTTGAGGGTTGCAAATGCAACTGGCGCAGCCGCAAGGGCCGCGCCAACACCAAAAGCTGACAACAAAAAATAGAGTATATTGACAGCAATAACACCGATGGCTGCAACCGCTCCTACCCAAAATCCTTTTCTCATCGATTTGGAGATGACAAGGAAAACCGCCGGTCCTGGTGCCAGGCTGAAGACCAATTCGACCAGCGCAAAAGCAAATAATTTCTCATACACGAATGGTAAACTTTCGAGGGTATCTGGCCCCGGAGTACAGTACAAGGCCAGTGTTTGAGCCTATGTCTGCTCTTTCAGGCGGCGCTAATCTCAGGAGAATAAATCGCCTCCATCGTCTCATGCGAGATACTAGTATCCGTCATGTCCGACAACGAGGCATAGGTGAAAACGATAACCGTCCGCTGTGTTTGTCCAGTCAATGGCGCGACCCGATGCAATGTCGTATTTGCACGCATGAGGTAGCAGGTTCCCGAATTGACATATATGCTTTTGACTTCGCGAGAAGATAATATGTCGGCAAGATTCTTCTCGGGATTTTCTTTGTCCCAAACGGTGTCGTTAACATATTCGATACGTCCACCACGGAGTGGATGAGGAGCGTCAACGACCCAGATCAGGGCGAATGCGTAATCATCCCAGTGCCAACCATGGGTATCACCAGATTTCTCCTGCGAGTTGATTATGTACTCCTCGGGTTCGTAGGGAACCTTATTCAGATTTTCGTCAGCAATATTCGAAAGATAACGGCGAATTTCTTCGGATTCAAAGAAGGTTGTAATTATGCCGTTATCGGTGTGGACCACATCCCGCCCAACGCTGCGGTAGTGACGCGGAGTATTGCCAGTTGATGCCAGATTGAGATCGCGCCTTTTTGCGTTTTCATTCAAGAGGCGTTTTGCTTGTGCATGCATTTCAGCAGCAATATCGGAAGGAACCAATTGTTCAATCTGAACAGTCCCTTCTCGTTTAAACCGCTCTTTCAGCGCTTTTTGCAGTTGCGGCGATAATGAGGAAATATGATCTTTCAATCTTTTGTCAAAATTCATACTACACCTTTGAAGCTAAGACACTGTATGTTTTCCAATGGCTCAGCTGTAGGGGATGCGGTGATCAGAATCTTGAACGCTATTGCTTTTTGGCGAAACGAGCAGGTGTGATACCATACGATCGTGCAAACCATCGCGTTAGATGTGCTTGATCGGCAAAACCTGCTCGATAGGCAACATCACTTGGTGAAAAGCCTTTTCTGAGGAGATCGCGTGCGAGTTCGATCCGTTTCGCTCGTTGCCAAGTCATTGGCGGTACGCCAGTTTCCTTTGTGAAGGCGCGTACAAGCGATACCTTATCGATAGCCATTTGCGCGGATAACTCAGTTAAACTCAATTCGGTATCTATATTCGACAGCAGTATTTTCTGGGCTTTCATCGCAACACTGGTGAGTGCAATGGATTTATCGACCGTATGAGAGGCAATACCGCGACAGGAGGTGTGATCTATTATGGTGAGAATTGTCTCGTCGATCACTGGAGAAGCGTCCTGATCAAACCCAAGAGAGATCAAATTTCGAAACAATCGTCCTATCTTCCGGTCACAGATTAGGGGCTTTTGGAACTCAAACGTGCCGTTGAATATCTGTGCGCTCTGAAAAAATGTCGTGCTGAGATAGATGCTCACAATAAAATCGGCCCCATCGCCCGATTGTATCTGGCCCGGATTGTAGAAAGTAGTGCTTCCTTGTGGCGCATCGATCTTAACGCGATCCAACTTGAGCCGCTCGTGACCGGAAATATTATGGCTTAGAACATATTCATCGTGACTGTGCGGTGAAAACGAAATGCGGTCGGACCAGATCACGGCTACCTCATAGTCATTACCGACAAATCGCTTCTGCTTCATTTACAAGAACTCCGCTCCGGGGAGGGCATTGATCAATGCCAAACGCAATATTTGTAGTTCTGTGCAACGTCGTTCAAAAATACATTGGTATCGGCCCAGTCGGGGCACAATGAGATACACCCGCTTGGGAAATAGTAGACATGTTTCCGAGGGTGCCGAACAATAAGGCGTATTGTATTCGCAAGAGGGGTGGGAATTGCGATTATCATCTTCCGCCGCGCTGACTCAACCATTCCTGTGCAAAAATTGTGACCCGGCATTTGACACGACCCTATTTCCATGCTGAATTGGCACAATGGTCCAACCAATTATGCAAGGCGTTTCGTGATCAATCCGATCCTTTCACCGGTTCACACATCATCGCGCGATGACGCGGTGCTGAATGCATTGGTGGATTTTGTTGCCAGCGAAGGGCTGAAACCCGGCGACCGTTTGCCGACCGAACGGGTGCTTGCGGAATATCTGAAAGTCAGCCGCACAACGGTGCGTGAAGCGCTCACCCGCTGGCAGGAACTCGGACTTGTCGAACGGCGGCAGGGCAGCGGCACCTATCTGCGTTCAGCGGTGACGCGGAACATGCTGCATATGCCCCTGACATTGCCATCGGGCAATGATTTCAAAAGCCTGATGCACACATTGGAAATTCGACGTGGGCTTGAGGCGGAAGCAGCGGTTCTATGTGCGGAACGGGCGAGTGATGAAGACATCGCCTTTATCGAACAGAAGCTGATTGTTATGGAAGAGGCATTCCACGCCCGCGAAGGCATGTCGGCTGAAGAGGACTGGGATTTCCACCTTGCCGTCTTCCGCACATCCGGAAATCCACTCTTCGAGCAGATCATCGCCGCCATGTATGAAATGTTTCACCGGTTCTGGGAGCACCCGCTTGGCGTGCGTGACTTTGGCCACGCAAGCTTTCCCTATCACCGTACCCTGTTCAACTGCATTGCAGCGCGTGATCCCGTTGGAGCACGCGCCGAGGCATTGAAACTTATTGCCACTGTCGAAAATGACCTTCGGCGCGGCGCCGCAAATCTCAAGAAGCAGAGCAAGACATGAACGACAATCCCTTTTTCTATGATCAGGATATGATGGCGCAGGCCGCAACTTTGCTCGCTCATGATGACCCGTTTCCCGGTGGGTCGGTCGTTCCGCCGATCTATCAGACATCGCTCTTCACCTTCGAAAACTATGCTGACATGGCCGACACCTTTGCCGGTCGCAAACGCCAGCCGATCTATTCACGCGGCGACAATCCGACCGTGATGGAATTTGAAGGCAAGATCGCAGCACTTGAGGGGGCCGAAGCTGCCCGCGCTTTTTCGAGTGGCATGGGCGCGATCAGCGCCACGGTGCTCGCCTTTGTTGGAGCAGGGGACCGGATCGTTGCCGTGCGCAATTGCTATGGCGATGCGTATCGTCTGTTTGAGCGCCTGCTGCCACATCTCGGTATCAAGGTCGATTATGTCGATGGTTCTGATCCCGATGCGGTTGCTGCGGCGCTTCCCGGTGCCAAGCTGCTTTATCTGGAAAGCCCAAGCTCGATGATGTTCGAGCTGCAGGACATTGCGCATTATGCGCAACTGGCCAAGCAGCATGGTGTTGTCACCACCATTGATAATTCCTATGCAACACCGCTGTTCCAGAAGCCGATCAGTCATGGCATTGATCTCGTCTTGCATTCCGCCTCGAAATATCTTGGTGGGCACAGTGATACCGTGGCCGGTGTGGTCGCGGGATCGCGCGAAATGATCGACCGGATTAATGGCCGCACCTATTCTTATCTTGGCGCAAAGCTTTCACCCTTTGAGGCATGGCTTTTGCTGCGCGGGCTGCGCACGCTGACCCTGCGCCTGCCGCACCATATGAAGAGTGGTCTGACCATCGCCGAGCGTCTGAAAGGACGCGGCGATGTCGAGCGGGTCATTCACCCTGCCTATTCCAATCATCCGGGTAAGGCGACACTTACCGGATATACCGGGCTGTTCTCCTTCGAAGTCACTGAAGAGATCGACGTGCCGACATTCGTCGACGCACTCAAGCTGTTCCGCATCGGTGTCAGCTGGGGCGGGCATGAAAGCCTCGTCGTTCCGGCAATGGCCTCGTTGCAGCAAACACCTGACGCCAATTCAATCGGGCGCTTTGGTGTGAGCCCGCGAACCATCCGTCTGCATGTGGGACTTGAAAATGTAGAGGAGCTGTGGGCCGACCTTGTGAATGCCCTGGATAAAGCAAAACGCTAAACAGAAAACTGAAGTGGGAGCATAAAATGCAAAAAAGAATGGGAACATTTCTTGCCGGTGCGATGGCCGCACTGGCGATGACCGTATCGTCAGCCTTCGCTGACACGACCATCAAGATGGTCGAAGTGATCACAAGTCCGCCGCGCACGGAGCTTTTGAAAAAGCAGATTGCGAGCTTTGAACAGGCCAATCCGGGGGTCAAGGTGGAGCTTGTCTCGCTTCCTTGGGGTCAGGCATTTGAAAAATTCCTGACAATGGTTCAGGCCGGTGACACGCCCGATGTGGTCGAAATGCCGGAGCGTTGGATGGGCCTTTATGCGAATAATGGCCAGCTTGAAGATCTCGGGCCTTATGTTGCCAAATGGAAAGATGGCGGCACATTGGGTGAGCGCGCCAAGCAGTTCGGCTCCGTCGTCGATAACAAGCAGTACATGATCCCTTACGGCTATTATGTCCGGGCGATGTTCTGGAACAAGAAATTATTTGCCGAGGCAGGGCTCAAGGAAGCGCCAAAGACGCTTGATGAGTTCATGGAAGCCAACAAGAAGATTTCCGCGATCAAGGGCAAGTATGGCTATTGCCTGCGTGGCGGTCCCGGCGGTTTCAATGGCGTCCAGATGTTCATGAACATTGCCAATGGCAAGGGTGCTTATTTCAATGCCGATGGCACGGCGACCTTGAACGAACCGGGTTCGGTCAAGGGCCTCGAAATGCTCGCCGATATCTACAAAAAGGGCTACGCGCCGAAGGACAGTGTCAGCTGGGGCTTCAACGAAATCGTCACCGGCTTTTATTCCGGCACCTGCGCGATGCTCGATCAGGACCCTGATGCGCTGATCGGTATTGCCGAGAAGATGAAGCCTGAAGATTTCGGCGTTGCGCCGATGCCAACGGGACCAAACGGCAAATCCTACCCGACACTTGGTTATGCCGGCTGGGCCATGTTTGCCAATTCCAAGGTCAAGGACGATGCGTGGAAGCTGATGGGTACTTTGCTGGCCCCGGCTGATAATCTCGAATTTGCCAAGAATGTCGGCGTTCTGCCCATCCATAATGGCGCGGATAAGGACCCGTATTTCGGTTCGGAAAGCTTCAAGGGCTGGTTCCAGGAATTGAGCGATCCAAAGACGTTCGAGTTCGTGACGCCGCCGACCCATCTGGAAAATCTCGGTAACTTCTACGACTCCGTATCAGTGAAGAATTTTCAGGAAGTATTGCTCGGCCAGAAGACCGCCAAGCAGGTTGCTGATGACTGGTCTGCGTTCCTCACCGAACAGCAGCAGGCCTGGATGGCCAAGAACAAGAAATAATGAAGTGCGATGCCCTGGTACGGATGTGCCGGGGCATCTTTCCCATGACTTTCGCCAATCCGTGAAATCGGAGGCGAGGGGTGGGGGACCATTGGCAAAAGAGGGGCCGTACACATGGCAATGCAATCAACAGCGGCAATGACGCCGCAACAGGAGAGAAAGGCCAGCAGCAAGCGTCGCTTCAGCGCCGCTTTCGAGCCATGGCTTTATCTCAGCCCTGCGCTTGTTCTGCTGCTTGTCGTTCTGGTGGTACCGCTGATCTTCGGTGTCAGTTATTCCTTCCGCAAATTCTCGGCCTTCAAGTCTGAATATGTTGGGCTGGCCCAATATAAGGCTTTGCTGTCTGACCCGGTTCTTGGTCAGGCGCTGATGAACACCTTGTGGTGGACCGTCGCGAGCCTGTTTCTCCAGTTCTTTCTCGGCCTGGGGCTTGCTTTGCTGCTGGACCGTCCCTTCTTCGGCAAGAAGGTGGTGCAGGCGATTGTGTTCCTGCCGTGGGCCGTGCCGTCATTTCTTTCGGGCCTTACATGGGCATGGTTGTTCAATCCGATTGTCGGGCCGTTGCCGCACTGGCTTTTCGCGCTTGGCCTGAAGTCTGAACCCACCAATATTCTTTCCGATCCGGCCACGGCGATGTGGGGACCGATTGTCGCCAATGTCTGGTTCGGCGTGCCGTTTTTTGCCATCACATTGCTGGCTGCGCTGAAATCCATTCCTTCCGAGCTGCACGAAGCCGCCGCTATTGACGGTGCCAATCCATGGCAGCGTTTCATCAAGGTGACACTGCCTTTCCTTGCGCCAACCATCGCGATCACCGTGATGCTGCGCACAATCTGGATCGCCACCTTTGCCGACCTCATCTATGTCATGACCGAGGGTGGTCCGGCCGGTTCGACCAACACGGTTGCGACCTATATTTATGTCAGCGCCTTCAAGACCCTGGACAAGGGTTATGCTTCGGCGGTTGCCGTGCTGCTTCTGGCGCTTCTTATCCTTTATGCGGTCGTGCTGATCCGTATCCGCCGCTCGCTCGTGAGGTATTCGTGATGATTGCTGGCCGTTCCCGCAAAGCCCGTATTCTTGGAAGCATCGGCCTCTACACTGCCGTTGCCGCCTATGTCATCTTCGCGCTGTTTCCACTGTTCTGGACCCTGAAGATTTCGGTGACACCGCAATCGCTGCTCTATTCCGAGGGCATTACCATGTGGCCTTCATCCGCCACATGGGAGAATTACAAGACCGTTCTGAGGGCAACCGACTTTCCGCGCTATTTCCTCAACAGCGTGATTGTTTCTGTGGTGACTGCGGTGCTCGTCACCATTATTGCTTCGGCTGCCGGATATGCCCTGTCGCGGTTTTCGTTTCGCGGGAAAACCACTGTAGCGGTGATTTTGCTGCTGACGCAGACTTTCCCGCTCGTGATGGTCATTCCGCCGATCTACCGCATCATGGGCGAGCTTGGCCTCACCAACAGTCTGACGGGCCTGATTATCATCTATACGGCGTTCAATATCGCCTTTGCCACCTTCCTGATGCAGTCATTCTTTGATGGCATTCCGAAAGATCTGGAAGAGGCGGCGATGATTGATGGATGCAGCCGTAGTCAGGCGCTGCGCCGCGTCATCATTCCGCTCACCCTGCCGGGTATGGGCGCAACGCTTGGTTTTGTCTTCACCGCCGCATGGAGCGAGCTGCTGTTCGCGCTGATGCTGATCAGCAGTGACAGCCAAAAGACATTTGCCGTCGGCCTTCTGACTTTCATTGGAAAATTCGCTGTCGACTGGGGACAGATGATGGCGGCTTCAGTGCTTGCGCTGATCCCGGCCTGCCTGTTCTTCGGCTTCTTGCAACGCTACCTCGTGACTGGCCTCACCGCCGGTGCCGTCAAGGGATAATCGAAAGAGATAAGCTCATGGCTTCCGTCACCATTACCAATGTTCAGAAAAATTATGGCGCGATGAACGTGCTGTCAGCCGTGGACCTTTCCATTGCCGATGGCGAGTTTGTGGTGCTTGTCGGGCCGTCCGGGTGTGGCAAGTCTACCCTGTTGCGCATGATCGCGGGTCTCGAAGAAATCTCGGCCGGTGAAATCCGTATCGGCGAGCGCGTCGTCAATGATGTCGCGCCAAAGGACCGGGATATCGCCATGGTGTTCCAGTCCTATGCGCTTTATCCGCATATGGATGTGGCATCCAATATGGGCTTCAGCCTGATGCTGCGCAAAACCGCCAAGGAGCTGGTGTTCGACCGGGTTGGCGCTGCCGCCAAGCGGTTGGGGCTGGATGTTTTCCTGCAGCGGCTGCCACGCCAGCTTTCAGGCGGTCAACGTCAGCGCGTTGCTATGGGCCGCGCTATTGTGCGTGATCCCCAGGTGTTTCTCTTTGATGAGCCGCTGTCCAATCTGGACGCGAAACTGCGTGTTCATATGCGCACCGAGATCAAGGCGTTGCACCAGCAGCTGAAGACAACATCTGTCTATGTCACCCATGATCAGGTTGAAGCCATGACCATGGCCGACCGCATCGTGGTGATGCATGATGGTGTGATCCAGCAGGTGGGCACACCGCTTGAGCTTTATGACCATCCGGCCAATCTTTTTGTGGCAGGCTTCATCGGATCTCCGGGCATGAATTTTCTGCCCGCCGTGGTCAGTCGCAACAATACCGAAGTCGAGGCGCAGCTTAGCGATGGCCAGACAATTGCTATTGATCCGCGATTGCCTGTCGAAGACGGCGAGCGGGTCACAATCGGCATCCGCCCGGAGAATATTGAAGTCGGAAGCGCCGATGCTTTGAAGGCCAAAATCCAAGTTATCGAGCCTCTGGGCCTCTCAACCCAGTTCTACACAACACTGGCTGATTTGCAGGTTTGTATCTATGCGATGGGACGAACCGACCGGAAGCCGGGTGATACAATGAACATTGGGATCAAGGCCGGGGATGTGCATGTATTCAATCCCGCAACAGGGCAGAGGATTGATCCTGCCGCCTGAGGTTGAATCACTGTTCTCACCTCATTCTATGCGAGGAATTATTTTTCCTTGTATTGGCCGTTTGTGGTATTAAATTCACAAATTCGCGTCTTGCGACAGCGAATAGTGCCTATGCATCCTCAAGGCAAAGTGACATTTTCCAATCATCCGCCGAAAGGCTTGAAAACTCTGGATGGAAACAAAAAAATGAATTGGCTCAAATCCCTACTCGTTGTTGGTGCAATGCAGGCTCTGGCCATCGTGCCAATGCAGACTCAGGCGCAGGCGCAATCGAACCTTGAGCAGATCAAGACAGCCGGTGTACTGAAGATCGGCACGGAAGGCACCTATGCGCCGTTCACCTATCACGATGCTGCCGGCAAGCTTGTCGGCTTCGATGTGGAAATCGGCGAGGCCGTTGCCAAGAACCTCGGCGTGAAGGCAGAGTTCCTTGAAGGCAAATGGGATGGTCTGATCGCTGGCCTCGATGCAAAGCGTTATGACACCGTGATCAATCAGGTTGGTATCACCGACGCACGCAAGGCGAAGTATGATTTCTCCGAGCCCTATATTGCCTCCAAGGCCGTGCTGATCACCAAGGGCGACAATACCGATATCAAGACCTTTGCCGACCTTAAGGGCAAGAAGTCTGCCCAGTCACTGTCGAGCAATTTCGGCAAGATCGCGCAGGCCAATGGCGCTGACCTTGTTGGCACCGATGGTTTTGACCAGTCGATCCAGCTGCTGCTCAGCGGCCGCGCCGATGCCACAATCAATGACAGCCTGTCCTTCCTCGATTTCAAGAAGCATAAGCCCGACGCTAACGTGAAGATCGCGGCAACGCAGGAGAATGCTGATTTCTCTGGCATCATCATCCGCAAGGGTGAGCCGGACCTGCTTGCAGCCATCAACAAGGCGCTCGAAACCATCAAGGCTGACGGCACGTACAAGCAGATTGCCGACAAGTATTTCGGCGCGGACGTTTCGAAGTAAGACTGTTTACGCTTCGAAAAAAGTACGCTCTAAGAGGGCAGGGGGATGATACTCCCTGCCTTTGCCTTTTGAGGGAGACGCGGCCTTGTCCCATTGGCTGACACTGATGCTTGAATCGCTTGGACCGTTGCTGTGGGCCGGGCTGATTTTCACCATTCCGCTGACACTTCTGTCGTTTGTACTTGGACTGGCTGTGGGCTTGATTGCAGCGCTCGTTCGGCTGTTTGCCGCCTGGCCCTTTGCCGCCATCGTCAAGTTTTACGTTTGGATCATCCGTGGCACGCCGCTGCTCGTGCAGCTCTTTCTTATTTTCTACGGACTGCCCAGTGTCGGCATCGTGCTTGATGCCTTTACCGCCGCATTGATTGGTTTCACCCTCAATATCGGTGCCTATACGTCGGAAATCCTGCGTGCGGTGATTTCATCCGTGCCGCGCGGACAGTGGGAGGCTGCTTATTCCATCGGCATGACGTGGTCGCAGGCCATGCGCCGCACGATCCTGCCGCAGGCGGCACGCGTTGCTGTGCCGCCATTGTCGAACACCTTTATTTCACTCGTCAAAGATACGTCGCTGGCGGCGGCCATCACGGTTCCGGAAATGTTTCAGGCGGCACAACGCATCGTTGCCACCACATATGAGCCGCTGATCCTCTATGTGGAGGCGGCGATTATCTATCTCATCCTGAGTTCGGTCCTGTCGTCGTTGCAGGCACGGCTTGAAACGCGTCTCAATCGTTATGGCGGATTTCTGGAGGCACGGTCATGATGATTGAACTGAAGAATATCGAAAAGCGCTTCGGCGATCTGACGGTGCTTAAAAATGTCTCGCTGAGTATTGCCGAGGGCTCTGTTATGGCGCTTGTCGGGCCATCGGGTGGTGGCAAAAGCACGCTGCTGCGCTGCATGAACCTTCTGGAAATTCCGACATCCGGGTCGGTGGAAATCGATGGTGACAGACTGGAATTTCAGCCGGGAGTTAAAGTCACGACCAAGGCTGTTCAGTCGGTGCGCCGGCATTCGGGCATGGTGTTCCAGAACTTCCAGCTTTTTCCGCATCGCACGGTTATCGAGAATGTCACCGAAGGCCTCACGACCGTTTTGAAATGGCCAAAGGAAAAAGCGCGCGAACGGGCCATGATGTTGCTTGAGAAAGTCGGTCTGGCGCATAAAGCTGACGTCTGGCCATCAACGCTATCAGGCGGGCAGCAACAGCGCGTGGCGATTGCCCGCGCATTGGCACCGTCGCCGAAAATCCTGCTCTGTGACGAGCCGACATCGGCGCTTGATCCGGAACTATCAGGTGAAGTCGTTGATGTACTGGCCCAGCTTGCGCGCGAAGGCACGACCATGGTTATGGCAACGCATGATTTGCGTCTGGCTTCGCGCATTGCCAATCAGGCGATCGTGCTCGATGGCGGCGTTATCGTTGAAACCGGCACGTCGCACGATATCTTCACGCAGCCGAAGCAGGAGCGCACAAAGCGCTTTATTGCGACATTGACCCATGAGGGGCAACACATGCATGGCGAGGGCATCTGAAGCTGGTTAGTCCGCTTTGGCCTGTGTCGGGACATTGATCATCCATTGCACGCCAAACTGGTCTGTCAGCTTGCCAAAGAAGTCGCCCCATACTTGCAACCCGAACGGCGTGGTGATCGTTCCGCCAACGGCCAGACGTGTGAACAGTCTTTCCGCTTCATCACGGTCTTCCATGACAAGCATATGGGCGGAGCCGCGCATGGGTTCGGCATCGTCATTGTCCGAGGCGTAAAAGAGAACGCCGGGACCCTCGAAGCGTGAATGCATAATCTTACCACGCATGGCTTCGGTGCGCACAGGCATGCCGTTTGCGCCATACCGCAGTTCTTCGGTGATCCGGCCTAGTCCACAGTGAGTGTAGAAGGCGAGGGCCTGTTCGCAAGACGTTGTAAAGAAAAGATAGTTCGATAACAGCATGACCGGTACTCCGGGCGTTGAATATTGATCATTCTTTATCATAGCATGTGGTGGTCTAATTGATATTGAGCCAGTAGCTAGCAGGGTCTAATCCTATATCGCCCATGCCCTTCGCCAGCCCGGTGATCAAATCTGCCCTTTGCCGTTCTGCGATAAAGCTCCAGCCGCGCGTGATGCCTTCCTGCCATGCTTGGCCTCGTTCCCAAGCTTCGGCATAGGCAATGGCCAGATCAGACTGGCGACGGGTGGTTATCAGCGCTTCACACAACAAGGCGGCCTGCTGCGCATCCTTATCGCGCTTGCTGATGCCGTTATCATCGCTCCGGCGGCGCGATGCGACGATAAGTTTGTGAACCGCATAGCGTTCGGGGGCGGGTACATTCACCGATACGCCGCTCTTGTGCAGCAATACGGTGCGCACGGGTTCATGGATCAGATAGTCGAGAAAGCGCAGTGGTTCCGCCGCCGCACCGCCGAGTGCCGGCATGCTGGCGGGCTTGCTGGCAAAATCATCGCTTCCGGTGTTCGGCGTGAGAAACTCCACCTTGTACTTTTTTGCGTTCTCAAATTGCGTTGTGAGATTGCCGCTTTGATGCGGGACTTCGCGAAAGGACGGATCGATCTGACGCAGGACGTCGAGAACCGGTGGAATAGTGTCACCGACAGCCGTGGAAATCGAATGAAACTGGGCAAAATCCGCATCGCCCGTTTGCATGGCCGCTGAGGGCAGCTTGATACCAAGGACGCCAGAGTATGTCTGGAAGGCGACGGTTCCAACCAGAACCGACCTCAGTCTGAAAAGTCCGGCATTGGCCAAAACTTCCACAATGTCTCCGGTGAACCGTTCCGGTGATGTCATTCCGGCGTCTCGTGTCAGTGTCGAAACCAGTTTCCGCCGGGCCCGCAGATCATCTTTGATTTCCTTAAAGGCAGCAACGCGCTTTGAGATTTCCGCGTCGCTCTTGGGGCCAACATAAGTCCGCTTGTCGCCACTGTCTGTTGGCGTGTCAAAATACCAGTACTCATTGCCCTTGACGGTTACGGTTACAAACCGCCCCGTGATCGCAAAGTCTGCCTTGAAGTTCGCATCGAGTGTCCGCTGCCCAAGTTCTGCGAACATCGTCCGATAGACCAGATCGATCTCTTTGAGCATGATACTATCCAGTTATAATGTTTCCGCAAAAACATTATAACTTATTGGCAGGCCTTCGCAAGTCGTTATAATGTTTTTGTGGAAACATTATAACTTCGAGCCTTTACTGTTTCGCCGCGTAACCGAAGGCAGTCTATCGCATTTATCTGGGAAAGAGGCCGTCGAGCAGGAAGTCGAGGCCCTTTCTGAATGCACCATCCCGAAGCGGTGGTCGTGCTCGATTAGCGGGGGCGGGCAAGAAACTTACAAAGACTTTGTGCTGTCATATGCCAATAACAGATCAGGGTTGTGCAACCCGATCCGTAGCGGAGCCTTGTTATTGACAGTTCCGTGAAGCTGGATAATCCTTAGTGTTGCGCATCCTGATCCGCGACGGGTCACTTTCACGCGCCGCCGACCTGCAACGGCGGTTTGCACTGCGCCTCATCTCACATCCCAAAAAGCAACTCACCGAGAAAGACGGAGGATTTTCCATGGCCAATGCCCAATGCGTATGCGGAGCACTCAGACTTGTAATGCGAGAGCCAGAAAAACTGGTTGCCGTGTGTCATTGCCTAGCCTGCCAACGGCGAACCGGCACATCATTCAGTGTCAACGCATTCTATGCGGCTGATACCGTCGAGATTTCGGGAGCTGCTACAGAGTTCAATCGCGTTGCCGAAAGTGGCCGCAATGTACGCATGTATTTTTGCCCGATCTGCGGTTCGACAGTCTATTGGAAGCCTGACGCTGCACCCGCAATGATTGGCGTCGCTGTCGGTGCATTGGCCGATCCAGATTTCCCGGCGCCAACCCTATCAATCTTCGAGCAATCCAAACATCATTGGGTAACTCTCGCAGAAGAGGTGAAGCGCTTTGACGCCAGTCTGATCTGACGCGAAGGTCAGCTTTGCAGTCTCTTGTGCTCGGGTCGAGCAGGGCAATATTCAACGCCGCCAAAGTCGCACTTCATAATAGAACCCACCCCGGCTACACACAAAGATCGCATAAGAGTTGTTATGGAACTAGATACTGCTACCAATATCCGGCCATTGCTGGCGTATGGTCATCACTATCAGCGTGGTTCGTTCTCAGGCTTGTTGTTGCGCCAGCCGCTTTCAATGGTTGAGTAGCGCAGGCGTTTGTCCTGATACATCAACAGATCGGCGCGCTTGGCAACAGCTTCCAGCTTTTCGCCGGCAGCGCTTGTGGCCCAGCCAATCGAGAAGCTCAAAGGGATATTCGAATAGTACTGGTTGTTGATTTCGATCAGGCTTGAAATCTCCTCGACAACCGCCACCGCACCGGTCTCATCAACGGCTGGCAACAGCACTGCGAATTCATCGCCGCCAATGCGCGCGGCGTAATGCGGAGGTTTCACCGCTTCGCTGAGGATTTCACCGGCGCGGCGAAGCAGACTGTCACCAACCCCATGGCCCCATTGATCATTGGTGATCTTTAGTCCGTTCAGGTCCAGAATGATGATGGAAACCGGGAAAAACTCTCTGCGTTCCAGCCGGTTAAGCTCGTCCACATAGAATGCACGATTGTGCAGGCGCGTCAGAACGTCATGCTTGCCGAGATATTCCAGATAGGCTTCGGCCTTCTTGCGGGCGGTAATATCGGTCAGCGATATCTGGACCAATGACCAGTCATTCTCATGTCCGGGCAATACCGAGAACTGCAACAGCACATGCCGTTCGGACCCATCAAGGGCGTAATTGACCGTCTCGCGCTGATGGAACAGCTTGCCGTTCCACAGATCAATCAGCTGCTCACGGAAATGGATGTTCATTTCATCGCGGAAAACATCGGGCAGACGACGCAACAGCGTCATTGCATCGGGCGCCTGGAAGAGCTTCAACGTTTCGCGATTAACATCAATGACCCGAATTTCACTGGCGCATTGCTGGACGAACTCCGGGTGAACATCGGTAAAGACCCGGAAATCTTCGATACCGCGTTCGCGAAGACCATTGAGCAGCTTCCTGATTTTGCTGAAATCTTCCACCCATAGAGAGACGGGAGAGTGTTCAAAAAGTCCCTCGGCATATTGCTGACTTGCGGCGTGCTGTCTTCTGGCATCTTCCCGGTCGGTGACATCCTCGATCGAAATCAGGACCTTTTCCCATGACGCTTCATATCCTGGCAGTATTTTGCCGCGTAGCTGGATGTCCAGCCGCTTGCCGGAAAGCGTATAATTAACCGTATTGCTGGAGAACTCACCCTTGCCGGACCAGAGCTGTCCAAGTTCCTGAACATGCGTTTGCAGCATGTCATCACGGAAAATAGCGCCGAGATTGGCGACCAGCTCGGCGAAATCAGCGGCTTCAAAAAGCGAGAGTGTCTTCTTGTTGACCTTCTGCACCCGGATCAGCCTGGCACATTCGCGGATACGGGCTTCGTCTTCCCGCAGATAGGCAACGATGTCATCAACCCCTGCCCCGCGCAAGGAATCGAAGAGTTCTCGCACCGCGCTGAAATCTTCCAGCCACAGCGAAATCGGAGCAAGATCAAATGCGTCTATTTCGTCCTGATGCAAATTGAACTTGTCCATGGGATGAAATCTCTCGGCCGGGAGGAACATGGTTAATATTCCCGCCTGATTGGCAGCTTTGCGGTTATTGTCAACTACCCTAGGTTGAGTTCCGCATGAATTCGCAAGAGTTGCAGCGCGGTTCGCGCCGGGTGTTGCATGATCGACATCAATATACGGGTGTTTTGGCATAAGGAAGCAAGGAAAACGGGCAGCTTCTAGTCCGTTGGTCTAATTTTCACGCATTTTGATTTGATGTAGCTTTTTTATGTGAGGCTATGCATTTCGCCTATGGAAGGTTGTCCAGTTGGGTTCAGACTGAACAGTCTTTGATTTTAAAATGGAGCGATACGACACTGACAATGCCGGACATTCTGCAGGCGAAAATCCGGTCAAAATATAGCGTCTTTCGGTCGCGTATATTGCCTGCAGACAAGACAGTCTGTGGGTTCGCCATCGCCCAGACGATGGGCGCTATCGCTGGTGGCATATACTTCTCCAGTTCTGCATTGTTCTTCTCCCGAGCTTCTGGCTTGGCACCACTCGAAATAGGGCTTGGCCTGACGATATCAGGGGTAGTCGGCCTGCTGGTGCCATTGCCCTTTGGCATTTTGGCCGATCGCTGGAGCGCACGGAATATTGCCGCGTGGCTGACCGTCGGCGTTGGTCTCAGCTACTGGCTTTTTCTGTTGGTCAATGGATTAACAGCTTTTATTATAGCCACCTGTTGTTTTGCCGCCTGTCTGCGCGGTGCCATGACTGCGCGTATGGCGATGATTGGGTCCCTGATCGACGCCAGCCACCGTACGCAAACGAGTGCGTACCTTCATGCGCTTGGGAACGGTGGTCTATCTGTGGGCGCTTTAATTGGTAGCCTAGCTTTGTATTTCGACAGTTTGCTGGCCTATCAGTTGGCCTTTGCTATTGGAGGCGCAATTTTCCTCGTCGCGGCTCTGGTATACCGCTCGCTGCCAGCCAAGGCGCCAGGGCTTGCCCCTATCAGACAAGGCGCAACTCTCGCGGTGCTAAGGGACCGGCCCTATGTGGTCTTGGCGTTACTCAACACGATTATTCTTCTCTACATTCCACTTCTCAATATGACGCTACCTTTATATGACGCTACCTTTATGGATCGCCTTGCATACCAAAGCTCCTCTCTGGATCGCTCCCGTTCTTTATGGGGTGAACACCATAGGTGTCATGCTGCTGCAAGTTCGATTGGCGCGGGGTGTCGCGACAGCCAAGGATGCGCGCAGGTCGATTTTTTCTGCGACACTTCTATTATCCGCCGCTTGTCTCGCATTCGCCGCGATGGCCATGTCATCGACAGTATGGCTCGCTGTACTGCTCGCCGTCTTCGGTGCGCTGCTCCACGTATTTGGTGAGATGATGCATATGGCGGGAGCTTGGGATCTCAGTTTCCGTCTGGCGCCGCCGGGGCGGCAGGGTGAGTATCAGGGTTTTTTCAACACCAGTTCTGCAACCGCTGAAATGCTCGGGCCATTTCTGCTGACTGCTTTGCTGGTGAGTTGGGGCGCCCCGGGCTGGCTGGTTCTGGCACTTGTCTTTCCCGCCGCTGGCTTTGCCATCATTGCCTTGTTCGGCCGCCAAGCTTACCTTGAGCGAGATTGTCAAATTCCGGATGAAGGAAAATCTGGAAAAGCAAGCGGCCAAGTCGAAGGGTAATAAATCATAGCCTGATGGCGTGATCTCCCGCCCCTTCGATCAAAAAAGTATCACCGCATTGGGGACGGTGTGGTGTCCGGTCTCGCTTCCAGCGTGATAGGTTGCTGCCACCGACAGAGCGTCGCTCTTCCGATGGATGAGCCGGGAAGGAAGGGCCGTTGCCATACGGCTTGAATATATCCCGCTTTGCGCAGCCGGAATTCCTGTGAACGTTTCGGTCTTCGAACCGGCGTTGATCAGAAACTTTTAACTTTGGTCGCGTCGATCCTGTGGTGGTCGATGCGCATCGAGTTCGTATTTTCGACCTGATAATGGTCAAGCGGATTTAAGGAGATTTGACATGGAATTCGCGGGGAAGAGGGTCATCATTACCGGTGCGGGTAAGGGGATCGGCCGTGTGCTCACGCAGATGCTAAGCGCCCGTGGGGCATCCGTCATTGCGCTTACCAGAAGCGCCGGGGATGTTGAAGCACTGCGCGATGTGCCCGGATGCACGGCAATCGAAGTTGATCTGAGCAATGCGCAGGCGACGCGGCAGGCGGCGCGCCAAGCCCTGCCGGCTGATCTGCTCGTGAACTGTGCAGGCACCACCGATCTGCAGTCATTCGTCGAGACCTCGGTCGAATCCTTTGATCATCTGATTGCGGTCAATACGCGGGCACCCATGATCGTCGCGCAGGAATATGCCCGGGATCTCATTGCGAAGGGGCAGAAGGGGGCGATTGTCAATGTCTCCTCGGTAGCCTCCTTTGTCGGCATAGCTGACCATGCCGCCTATTGTGCTTCAAAAAGTGGGCTCGATGGGCTGACGCGGGTAATGGCTCTGGAGCTTGCCCCCCACGGTATCCGCGTGAACGCGGTCAACCCGACGGTGACTCTGACGCCAATGGCAGTGAAAGCGTGGAGCGATCCAAAAAAATCGGCGGGAATGCTCAATCGCATTCCAGTCGGCCGTTTTGCTGAACCCGTTGATGTGGCCGAGGCGATCCTTTTTCTTCTGTCTGATGAAGCCGCAATGGTCAATGGAATCGCCATGCCTGTAGATGGCGGGTACATGATCACCTGAGCATCGGCTTGGTCTGTTGCTTTAGTTTGAAATCATAGGCGGACGGGCGGATCAAACCGCCCCTTCCCTGCCACCTCGATTAAAAAGGTCTTGCCAGCATTGGGGTCGGAGCGGCGCTGGGTTTCGCTCATATCGTGATAGGCTGTCGTTACCACCATGGCTGCGGAGTCTTCATCGATGAAGGCCGGGCATGAGGGTTGGCGCGCCGGAGTTGCGATGGATCGAATGCGCTTTCCATCGGGCGAATAGACATCGATATGCGCACGGCCCCAGCAAGCGTTCCAAAGGTTGCCGTCGCGATCAACGATGGAGCCATCGATGCCACCGGCATCCTTATGCTCATAGAACACAGCCGGTTCGCCAAGCGGCAAACCGGTTTCAGAATCCGTATCGACACGCCAGATGATGTTCTTCCGGGTATCGGCGAAATAGCTTACGCGCCCATCGGGAGAAAAGCAGATCGAATTCGTGATGGTAATATCGGTGAAGAGCGTGCGCAGCTGCCCTTCCCTGTACCAATAAATCGAGCCAGCACCCTGTTGTGATTTCTTGCCCATGGTGCCGATCCAGAATGCACCAGCTGGATGAACACGCGCATCATTCGACCGGGTGATCGGGTTATCCGCCTCAATGGGCTGGTGCATAACCGTGTGGCCAGACTTGCGGTCGCGGATAAACAGGCCCGTCTCCGTCGAGATCAACTGGCGGTCCGCATCGATCACCGCAAGGGCGCTTGCCATCTGCCCCAGCGGGTGGACATCGACCACACCTCCGGCACGGGCTTTTTCAAACAGCTGGCCCGTAACAATATCAAACCACCACACGGTTTTTGTCAGCGGATCATAACCCGGACCTTCACCCAGTTCGCAGGGAACATCATGAAAAACACGGATATCTGGTTTATCCATCATCATGCTCCGGCTGAAAATATCCGGTCATAGGCCTCGACGGTTGCCCGTGCCCGCTCGCCAACATAGGCAGCCGATGCGCCGACCTTGTAAAGGCTTGAGCCCAAACCGAAAGTGCGAACGCCAACCTTGGAATAGGCAGCAAAGCTGTTTTCATCCACGCCGCCAACAGCTCCGATAATCGTACCCTTGGGCAGAATGGCGCTGATCGCTTTGATGCCATCAGGACCCAGCACGCTGGCCGGAAAAAACTTGAGGCCCGAAGCGCCCGCTTTCAACGCGGCCAAAGCCTCTGTTGGCGTGAAAACGCCAGGCATTGTCACCATCTTTGCCTTGGCGGCGGCGGCAAGCACGGCAGCATCGACATTCGGGCTGATCATCAGACGGCCACCTGCCGCGTCAAGGCGTGTTACGTCGGCAGGATCGAGCACCGTGCCAGCGCCAATCAACACATGCGATGGCAAGCTTTTTGCCAATAGCTCAATGGACTGGAACGGCTCGGGCGAATTGAGCGGAACCTCGATCACATCAATACCGGATTTCACCAGTTCTTCGCCAATCGCAAGCACTTCGTCAGGCTTGACGCCGCGCAATATGGCAATCAGATCGCGCTTGAGCTTGGGCCAGGGAGCGGAAGATTGTGTCATTATCAGTGTCCTTATGCTTCGGCTGGCCAGATTTTGGATGCGGCAACAAACAGCCCCTTGCGTACGGCTTCATCCGCATCGACGACGTCGAAAGTAAGTCCCGCAACGGTCAGTGCCTTGGCATAAAGCGCAGCCATTGTGCCTGAAGCGACAAGTGCGATTTTGGCTGCCGTGCCATATTTTTCCTTGGCACCGGCGATCTCGGTGCCAATAAGCAGGCCGGATAGCCGCGATGCCGCCGCATCCGGTGTAAGATTTTCCAGCAGCATGGCAGCGCGGATACCAAAAAGCTCGCCCAGCATGCGCCGGTTGCCAGCAAGCACCAGTTCAAGCCCCGCAATAAATTGCGGATGTTCTGGCGTGGCCGCATCGGCGGCATTGCCAATGGAATGGCGCAGGATCGAATGGCCAGCCAGCAACGCATAGAGTTCACCGGTCAGATAGGTCGAAAAAGATTTTGCTCTGCCCTCTTCCAGCTCCACCCATTTTGAATGGGTGCCGGGCATGGCCACCAGACCGCTGCGCAGATTGCGGGCCAACATGGCGCCAAGCAGCTGGGTTTCCTCCCCCCGCATGACATTGGGCGCGCTGCCCGATTGGGACAGGCCCGGGATGATCCTGACATCGCGGGTGATCCCCGCAATTTTGACCGCTCCGGAAAGTATCGCCGTGAGATCCGCCGGTACTGGTACGTAATTGGCTTCGACCCACCCTTGCCGCGAACCGGCCATACCACAGATGATTACAGGCAAATCTGCGGGTGCGCGAAGACCGGTCAGATGATCTTCGAGCGTTTCGGCAAAACCGCGTGCACGCGATGTATCCAGACCATCATCCGAACGGCGCTCGGCGACGAGATTGCCTTCCTCGTCCAAAAGCCAGAGACGGAAACGGCTCGTTCCCCAATCGGCGACCGCATAGGTTGCTGTCCTGCTCACAGATAACCTCCATCGACAATCAGTGTCTGGGCGGTGAGCATCCGGGCCGCATCCGAAGCGAGGAACAGGCAAGGCCCGACCATATCGCCGGGCTGAATTTCCTCCTTCAGCACCTGTTTGTCGATATGAGCCTTGAGGCTGTCATCAGTCACCCAAAGTTCGCGTTGACGTTCCGTAATGACCCAGCCCGGCGCTATTGCATTGACGCGGATGTTCTCCGGTCCAAGACGACCGGCAAGCCCTTTGGTAAGGCCAATAATTCCAGCTTTTGCAGCGGTATAGGAGGGAAAGTTACCCTGATTGATCATGAAAGATGTGGAGGTGAAGTTGACGATCGAACCGCCGCCCGATTGCCGCATACCCGGAGCAACCGCCTGCGCGGCAAAGAACTGCGGACGCAGGTTGATGGACTGGTTTTTGTCCCAATATTCGACCGTGACATCGTCAATATCGTGCCTGTCATCCCAGGCCGCATTGTTGACGAGCACAGTTACTGGACCGTGAGCCGCAATAGCCTTGGCCACAGCGGCTCGGAGCGCTTCGATGTCGCGCAAGTCCGTGTTCAGGTAAAGCGGTTTGTTGCCATATTCCTTGTCCAGACGCTCGACGAGTGCGTGGGAGGCATCATCGGCAATATCAACGAAGGCGACGCGCGAACCTTGCCGGACGAACCCTTCGGTCAGGGCCGCGCCAATGCCGGACCCTCCCCCGGTTATAAGTACGGAACGGGTTTTCAGATCAGGGAAAATAGCTGAGGGCATCATGGTCAGAATCTCGCTGTGAGTTCCATTATTTGGAACGCAATTTGACTATATAGAATAGTCATCCTAGAGTGCTGAAAGTCAATAGGTGGATGTCATTCAATGGACAAGACGAAGGAAAACTCAACGGGAACCTTGGGGAAAGCCTTGGAGGTTTTGAACATTGTCGCTGCTTCGCCGGTGCCGCTCCGTTTCACGGACGTGCTCAAACTGTCCGATCAGCCACGCGGCACACTGCACCGCCAAATATCAAATCTGATCGAGGAAGGTCTGCTCGCCATGAATCGCGATCATTCCTATGGCCTTGGTCTTCGCCTGCTGCAGTTTGCTTCCAAAGCCTGGTCCAGCAACGAGTTTCGCACCATTGCCGAACCTCACCTGCAGACACTGCACGAACAAACCGGTGAAACGGTTCATTTGGGTGTTTTACGCGGTATCGAGGTGATCTACCTCGACAAGGTGGAAAGCCGCCAGAGTGTTCGCATGTATTCGCAGATCGGCAATACGGCTCCCGTTTATTGCACAGGTGTCGGCAAAGCCGCGCTATCCGCCCTTTCAGACGAGGAACTCAATGCGCGTATTGGCCTGATTGAGTTTCGACGTTTTACTGCAAGCACCTTGCCTGATGCAAAGGCGCTGCTGAAGGAAATCGATCACATCAGGATGGAGGGCAACGCCTATGATCGTGAGGAGCATGAAACGGATATCTGCTGTGTTGCCGCGCCCATATATTCCCATAACCGACATTTCGTTGCGGGCATTTCCGTGACCGGTCCCGCCTATCGTATTACGCCCGAGATTCTCACATCCTGGGCGGGTATTACCCGTGCCGCGGCAGCGGCAATTATGGCAAATATGGCAACGCAACTTTCGCCGCGTGCATAACCATTTGTTTTTACTTCGGAATAAATGTTGCATCTAACCGATTGAATTTCGGTTCCTGCCTTATTTTTCAAGAAATCAACACAAATAATTCATAATTCGTTCTGTGAGCGCTTGACCTCACACATATAAAAATTTCAGTCTCCCCCAACTTTCGTATTAGTTGGTCTCAATACTGGAGGATTTTATATGTCTTTTCGCGACATCAGCGCGGCTCATTCCGTGCGCAATTGTCACCTCTCCCGGTTCCGCAAACACCTCAAAACAACTGTTTTTACAACAATACTCCTTTCGACTGCTGCACTCACAACGGGCGCACTGGCACAGGAACTCCCCAAATATTTCAACGCTGATGGCACGCGAACGAACGATTTCGAGGCGGCAAGGAAAACATGGCGTGCCGACAAGGAATTCAATGGCAATGTTGGTCTGAAGGCAATTAATGCCGATGCGGCCTACGCCATGGGATACACAGGTAAAGGCGTCAAACTTGGCGTGATCGACCAGCCTGTTTGGGCAGGGCATCCGGAATTTGCAGGCGCTGGCAAGCTGACATTCCTCACCAATACCGGCATCCGTCTTTACACCGATCCCAACATCCCGGTTAAGGCCGGTGATCCATTCGTCGCCGATGGCAAGCAGTTCATTGATGGCTTGGGCGGCATTTCGGAACATGGAACGCACGTTGCGGGCATTGCCGCGGCGAACCGCGATGGCAAGGAAATGATGGGTGTCGCGTTTGACGCCCATATTTTTGCCGCCAACAATTACGACGCGGGCCCTGAAGACGGTATCGTGCTTGGCAATGATGGCGCTGTCTACGGCAAGGCCTGGGACTCCATGATCAATAGCGGTGTTGATATCATCACCGACAGCTGGGGTATTGGTCTTTCCAGTTCATCCTGGTCCTATCAGCAGGCCTACGGGCAATTTCAGGAGATCAAGGCGATTCTCGACAAGCCGGAGGGTGGCGCTTACAGCGGCGCTCTCAAGGCTGCGCGAAGCGGCATTGTCGTTGAATTTTCGGCGGGTAATGATGGTGGACTGGAGCCGGATGCTCTGGCAGGGCTTGCCGCTTTTGCACCCGATGTGGAGAAACATTGGCTGACGACGATGAGTGTCGTTGCGGACCCTGAGAATCCGCAGGGTTATTCAAGAAGCAGCTTTTCCAGCAATTGCGGCTATTCCAAATATTTCTGCGTGGGTGCCCCCGGAACGCAGATCTACAGCAGCATTCCAACCGGTGATATTACCGGTTTCAAGATCGGTGATGTCTTCACCGGGGAATTGAAACCCGGCTATGCCAAATTCAATGGCACCTCCATGGCTGGCCCCTTTGCTACCGGCGCTTTTGCTGTGTTGAAGCAACGCTATTCCTATCTCGCCAACGGCGAGGTCAATGAGATTCTCAAAACGACATCCACCGATCTCGGCGATGCTGGTGTCGACAGTGTTTACGGTTGGGGCTTGATCAATCTGGACAAGGCACTCAAGGGCCCCGGGCAGTTCATGAGCCAGTTTACGGCCAATCTGCCCGGCACCTATGTCGGCAAGAATGAAGAGGTCTGGAGCAATAATATTTCTCAGGACGCGTTGAACCAACGCAAGACCGAAGACGCCAAGACAATCGCAGACTGGGAAGCAAAGAAGGTTACGGAAGGCTGGCAAAACGGCGTAACCGACGCCAGCAAGGCGAAAATCAAGGATCAGGTCGCGATTGATTTCCCGACCGCCACTTATCCGGCTGCCATCGATCTTGTGACAAAGCGGTATGCAGCGCTGGATAAAATCACTCTTGCGCAGGTGCCTCCATTGACGGAAGCAGAAGCAGAGGCTGCCAGTGCAGCGTTTGATAAGGCCGATGCGGATATGCGCAAGAATGCAACCGCAACTGCACTGTGGAACGCCTTCGTGGCGACTAACCCTGACACAAGCAAGCCGCGAGAGAAGCAATTTGTAACCTTCTCGACAACGCCTGCTTCCAGTCTGGACACCATTCGCGGTACGATCACCAATGATCGCATTGCCAGTGCCGTGGCCGAGTTCACCGCGTATGAAGCGCTGATTCCAACCTTGCAGACCAAGCTTGGCGATCCCAACAATTATATAGGCGGGTTGACCAAGGGCGGCGCGGGTACACTGCGATTGACCGGCAATAATACCTATTCGGGTGATACCGTCATCAATGGCGGATTGCTGGCCGTTGATGGTTCGTTGACGTCTAAAGCTGTGGTCAACAATAGCGGTACATTGGGCGGTAACGGCACCGTGGGTGGAATCGTCGCCAATGCAGGTGGCATCGTTGCGCCGGGTAATTCCGTCGGCACGTTGGCGTCAAAGGGTGATGTGACCTTTAATGCAGGCAGTAATTTGCATATTGAGGTCAACGGGGAAGCCGCTGACAAGCTGGCAGTAAACGGGAAAACCAAGCTGCTGGGTGGTGTAGTCGTTGTGACACCAGAAGCTGGAGACAGCAAAGCCCCGATTAGTGGTCGGGGTTATGGCATCCTTTCTTCAACCGGATCGATTGATGGAAAATTCGAGAAGGTCGCTACATCGTATTTGTTCTTCGATCCCTCGCTAGCTTATACGCCCAATGATGTAACTGTTACCTTGGGGCGCAACAGTCTCGGCTTTGATGATGTTGGTAAAACTCGAAATCAAAAGGCAGTTGGCAAGGCGATTAACAACCTTGGTGCCGGTAACCCGCTTTACGACAAGGTTCTTGCTTCAACCCTTTTCGACAATCTCGCCGGAGGGTATCAATCTCTGACGGGCGAAATTCATGCCACGCTGAACGGGGTCCTCCTTCAGGATGGTCAGTTCATCAGTCAGGCGGCAACGGATCGTGTTCGGGCGGCATTTGACGGCGTTGCCGTAAAACCGCAGCCAACAATGACGCCGTTGGCCTATGGTCCGGATTCGAAGTCGAAAAGCGGCGAGGCTTTTGCTGCGGTTGAGCCGGTCCCGGCTTCAACGGCGCTATGGGGACAGGCCTACGGAGCTTGGGCCCACGCTGATGGCAGTGGCAATGCCTCCGGTTACAATCGAGATACGGGTGGTTTTGTCACCGGTCTTGATGGTGTGATTGCCGATGTATGGCGGTTTGGTCTGCTGGCAGGCTATGGCAATACATCGTTGCACAGTGGCGGCGACAAAGCTTCGGTCGATAGTTATCAGGTCGGTGTCTATGGCGGCCGTCAATGGGATGCGCTTGGGCTACGCCTTGGCCTCACGCTTGCCCATCATGAGATTGACACCAACCGGCGTGATACTTTCGGTGGTTCTGTCGGTGGGGCGGATGTTTCCTACACCGCCCAGACCGTGCAGGTCTTTGGTGAACTTGGCTACCGTATTGATACGTCTTACGCCGCGTTCGAGCCCTTTGCCGGAGTACGATACGCGCATCTGAAATCTGACGGATTTCAGGAAAATGGCGGGATAGGCAATGTATCGGTTCATTCGAACTCAAGTGACGTGACCACCACGACGCTTGGCCTTCGTGCCTCGCATGACTTCGCACTTGGCGAAAGCACCATTCTCACCGCACGCGGTATGCTTGGCTGGAACCACGCCTTTGGCGATGTCACTCCGGAGCAGACTCTGGCCTTTGCCGGTGGTCAGTCCTTCACCATTGAGGGTCTGCCGATTGCCGAAGATGCCCTTGCGGTGGAAGCAGGCTTTGATGTCGGTATTGGCAAGAACACCTCGCTCGGCCTGACCTATACCGGTCAGTTCTCCAGCGAGAACAATGACAATGCCGTCAAGGCGGATCTGACGGTCAAGTTCTGAAACTGACGATGGGGTTGGCGCCATGCCAACCCCATTTTGCTCACATTCGAAGCGTGTGCGCGAATCTGTCTGTTGCTGCAACGATGGCTTCACTCATGCCGGTGTCGGTTGGTGAATGCCCGGCATTGGGAACAATAACCAACTCGCTATCCGGCCAGACCTGCGACAGTTCCCATGCGGTCACGAGCGGCGCTTCCAAATCGAAGCGACCCTGAACCATTATGCCAGAGATTCCATTTAAAGCACTGGCCTCGCGCAATAAAACACCATTTTCCAGCCAGGCATTATGATGGAAATAGTGTGTGATGATCCGGGCACGCGCCAGAATATAGCGATCATCAGACCATTTTGACGATGGGGTTGCAGCAGGATTGATAAGGATCGATGCCGCCTCCCATTCATGCCAATCGCGGGCCGCTTTCAGGCGAACATTCGGATCCGCATTGTTCAACAGGTGGTAATACGCGCTGACAAGATCGCCATCCCGTTCTTCAATAAGTTCATCCCCCTCCCTCATGGTTGTTATGTCGAACCCCGCACCAGATGTCCCAGCTCGGAATTTTACCCACTGTTCCGGGAACAGAGGCGCGATACCACGATAGAGCCAGTCAATCTCCGATCGCCGCGTGGTGGTCACACCCGCGAGGACCAAAGCAAGCACGCGGTCAGGGTGCTTCTCGGCATAGGCAAGCCCTAATGTGCATCCCCATGACATGCCGAATACAAGCCAGCAGCTGGCATCAAGGTACTGGCGTAAACATTCGATATCAGCAAGCAGATGCGCTGTTGTATTAACCGACATATCGGCGTCCGCATCACTGGCATGGGGTGTACTGCGACCACAACCACGCTGGTCGAACAGAATGATCCGATAACGATCAGGGTCAAAGAAACGCCGTGCATTTGTGGAACATCCGGAACCCGGACCACCGTGAAGGACAAGCGCCGGTATCCCTTGCGGATTGCCGCATATTTCCCAATAAATGCTGTTGCCGTCGCCAACGGCAAGCATGCCGTGGCTGTAGGGCTCAATCTCCGGATAGAGGTTTTGCATTGTCCTGCCTGTAAATGCCGAGACCGGTGTCGTTCGAGCCCATCGCCTTTACCTGTTACATCAGAATGACAGTGGCTGCGCGTTCATGGCCATATAGGCGGCGGGACGTGAATTGTGCGCGTGGTTCGACATAACAACCATGAGGGAGAGTGAGGATGCAACGATAATCGCAAAGATTGCAGAACTTGACTGTCAACAGCCTACCCCTCCGTCATCCTCGGGCTTGACCCGAGGACCCATGGTTAAGGAGGTTAGATGAACCCGGACTTTCAGCACTTTTGAATTGTGGGTCCTCGGGTCAAGCCCGAGGATGACGGAGAGAGATGGTTTGTAGGGCGCGTATTCTGCAATCTTTGCGATTATCGTTGCATCCTCACTCTCCCTCATGGTTGTTATGTCGAACCACGAACCACGCACAATAATTATGCCAAGCAATCGTGCTAGTTCATCACCGTATAGTCAGCGGGACGTGATCGGGACAAGACAAGATCTGCATTCGGGATATCATTGGACAGGGCGCGTTGCTGCGCGGAACCGACATTGTAGCCAAAGCCAAGCCACCGCTGAACAAGGCGATTTTCCATTTCCACGCGGTCCACCTGCAGGAACACGGTGATATCAAAAAGCGGTGCCAGTCTGTCCCAGGGCGCTTCATCAAGCAGAAGATAATTGCCTTCCACCAAAAGAATGCGCTGATCTCCACTCACCACAGCAGCACCTGCGCGAGCCAGATCAAGCTTGCGGTCAAAAAGGGGAATGACGACATCATTCTCCCCTGCCCGCAGCCGTTTCAACAGGACTTCAAAACCGGCACAGTCGAAGGTGGGTGGCGAGCCCTTGCGCTTGCGCTGGTCGCGGGCATCGAGAATGGCATTGTCGAGATGAAAGCCATCCATGGGAACGACCACGGCTGCGTCATTCTCCTTGGCGTTGATGGCCGCGCAGATTGCTGCGGAAACGGTCGATTTGCCGGCCCCGGGAGGGCCGGCAATGGCAACGATCAGACGGTTGGTTTCTGCGGCACGGGCCAGAATGGCCGTCACCAGATCATCGGTCGTTATCATCATCGGATGTTGCCCGTTACCAAAACCGCTGGATGGTTCAGGCAAGCCATTTGTCATAATCGGAAACAAGAAGATGTACCGGAGCCTCATCCTCTTCGATGGACGAAAAGCGGCCAATCGGCTCACGGAAGATATTGTCGGTCAGATCGTCATTGACGGTCGAGACTTCGCCGATCAGTACATCGCCGCCCTCGCCCCAAAATGCATGCCAGTTTCCCGGCAGCAGCGTGACGCTCTCGCCCGGCTGCAATTTCAACAGACCACCGGCCTTCAGCTTGACGATGCGTCCATCCGTTGCCACTTCCACATCGGTCCTCTCATCGACACTGCCATCGGCATTCGAGTTGAAAAGCTCAAGCACAAGTGCGCCGCCGCCGCGGTTGATAATGTCCTCGGCTTTGACGATATGGCGATGCATCGGCGAGAGCTGCTTTTCGCGCGAGATCATGATCTTTTCCGCATAAAGCATGCCGCCGCCTTTTTGCAGGTCGTCGGCATTGCCGTTGCGGGTGGTAAAGAGGAACAGGCCAAGTTCATCGAACTTGCCCTGTCCGTAATCGGTGATATCCCAGCCTAGCCGTGCCTTGAGAATAGCTTTCGCATCGCTTGATGTACGGGCCTTCAGCTCTTCCGGCGACCAATAGGCAAATGGCGGCATGACATAGCCGAAGGAGCGGATGAACTTGTCGCTTTCACGGATGATCGCGTTGACTTCTGAACGTTTCATTTTTGCAATTTGTCCTTCATGCAACAAGACTGGCGGGTGGCTCTTTGGCTCCCGTCATGAATGCCACGGCATCCGACATCGTGTATTCCTTTGGGTTGATGACACAAAGGCGTTTGCCAAGCCGGTGAATGTGGATGCGATCAGCCACTTCGAAAACATGTGGCATATTGTGTGAGATCAGCACAATCGGCAATCCGCGCTTTTTCACATCCTGAATGAGTTCCAGAACGCGGCGGGACTCTTTGACGCCAAGGGCCGCCGTTGGTTCGTCCATGATGACGACCTTGGAGCCAAATGCTGCCGCGCGCGCCACGGCAACACCCTGCCGCTGACCGCCCGAGAGCGTTTCAACCGCCTGACTGATGTTTTGAATGGTCATCAGGCCAAGCTCAGTCAGCTTGTCGCGCGCCTGCTTTTCCATGGCCTTGCGATCGAGCATACGCAGCCAGCTGCCAAGAATGCCCGGCTTTCTGATTTCGCGGCCAAGAAACATATTGTCGGCAATCGACAGTGCGGGGGACAAAGCAAGGTTCTGGTAGACAGTTTCGATACCCGCATCCCGCGCTTCCATCGGAGAGCGGAAATTGATCACCTTGCCATCAAGCTTGATTTCGCCCTCATCAGGATGAACGGCACCTGATATCGCCTTGATAAGTGAGGATTTTCCCGCGCCGTTGTCGCCGATGACGGCGAGGACTTCGCCGGCATAAAGATCGAAATCCGCATGATCGAGCGCCGTAACGCGGCCATAACGTTTGACCAGACCACGGGCTGTAAGAAGGGGTTCCTGTGTCATCAGCCTGCTACCTTTCTGATCCATTGATCAATTGCCACGGCCGTAATGATCAAAACGCCGATCATCAAATAGGTCCATTGGACATCGGTGCCGTACATGCGCATGCCGAAGGAGAAGACACCGACGATCAGTGCGCCGAAGAGCATGCCAAGGATTGATCCGCGTCCGCCGAAGAGCGACATGCCGCCGATAACCACAGCGGTGATGGATTCAATATTGGCGAACTGGCCAACCTGTGGTGATACGGAGCCGTTGCGACCGATCTGCGCCCAACCGGCCAATGCACAGATGAAACCTGCCAATACATAGACCGAAATCAGAACGCGCTTGGTGCGCACACCAGCAAGTTCCGCCGCTTCCGGATCATCGCCGATTGCATAGAGATGGCGACCCCATGCCGTGTGGTTGAGCACGTACCAGAGAATGGCAATCAACAGGATCATTGCAAACACGCCATAGGTGAAGGTGGCGCTGCCGATCTGGATTTTTTCGCCGAAGAACTGAAGCATCCGCGCGTTGGTTTCGATGTCCTGTGCCCGGATCGTCTCATTGGCGGAGTAGATATAGGTCGTTGCCAGAAAAATCTGCCATGTACCGAGCGTGACAATAAAGGGTGGCAGCTTCACATAGGCAATCAGCACGCCGTTGATGAGGCCGCACAATCCACCCAGAGCAACGCCGCACAGAATGGAAAGCTCGACCGGCAATCCATAGCGGAACGTGAACTGGCCCATGACGACTGACGTCAGAACCATGATCGCGCCAACCGAAAGATCAATACCGGCGGTTAGAATAACCAATGTCTGCGCTGCGCCGACAATACCGACAATCGCCACCTGTTGCAGGATCAGCGAGAGGGCAAAGGGTGTGAAGAAGCGCGAACCGACAATGACGGCGAAAACCACCAGAGACAACACAAGCACGATCAGCGGAACAGCTGCCGGGCTCGAGTGAAGAAAGTGGCGTGTTCGCTCAACAAGGCTTTTCTGTTCACTGTCGAAATTGGCAACGGCTGTCGCGCTCTGCGTGAGCACGCTCTCAAATTCCTGCTTGGGTTGTGATCCCGGATTGGTTTCGGTCATGAGTTAGCTCCCCGAAATTTGCGCAGTTTGGAGAGGACGGTTTATACCGTCCCCTCCTTGTCTGCTTGCTTTTCTGTCAAATCAGGCGGCGATCAGCCCCAGCACTTGGCAAGGCCGCTCTTCACATCGATGGACTCGACGCCTTTGACCGGCTTATCGGTGACAAGCGAAACGCCTGTGTCGAAGAAATTCTTGCCTTCGGTCGGCTTTGGCTTTTCTCCTGTGTCAGCGAACTTCTTAATGGCTTCAATACCAAGCGAAGCCATCATCAAAGGATATTGCTGCGATGTCGCGCCGATAACACCGGCTTCAACATTTTTCACGCCGGGGCAACCGCCATCGATGGAAACGATCAGCACGTCCTTTTCCTTGCCGAATGCCTTCAGCGCCTCATAGGCACCGGCAGCAGCAGGTTCGTTGATCGTGTGAACGACATTGATGCCCGGGTCCTTCTGCAGAAGGTTTTCCATGGCCTTACGGCCACCTTCCTCATTGCCATTGGTGATGTCGTGGCCAACAATGCGCGGGTCCTTTTCGTCACCGATCTTGTTGATGTCGACAACATCAATGCCAAACCCCTTCATGAAACCCTGATCGCGCAGAACGTCGACCGATGGCTGTGACGGTGTCAGGTCGAGGAATGCAACTTTTGCATCCTTGGCCTTGTCGCCCAGGGTTCCTGCAGCCCATTTGCCAATAAGTTCGCCCGCCAGAAGGTTATCGGTTGCAAAAGTGGCGTCGGCGGCGTCGACTGGATCAAGCGGTGTGTCGAGGGCAATGACCAGAACACCGGCATCGCGTGCCTGCTTAACCGACGAGACGATACCCGCTGTGTCTGATGCTGTGATCAGAATACCCTTGGCACCATCGGCGATGCAGGTTTCGATAGCCGCGACCTGGCTTTCGCTGTCGCCGTCGATCTTGCCCGCATAGGTCTTGAGATCAACGCCGAGTTCCTTTGCCTTGGCAACAGCGCCTTCCTTCATCTTGACGAAGAACGGATTGGTGTCCGTCTTGGTGATAAGGCAAGCGCCGACGCCTGCAGCCTGTGCCGGAGCGGCGAAAGCGGCGATGGCCACAACAGCAGCGCCCAGAATGGTTGATTTGAGATAAATGCTCTTACGCATGTCACTTCCTCCCAGAGTTTAATCATAATGCGACGTGCCGCCGATGGGCAGCATTCGTTCGCTTGAACACCTCGGACAGTTATCCTCCCGGCCAAGTGCTGCCCTTAGAAAATACCAGCCTCGCCAAGCTGTCAACATTAATAAATCACTCTTATTTATTATTGACAGCTTTGCCCGATGGTTCCATTGTCGCGCCGATATCAGGGAGGACGTCCTTTTGGGCATCAGACTATCGGAGCGCCACGGTCCGGGAGGAACACGGCCGCCGCTCCATCAGGGAACAAACCAGAGCGGTATGCGCGACCACAATGAGCGGGTCGTGCTTTCGTTGTTGCGCCAGCATGGCAGTCTGGCCAAAACCGCCATTGCGCGGCTGACCGGTCTTTCCGCGCAGACAATCTCGATCATCATGCGCATGCTGGAAGCCGATGAACTGCTTTCGCGCGAAGAACCATTGCGCGGCCGCATCGGCCAGCCGTTGATTCCCATGTCGCTCAATCCGGAAGGTGCCTTTTTCATTGGCCTCAAGATTGGCCGTCGCAGCGCAGATCTTGTACTGATCGATTTCGTCGGACGCATCCGGTCAATGCTGCATATGCCCTATGCCTATCCAACGCCTGACTCCGTGATGACCTTCGCCAAAGACGGCATCAGGAAAATGCTGGATGGGCTTGATGGCAAACAGCGTTCAAAGGTGGCTGGCCTTGGCATCGCAGCGCCGTTCGAACTATGGAAGTGGGCCGATACGGTCGGTGCGCCACAGGAAATTCTCGACCAGTGGCGCCGGTCTGACATCAAAGCATCGATTGCCGCGATCTGTGATTTTCCGGTTTATTTACAGAATGATATCACCGCTGCCTGTGGTGCCGAACTCGTCTTTGGCGGAACCAAAGACCTTAATGATTTTGTCTATTTCTATATCGGTTCGTTTATTGGCGGCGGCATTGTTATCAATGGCAGTCTTTATGCGGGCCGTTCAGGCAATGCCGGGGCGCTTGGTTCCATGCCCGTGCCCGGACCGGATGGCACAACGCAACAGCTGATCGATATCGCATCGATCACCGCTTTGGAGCGCATCGTCACCGGTCTTGGCCGCGACCCCTCCCCCTTATGGACCTCGCCTGAAGATTGGGGCGAGATGGGCGACGAACTGGATGGATGGATTGATCGTTCGGCTAAGGCCATTGCACAGGCGGTGGTTGCTGCATCCTCAGTGGTTGATTTTGAAGCTGCGGTTATTGATGGCTGGGTCCCTGCTGCGGTACGCACGCGGATCGTCGAGGCGGTGCGCGATCATGTTGGAACGTTTGATCTGGAGGGTATCGAATTGCCCGTTATCGTCGAAGGCACGGTGGGGATTCACGCCCGTGCTTTGGGCGCCGCCAGTCTTGCTCTCTCAGACCGGTTTCTTATCGGACAGAAAATATTCAGAAAGGTTGATTGAGCGTGCTGATTGGTATTCCGCCCATTTTGGGCCCGGAGCTTCTGGCAACATTGCGTGCCATGGGGCACGGTGACGAGATCGCATTGGTTGATGGAAATTATCCTGCATTGGAACATGCCCGCAGGCTCATTCGCGCCGATGGTTTGCCGTTGATCCCCATGCTTGATGCGATCCTGCAAGTGATGCCGGTGGATGATTTTGTTCCGGCGGCGCTGTTCCGCGCGACGGTGAAGGGAAGCCCGGATCTGCTCGATCCCGTGCATCAGGAAATGGCCGAAGTCTGCGCCCGCCGGGCACCTGGATTTTCGCTCTTGCCGCTGGTTGGCGATGCATTCTACACACGGGTGAAGAATGCCCATACCATCATCGCGACGAGCGAACCCAGACTTTACGGCAATATTATCGTCCGCAAGGGCGTCATCTATCCATCGAAAGAAACTGACAAATGATCCTATGTTGTGGTGAAGCACTGATCGATATGTTGCCGCGCACGAGCGAGGGGGGCGAACCGGCTTTCGCACCCTATGTTGGCGGTGCGGTGTTCAATACCGCCATTGCCTTGGGCCGCCTCGGTGTGCCGACGGAATTTTACTCCGGTGTTTCCTCGGATTTCTTCGGGCAGATGTTGCGTGATAGCCTTGCCGCCAACCATGTCGGCACACGCTATGCCCATATTTCACCCCAGCCGACTACGCTGGCCTTTGTGCGGCTGACCGATGGTCAGGCGAGCTATATTTTCTACGACGAGAACAGTGCGGGTCGTTCTCTGGCGATCACTGATCTGCCGGAACTGGATGAGAATGTCACGACGCTGCAATTCGGTGCGATCAGCCTCATTCCGGAGCCTTGCGGGTCTACCTATGAGGCGCTGATGGCGCGCGAACACGAAAAGCGTGTCATTGTTCTTGATCCCAATATCCGGCCCGGTTTCATCCCCGATAAGGAAAAGCATCTGGCACGCATGCGCCGCATGATCGCCATGACCGATATCGTCAAGATTTCCGATGAGGATATGCGCTGGTTCGGTGAAAGTGGTTCAATGGAAGAGATCGCCCGCCGCTGGATTGTCCCTGCATCCCAGCATGGGCCAAAGCTCATTCTCGTTACGCGCGGTGCCGAGGGCGTCACCGGCTATACCAAAGATCTGGCCGTGCATGTTGCCGCACAAAAAGTATCCGTGGTCGATACGGTCGGCGCTGGCGATACATTTACGGCGGGTGTACTGACATCATTGCAGGAAGCGGGCCTGTTGGCCAAAAGCGCCCTCACCTCCATAACCGAAGAGCAAATCCGCCATGCCCTGCTGCTTGGTGCCAAGGCGGCGGCAGTGACTGTATCGCGTGCGGGTGCAAACCCGCCATGGCGCTCGGAGCTTTAAGCCGAGCGTCTTAAGCCACTTCGATATCCGTATACGGGAAGTCATTGCCCTTGAACAAAAGGGGCAGGTTATTTGTCTTTGCACAGGCATAAGCAAAACAGTCACCCATGTTAAGGTCGGCCTTGTGCCGGCCTCGACCGTACTTACGGGATGCTTTCAGAGCTTCAACACCAATATTGGAACTGATATCGAGGATGTGCGCCCGCGTCTCCTCGACAAAGGCATCCACCAACTGCTCTGCCATTTCTATGGGGCAGGCTCGTTTGCGAGCGAGGCCCGTTACGGACTCATAAATTACAATCGGTGACAAGTAGATTGTGGAAGCCTGTGCCAAACGTGCTGACAGCGAAAGTGCATCGTCTTCGCCACTTATTATTGAAACAACCGCAGATGCATCGACAAACATCACAGATCTCCGGAGAGATCGTCGAAAAATGTCTTGTCCGCGTCCTGTCCGGTTTTGGGATAGGCTTTGTAACGTTGGGAGAGCGCTGCTAGCCGCTCTTGCAAAGGGATTTCTCCCTTGGTTCGATTATATTCATTTACAACAGCCTCACGAATAGCATCCGTGAGGCTGGTGTTCTTTAATTTTGCAAGGCGCCTGACTGCAGCATCTGTAGTCTCGTCTTTAACGGAAAAAGCCATTCTACAGTCCCTTGTCTATATAGATATACACTTCGGTATATAGATGACGATTTCCTTAGCTAAATGCAAGATACATTCTAATCCAGATCGAAGGCAGCCCCAATCAGTGTCTTGGTATAATCATGCTGAGGCGCGTCAAAAATATCGTCTGTCTGGCCTTCTTCGACGATCTTTCCGCTTTTCATCACGATGACATAATCCGACATCGCCTTGATAACGGCGAGGTCGTGGCTGATGAAAATATAGGACAGATCGTGTTTGGCCTGCAGATCGCGCAAGAGTTCGATGACCTGCCCCTGCACCGACCGGTCAAGCGCGGATGTCGGTTCATCCAGAATGACGACTTTCGGCTTCAGGATCATCGCGCGTGCAATGGCGACACGCTGGCGCTGTCCGCCGGAGAACTCATGCGGATAACGGTTGCGCGCAGTTGGATCGAGTCCCACTTCCTTGAGTGCTGCAATTGCCCGCTTGTCGCGGTCAGCCCGTGATAATTGCGGCTCGTGAATGAGCAGGCCCTCGGTGATGATTTCACCAACCGTCTGGCGTGGCGACAACGATCCGTAAGGGTCCTGAAACACCAGCTGCAATTCCCGGCGCAAGGGACGCATCGCCGAGCGATCGAAGCTGGAAATGTTCTTTTTCTCAAAATGATACTGGCCGCTGCTCGGCAGCAGACGTAGCAGTGCCCGGCCAAGGGTTGACTTGCCGGAACCGGACTCACCAACAATACCGATGGTTTGCCGCGCCTTGAGCTTCACCGTCACGCCGTCCACTGCGCGGAAATGCGTGTGTGCGCTGGAGAAAAAGCCACCACCAATGGAGAAGTCGACAATCACATTGCGCCCTTCCAGCATGATTGGCGCCTTGTCTTCGGGCGGCGATTTGCTGCCGCTTGGCTCGGAAGCCAGCAGCATTTTGGTGTAGTCTTCTTTCGGGTTCTCAAAGATGTCCTTGATCGTGCCTTTCTCCACCACTTCGCCGCGCCGCATGACAACGACACGCTCGGCAAAGTGTTTGACCACGCCAAGATCATGGGTGATGAGCACGATGGCCATGCCGAAACGCTTCTGCAAGTCACGCAGCAGATCGAGGATTTGCGCCTGAATTGTCACGTCGAGCGCGGTTGTCGGCTCATCCGCGATCAGAAGATCAGGTTCATTGGCAAGTGCCATGGCAATCATGACGCGCTGGCGCTGGCCACCGGACATTTCATGCGGGTAGCTGTTGATGCGTCGCTCTGGCTCGGGAATACCGACCAGTTTCAACAGTTCAAGCACGCGAACCTTGGCCTGCTTGAAGCTGATGCCCTTGTGATGAACAATGGGTTCGGCAATCTGCCGGCCAATCGTGTAGAGCGGGTCAAGCGAGGTCATTGGCTCCTGAAAGATCATGGTGATCTTGGAGCCGCGCACCTCATTGAGCGCCTTGGTTGGCAGGCCAACCAATTCCTTGCCGCGATATTTGGCCGAACCCGTCACGCGGCCATTCTGGGCGAGAAGGCCCATAATGCCCATCATGGTCTGGCTCTTGCCGGAGCCGGATTCACCGACGACTGCGAGGGTTTCGCCCGGCCGGACATCGAGATCGATGCCCTTGACGGCTTTCACATCGCCATCCGGGGTGGTGAAGTCAACTTTCAGTCCGCGTACGGACAATACAGTATCTTTGTTGTCCGTCATTTTAGCGGTCCTTCGGGTCGAGAGCATCACGCAGGCCATCACCGATGAAGTTCAGCGAGAACAGGGTGATGACAAAGAAAATGGCAGGGAAAATCAGCAACCAGGGTGCGGACTGCATCTTGTTTGCGCCTTCGGAAATCAGCGCGCCCCAACTGGTCAGCGGTGCCTGAACACCAAGACCGAGGAAGGACAGAAAACTTTCCAGAAGAATGACTTTCGGCACCACGACCGTAACGAACACAATAACCGGACCAATCGTATTGGGGATGATATGACGGCGGATAATCTGCCAGTCTGTCAACCCCAAGGCCTGCGCCGCTCCGATGAATTCCCGGCGTTTGAGCGCAAGGGTCTGGCCGCGCACGATACGTGCCATATCAAGCCATTCCACCGCACCGATCACCAGAAAGATCAGGATAAAACTTCGCCCGAAGAAGACGACGAGAACCACGACGAGAAACACGAAGGGCAGTGAATAAAGAATTTCGATAAGGCGCATCATCACATTGTCGACGCGGCCGCCGAGATAACCTGAGATCGCCCCATAGGTGACACCCACGGCAAGCGAGACAAGACTGGCGAGAAAGCCGACAGCCAGCGAAATCTGTCCGCCCAGCATGACACGAGCCAGCATATCGCGGCCATTGGCATCCGTTCCGAAGAAGAAGTATTCGCGGTTGACCTTGCCGGAGAGTTTCAGGGTCTTGCCATCATCTTCCGTGGCGGCAACCTGCGTATCGTCGAACTCGTTTGCACGATCAAAATAGCGGGTTGTGCGCGGATCGATGGTCTGGTCCGCATGGATGGTGGCTGTGAATGTATTGCCGTCAACGGCAAATTCCTTCAGCTCCACCTTGGCCCGGCTTGCGACGCCCTTCATGACATCGCCGAGCGTGTCAGCTTTTGGAAGCGGCTCTACGCTTGGCGGGATCGTGACATAGGACGAGAAAACCTGATCATAGGTGTGGGTCAGGAAATACGGCCCGAAGAACGAAAAGATGGTGATGAAGAACAGCATGACGCAACCAGCCATCGCTGCTCGGTTGCGGCGAAAGCGGAGCGTTGCCAGCTGAAACAGGCTGCGTCCCTTGGATTCTTCCTCTGGGATGATTGTTGTGGACACATCAGTCATGGCGAACCCTCGGATCAAGAAGGCCGTACAGAATATCGACCACGAGATTGAAAACGATAACGAAAATCGCCACGAGAACCACGGTTCCCATCACAAGCGTATAATCGCGATTGATAGCGCCCAGCACGAAGTAGCGACCGACGCCGGGAATGGTGAAGATGGTTTCGACCACAGCCGAGCCTGTCAACAAGGCGGCTGCGCAGGGTGCGAGATAAGAGACCACCGGCAGCAGCGCGCCGCGCATCGCATGGGTGATCACGACTGTCCTTGGCGGCAAGCCGTAGGCGCGTGCAGTGCGGATGTGATCTGTGTGCAGACCTTCAATCATCGAGCCACGCGTGAGGCGGGCAAACACGGCAAGCTGCGGCAGTGCGAGAGCGATCATCGGCAGTATGAGGAAGCGCCAAGAACCATCGCCCCAACCGCCCGCGGGCAAGAGAGACAAAAGCACCGCAAAGATCAATGTCAGCACCGGACCGACAACGAAGTTCGGAACCGTCACGCCGATGGTCGCGACGGACATGATGAAGAAATCGAGAATGCTGTTCTGCCGTAGAGCGGCGATCGTTCCGACGATCACACCGCCGAAGAGCGCGAGCAGCAGGGCATAAAAGCCGAGTTCCACCGAGTAAGGCAGACCCTTGCCGATCAGCTCGGCAATCGTATTGTCCTTATAGATATAACTCGGTCCAAAATCGCCGGTCACTGCATTTTTGAGATATTGCAGATACTGGTTCCAGAGCGGCTGATCCAGATGGTAAGCCTTCATCAGGTTTTCCATCGTCGCTGGCGGCAGCGGTCTTTCAAGGTTGAAGGGACCGCCCGGTGCAAACCGCATCAGGAAGAACGAAATGGTGACGACAATAAACAATGTCGGCACCGCACTCGCCAGTCGGCGAAGGACGAAATGAAACATGGAGATATACTCTCTCTTCTGTGCAGCTTCCGCAGTAGCTGCACCTACTCACTCTATTGGACCCGGCTCATTATTCCGCAAGGCTCAGATATTTGCTCAGATGTTCGTTGGTTGGATTGTCGCCCCAGCCTTTGACCTTTTTGGAAATCAGCCAGAGATTGGCGCTGTTCATCAGCGATGCGATGGGCTCATCGCGGGTCAGCAGGGCTTCCGCCTCATGCATGATTTTTGACCTGACATCAGGATCGCGCTCGTCATAGGACTTTTTCATCAGCGCGTCATAGTCCGGATTGTTGTAATGGCCATAGTTGAATGTCTTGTTGCTGCTGACATTCAGGGCAAGGAAGTTTTCAGCGTCGGCATAATCGGCGAACCAGCTGGCCCGGGCGACATTGAACTTGCCGCCCTCCTGCAGGTAGGCATAATGCGATGACACATCGAGGTTCATCAGAGTGACCTTTGCGCCGAATGCCTTTTTCCACATATCGGCAACAGCCGTGGCAACCCGCTCATGATTGGCATTGGTGTTATAGCGGATTTCGATATTGAGCGGCTTGCCGCCTTCGCCATAGCCAGCCTCTTTCATCAGGGCGGCGGCCTTGTCGTCGCGGTCAAGCTGCGACATGTCAGCGTAAGCGGCTTTGGATGGTTCGCCATAGGTGGCAAGGCCCGGAGGGACGAGCGAATAGGTTGGCAATTGCGCGCCGCTATAGATTTCCTTGGTAAGGAAATCGCGATCAATAGACATGGAAAGCGCGTTGCGTACACGAACATCATTGAACGGTTCGGTACGGCTGTCGAACGCATAATAATACGTCGCCAGCGCTGGTGTGACGTGAACCTGATCACCCCATGATTTGCGCAGCCGTTCGATCTGGTCAGCCGAGAAATTGTAGACTGTGTCCAGCTCGCCTGCCTCGAAGCGGCGGACCGCCGCTGCATCATCTTCAAGTGGGTAGAAGATGACCTTGTCCAGTTTGACGTTGGCCGCATCCCAGTAATCGGGATTCTTTGCGACAGTCAGATGATCGTTGAGCACATGGTCGACAAGTTCAAACGCGCCGTTTGAAACCATCTTGCCGGGTTTGACGAAATCAGGGCCATTCTTTTCGTAACTGGCCTTGCTGATGGGCAGCGCCGTCTGGTGCGCCATCAACTGGATAAAGAAGGGCGTCGCACGTTCCAGTGTGATCTCGACGGTCTTGGCGTCGACAGCTTTGACACCAAGTTGATCGGTCGGTAGTTCGCCTTTGTTGATCTTTTCAGCATTTTTGATCGGATAGAGAATGTTGGCGTATTTCGCTGCGGTTTTCGGGTCCTCAATACGGCGGTAAGAGAACACGAAATCTTCTGCGGTCACTGGCGTGCCATCGGACCAATTGGCATTGGCGCGCAATTTGAACGTATAGACGGTGCCATCGTCGGAGACCTTCCAGCTTTCCGCTGCACCCGGTATGATAGCGCCGTGGGCGTCATAAACGGTCAGACCTTCATAAAGGTCTTTCACCACAAAGGCTTCGATATCGATGGATGTCTGCGCCTGATCAAGCGTGTTGGGCTCGCCCGCATTGCCGCGATGCAGAACCGCTTCAGCAAGGGCCGGACTGGCCGTCAGCATAAGCCCGCCCAAGAGCGCCGCGACACGTAAATTGAACTTCACAGACATCGTCTACCGTCCTTTCTCTTCTCTATCTGAACACGCTGCCCAAGGCACGGCGTGCAGCGGTTGCTATTCAAGGCTCAGAAATTTGCTCAGATGTTCGTTTGGCGCATTATCAACCCAGCCTTTGACTTTGGTGGCGATAAGCCAAAGGTTGGCACTGTTCATCAGTGTGGTGGTTGGTTGGTCCCGCGCCAGCAGGGCTTCGGCCTCGTGCATGATTTTGGAACGGGCCACCGGATCGCGCTCGTCATAGGATTTCTTCATCAGCGCGTCATATTCCGGATTGTTGTAATGTCCGTAATTGAAGGTCTTGTTGGTGCTCATGTGGAGCGCGAGGAAGGTTTCAGCATCGGCGTAATCAGCAATCCATCCCGCCCGCGCGACGTTGAACTTGCCGCCCTCCTGCAGGTAGGCGTAGTGCGATGACACATCGAGGTTCATCAGGGTGACGTTGGCGCCGAAGGTTTTCTTCCAGTTATCAGCAACCGCAGTGGCGATGCGCTCGTGGTTGGCATTGGTGTTGTAGCGGATTTCAATGTTCAGCGGTTTGCCACCTGGGCCATACCCGGCTTCCTTCATCAGGGCGACTGCCTTGTCGTCACGGTCCAGCTGGGACATGCCGGCAAAGGCAGGTTTTTCCGGCTCGCCATAACTGGCAATACCCGGAGCGACAACGGAATAGGCTGGCAGCTGAGCGCCGCTATAAATTTCATTGGCAAGGAAATCGCGGTCGATTGCCATGGACAGCGCATTGCGCACACGAACATCATTGAATGGCTCGGTGCGCGAGTCAAAGGCGTAATAATAGGTTCCAAGACGCGGTGAAATATGAACCTGCTCACCCCATGATTTGCGCAGGCGCGCGATCTGATCGGCCGAGAAATTGAAAACGATATCCATTTCCTTGGCTTCAAAACGCCGAAGCGCCGCCGCATCATCCTCGGTTGGATAGAAAACCACCTTGTCCAGCTTGACGCTGGCAACGTCCCAATATTCGGGGTTCTTTCCAGCAGTCAGGTGATCGTTCGGCACATGTTCAAGCAGCTTGAATGCGCCATTGCTGACCAGCTTGCCCGGCTTGACGAAATCAGCGCCGTTCTTTTCGAAGCTCGCCTTGTTGATGGGCAGCGCGGTCTGGTGTGCCAGCAGTTCCAGAAAGAAGGGTGTTGCCCGCTCCAGTGTGACTTCGAGCGTCTTCGCATCAACAGCCTTCACGCCAAGCTGATCAATAGGCATTTCACCCTTGTTGATCTTTTCGGCATTTTTGATCGGATAAAGAATATTGGCGTATTTGGCTGCTGTCTTCGGGTCTTCGATGCGGTGATAGGAGAAGACGAAATCCTCAGCCGTAACCGGCGTGCCGTCAGACCAGTTGGCCTTGTCGCGCAACTTGAAGGTGTAAATGGTGCCATCATCGGAGACTTTCCAGCTCTCCGCTGCACCGGGAACAATCTTGCCGCTGGCGTCGTAGATTGTCAGCCCTTCATACAGGTCCTTGACGATGAAAGCTTCGATGTCGATGGAGGTCTGTGCCTGATCGAGCGTATTGGGCTCGCCGCTATTACCACGATGCAGAACCACTTCGGCAAGCGCGGGACTTGCAGCGAGCATCAATGTGCCCAACAGCGCCGCAACACGAAAATTGAATTTCACAGACATTGTCGACCGTCCTTTCACTCTCTATCCAAACACGTTGCGCACAGCGCAGCGGGCAAGCGGTTACTGTTCAAGGCTAAGGTATTTGCTGAGATGATCGTTGGTGCCGTTATCTGCCCAACCCTTCACCCGGTTGGAGACGAGCCAGAGCTGGCCGAAATTCATCATCGGCGCGACGGGCTGTTCGCGCAGCACCAAGGCTTCTGCTTCATGCAGGATTTTGGAGCGGGCAGCCGGGTCTTTTTCGTCATAGGACTTTTTGACGAGGGCATCAAATTCCGGGTTGTTCCAGCGGCCATAATTGAACGTGGTGTTGGTGCTCAGATTAATGACCATGAAGTTCTCGGCATCGGCATAATCAGCCGTCCAGCCAGCACGGGCGACATTGAATTTGCCGCCTTCTTTCAGGTAAGCGTAGTGGGCGCTGACGTCGTTCTGCAGCAGGGTGACGGTGGCACCGAATGCCTTCTTCCACATATCCGCAACGGCAATCGCTACGCGCTCATGGTTGGGATTGGTGTTGTAGCGGATTTCGATATTGAGCGGCTTGCCGCCCTCGCCGTAACCCGCCTCTTTCATCAGTTCGAGCGCTTTATCTTCGCGATCAAGCTGCGACATGTCGGCAAAATCTGATTTGGCCGGTTCCCCGTAGCTGGCAATGCCGAGCGGCACGAGCGAATAGGCGGGAAGCTGGGCGCCCTTATAGATTTCCTTCGACAGGAAATCGCGATCGATGGTCATCGACAATGCGCGGCGCACACGCACATCGCTGAAGGGTTCAACGCGGGTGTCAAATGAGTAGAAATAGGTCGACAGCGCCGGAGTGATGCGAACCTGATCACCCATGGATGCGCGCAGACGTTCGATCTGGTCAGCCGAGAAATTGTAGACGAGATCCAGTTCCTTGGCTTCGAAGCGGCGCACCGCTGCCGCCTGATCTTCGGTCGGATTGAAGATCACCTTGTCCAGTTTCACATCCGCCGCGCCCCAGTAATGCGGGTTCTTGGCCGCTGTCAGGTGATCGTTCTGTACGTGTTCGGCGAGCTGGAACGCTCCGTTGGAGACAAGCTTGCCGGGCTTGATAAACTCAGCGCCGTTCTTTTCAAGGCTGGCCCTGTTAACAGGCAGCGCGGTCTGGTGCGCCAGCAATTCGACGAAGAACGGTGTTGACCGTTCCAGCGTGATCTCAAGAGTTTTGGCATCGATTGCCTTCATGCCCATCTGGTCGACAGGCAGTTCGCCCTTGTTGATCTTTTCAGCGTTTTTAATCGGATAAAGCATATTGGCGTAGCCAGCAGCCGTCTTTGGCTCTTCGACGCGCTTGAACGAGAAAATGAAATCATCCGCGGTAACGGGCGATCCGTCAGACCAGTTGGCATTGGCTCTGATCTTGAACGTGTAAACGGTACCATCGTCAGAGACAGTCCAGCTTTCGGCAGCGCCCGGAACGATCTTGCCAGCGGGATCATAGCTCGTCAGACCTTCGTAAAGGTCTTTCAGGATGAAGGCCTCGATTTCAAGCGATGTCTGCGACGGGTCGAGCGTTTGCGGTTCACCGCTGTTGCCACGGTGCAGAACAGCTTCGGCAAGCGCCGGGCTGGCAGCCAGAAGCAGCGATCCGGCAAGCAATGCGGCGGTAAAATTGAACTTTACAAACGTCATCTGGCTGTCTCCTCACCAATGATTGGTCAGTGATCGGTATGAAATGGCAATGTTCTCCCGTTCACTATCCGGTGAAAGAATAGCGGCGGGTCGATCAGGTTTTTGATTTTGCGGTCGGAAAAGTGGCACATAACGAGCCGGGCAAATGAAAGACGCGCAACCTGCGAGTGCAGATTGCGCGTCAGACTTTGCTATTCAACGCTGAGGTATTTGCTCAGATGTTCGTTGTTGGGGTTATCGCCCCAGCCCTTGACCTTGTCGGCCACGAGCCAAAGGTTGGCGTCATTCATCAAAGGCGCAATCGGCTGGTCACGCATGATCAACGCTTCTGCTGCATGCAGAATCTTCGAGCGTTCTGCCGGATTGCGCTCTTCATAGGACTTCTTCATCAGCGCATCGAATTCCGGATTGGAATAATGCCCATAATTGAAGGTCTTGTTGCTGCTGACATTGAGGTTGAGGAAGTTTTCCGGGTCCGCATAGTCGGCTGTCCAACCTGCACGGGCAACGTTGAATTTGCCGCCTTCCTGCAGATAGGCATAATGCGATGAGATATCGAGATTCATCAGCGTCACATTGGCGCCCAATGTCTTCTTCCACATATCAGCAACAGCCGTTGCCACACGCTCGTGGTTCGGGTTGGTGTTGTAACGGATTTCGATGTTAAGCGGCTTGCCGCCTTCGCCAAAGCCCGCTTCTTTCAACAACTTGACGGCCTGATCATCGCGATCAAGCTGTGACAGGTCGGCAAAATCGGCCTTGGATGGTTCGCCGTAATTTTCCATGCCCGGAGGAACCAGAGAATAGACAGGCAATTTGGTGCCGTTGTAGATGTCCTTGGCGAGGAAGTCGCGATCAACGGCCATGGAAAGAGCGCGGCGAACGCGAACATCATCGAATGGCGCGGTACGTGTATCGAAGGGGTAGTAATAGGTCGCCATCGCCGGGGTCACGTGGACCTGCTTTGCATTGGCAGCACGCATGCGCTCGATCTGATCGGAAGAGAAGTTGTAAACGAGGTCGAGTTCACCCGCTTCGTATCGTCGGACGGCTGCCGCCTGATCTTCCAGAGGATAGAAAATCACCTTGTCCAGTTTGACGTTTGCCGCGTCCCAATAATTCTCGTTCTTGGCAGCTGTCAGATGGTCGTTCGGTACGTGCTCAAGCAGCTTGAATGCGCCATTGCCAACCAGCTTGCCCGGTTTGACGAAATCAGCACCATTCTTTTCAAAGCTTGCCTTGTTGATTGGCAGCGCTGTCTGGTGCGAAAGCAGCTCGATAAAGAATGGGGTTGGACGTTCGAGCGTGATTTCAAGAGTCTTGGCATCAATTGCCTTTACGCCGAGTTCTTCAAGCTTTGCATTACCCTTGTTGACCTTCTCGGCATTCTTGATCGGATAAAGAATATTGGCATATCCGGCAGCTGTTTTCGGGTCTTCGACGCGGCGCATCGAGAAGACAAAATCTTCAGCTGTTACAGGGGTGCCATCGGACCAGTTGGCCTTGTCGCGCAGCTTGAAGGTGTAAACTGTGCCATCATCGGAAACTTTCCAGCTTTCGGCTGTGCCCGGAACGATCTTGCCATTGGCATCATAAATTGTCAGGCCTTCATAGAGGTCCTTGACGATGAATGCCTCGATATCAATCGAGGTCTGAGCCTGATCGAGCGTCTGCGGTTCACCGCTGTTGCCGCGATGCAGCACGGTCTCTGCCAGTGCCGGGCTTGCGCCTATCATCAGCGATCCAAGCAGCAGTGCCGCACGGAGATTGAGTTTCATAAATGACATTTTTTTAGTCCTTCCCCTTTGAAGAATTATGAAGGCATGAACAAAAGCCAAAATTTGGCCAAACGCAAGCCGTCGATTTTCCGAATTATGCGAATTGTGCGAGTCGCCGAAATGACCTAAATCGAGTTAAGAGCGGGAATAAGCAGCATTTTCAGGCTGTTTGGCGTAGAACCCAATTTTACGAAAACGTCAAAAAAAATGTGCATGATGTGGACCGTCGGGCCAATTCTCGCCTTTTTCTGATCAAAAATCGTCGTTGAGGCGCTATCGCACCACCTGTTTCGGCATTTTTCATGAAAATCGAAATTTGGTTATCGAAGCGTTTCGGATGCTGTTCAGATTTTAACACTAGTGATCAGAGCTGGCTGTCTTGCTATCTGATATAAGACTAAAGGATGAGGAAAATTTCCACCCAAAACGTCGCTTCAAGACACCGCAAACTTCCGTTTCGGGCTGCGGACAAAATTGGGTCCTTTTCGTGTTGTGATTTGCCGATTGGAAAAATCCTGTATGTTGTGTCGTCCCGCCTTTTTGAACATCAGCCAAACTCCATCGTGAATAACAGGTCAAATGCATGACGGCTCCGGTCATTCTCATCATTGCAGCTGTCGCCCTTTGTGTTGTCATGGGCTGCGCTTTCCTTGCATTGCGTTTGACCGGCAATAGCGGGTGGGCTGACACTTTCTGGTCGTTCGGTGTGGGCGCTATTGGCATTCTCTCGATTCTGTTTTCAGACGATATGGTCTCGTCATCGCGAAAATGGCTGGTGATCATTCTGCTCGCGCTCTGGTCGTTGCGGTTGGGTGGGCACATCCTCCTTCGCACACTCAACAGCGAGGACGATCCGCGTTATGCACGCTTGCGCCGGGAGTGGGGTCCCGCCGCCAATTCGCGCATGTTCTTTTTTCTGCAAAGCCAGGCATTCGCCGGAATTCTGCTTGTTATCAGCGTCTATATCGCCGCTGCCCGGCCCGACATAGATCTCGAATTTCCAGATTATCTTGGGTTCGTCCTCATGCTTATCGCGCTTGCGGGTGAAGCAATTGCCGATTGGCAGCTCAAGCGGTTTTCCCGCAATCCCGCCAATCGTGGCAAGATATGTGACACCGGCCTCTGGCGCTGGTCGCGTCATCCGAACTATTTTTTCGAATGGCTTGGCTGGGTGTCCTATGTGCTGATTGCGGCGGATTTCGATGGCGATTATGTACATGGCTGGCTGACGCTCGCCGCGCCTGTGCTGATGTACATACTGCTTCGCCATACGTCAGGTGTGCCGCCGCTGGAGGAGCATATGCTGGCGACACGCGGTCAGGCTTTCCGGGATTATCAGCAGCGCACCAGCATCTTTTTCCCCATGCCTCCGCAGAAATAACCGGAGCGGAAAAATACTCAGGGGCAAGGCAGATCAATCCACTGGATCGGCATTGCGCAGCAAGGCTTCCAGCGTTTCCAGCCGGTCCGCCTCAATCGGCGGCTTGTCCCAGCGCAGGCGCGAAATACGCGGAAACCGCATGGCAACCCCGGATTTGTGACGTTTCGACCGGTTCAGGCCCTCAAAAGCTATTTCCAGCACGAGCCCATGATCCGGCTCCGCCCGCACAGACCGTACCGGGCCAAAACGCTCCGTCGTGTTGTTGCGCACATAGGCGTCGAGCTGTTTCAACTCTTCGTCGGTAAAGCCGAAATAGGCCTTTCCAACGGGCACAAGATGCGGGTTCTCGTCGGGCCCGGTCCACACGGCAAATGTATAGTCCGAGTAGAAACTGGATCGCTTGCCATGACCGCGCTGCGCATAGACCAGCACGGCGTCAATGGTGAAAGGATCGCGTTTCCATTTGAACCATGGCCCTTTCGGTCGTCCGGGCACGTAAGTGGAATCGCGACGCTTCAGCATCAATCCTTCGATGATGGGATGCGGAGGGCTTTTTCGCAGCTCCACCAGATCATGAAACGTTTCATAGGGCACGAGCGGTGACAAATCGAAACGCGTAGCGTCGAGTGTGGCGACAAACCGCTCAAGTTTTTCCCGGCGCTCAGTGAAGGGCAAAGCCCGGATATCATCCGCGCGATCAAACAGCAGGTCATAGAGCCGCACGAAAGCCGGATGACTTTCCATCTGCTTGGCCGTGACAATTTTGCGGTTGAGCCGTTGCTGCAGATCACCGAAGGCACCGATCTCTATCGTGTCGGTGCTACTGCGCGCGACGAGCAGCTCGCCGTCCAGTGTGCCCTCGAAATTCATGGCATCGGCAATATCAGGAAAGGCATGGGAGATATCATCACCCGTGCGCGAATAAATGCGGCGCTGCCCGGCCTCCGCCGTCAACTGCACGCGGATGCCGTCCCATTTCCACTCCGCCGCATAATCCTCTGCGATGATTTTCGCGTAATCGGTTTCTTCAAGCGGGGTGGACAGCATGACCGGCCGGAATGGCGCAGCGGCAAGACTTGCCGGCTTTTCCGCTTTTCCTTCAAGCCAGGCGAACAGCGACTGATAGGGCGGCTTCAACCCATGCCAGAGTTCTTCAATCTCACCGACATCCACTTTGCCGAAATCCGCCAGTGCCTGCTTGGCCAACCTTGCTGAAACGCCTATGCGCAGACCACCAGTGACCAGCTTCAAAAGGGCATAGCGGGCTGATGCATCGAGCTGATCGAGCCATTTTTCCACCAGCCTGATCGCATCGCTGCGTGAGGCGCGTGCCAGTGAAGCGACGACATCACCAAGCGTCGGAATGGCGTTGGCGCGCGATGGCTCTCTGGCCGTCCAGGCAAGAGAAATGGTTTCGGCAAGATCGCCGACATAATCATAGGAATAGGCAAAAAGCTGCTCATCCATGCGCTCGGCAATGAGCCCCCGCAGCATGGCGGGTTTGACATTGGCTATGTCGAGATCACGCGTAATCGCAGCAAGGGCAAGGCCCCGGTCCGGGTCCGGTGTCTGCCTGAAATAGTCGACGAGCAGCGTGATCTTGCCATTGCGCTGCGGCGTCAGCACCAGCCGGTCAAGCAGCGCGGCAAATTCCTTCATCCATCTCCCTCGTCCTCATAGCCGACAAGATTGAGCGGCCGTGCGGCAAAACCATTCAGCTCGCACCATCTGACAAGCGCCTCTTCGCGTCCGTGTGTGACCCAGATCTGCGACGGCGCCAGCTCCTTGATTGTACCGGTAAGTTCATCCCAATCACAATGGTCTGACAGGATGATCGGCAACTCGACGCCTTGCTGGCGCGCCCGCTGGCGAATGCTCATCCAGCCGGATGCAAAGCATGATACGGGATCAGGAAAACGTCGCGCCCACCGGTCAAGGAAAGCCGATGGTGGCCCGACAACCACGCTACCGGCGAAATCCTGCGGTGTGCCCGTTTCTACGGTCGCGGAGGATAATGGTCCCAGATCAATACCCTGCGACTGGTAATAGTCGCAAAGCTTTGTCATTGCGCCGTGAATGTAGATCGTCTTGTCATAGCCTGCATCACGCATCATGCGAATAACGCGCTGTGCCTTGCCAAGCGCATAGGCGCCGACAAGGTGCGACCGCTCTGGGAACTGTGCAATCGATTTCAGAAGCTTGGCGATTTCGTCCATGGCATTGGGATGACGGAACACCGGTAGGGCGAATGTGGCTTCGGTGATGAACACATCGCAGGGCACCAGCTCGAAGCCAAGACAGGTGGGATCAGCCGCCCGTTTGTAATCGCCTGAGCAGACAATACGCATGCCATTTTTCTCAACCGCAATCTGGGCAGAGCCGAGCACATGCCCTGCCGGATGAAAGCTGACTTTCACGCCGTTGATCTCAGTGACAACGCCAAGTTCGGCTATCTGCGTGGACCCGGCAAAATCATCGCCATAACGTATGCCCATAATATCAAGGGTCTGACGGGTGGCCATGACTTTCCGGTGGCCTGATCTCGCATGATCCGCGTGGCCATGGGTGATCAAAGCGCGTTCAACCGGGCTGACCGGATCGATATAAAAATCCCCGGCTGGTGAATAGAGGCCTTCCGGCGTTGATCGCAAAAGTTCTTCTGGGCGGGTCAGCATGGCTGGCACCCTGATACGGTGTTGCGACACCCCCCTCTGCCCTGTCGGCCTCCGGGACGAGCCACGGGTCTCGCCCGTCCTTCGGACCCCCCACAAGGGGGGAGATCACATTGGCACGAGCGCTTTCCCACAACCGGAAGCATTGCAGATTGTGCAAAGGCAGTAATACAGCTGATCTCCCCCCTTGTGAGGGAGATGTCCGACAGGACAGAGGGGGGTGAAACCAACAACATGTCCTCCATGCTAAAGAAAACTTGGCGCTTTTCCCGCGCATCATTACATTCGCTCTTGTGAGCACCAAGACAAAGCCCCTTTTTGCTGAAGACAGCACACTCCTGCCAAAACCTTTCCTGGACTGGTTCCAGGCCAAGGGTTGGTCGCCCCGTGCGCATCAGCTGGAACTGCTTGAGGAGGCTGAGGCTGGCCATTCCGCCCTGCTCATTGCGCCGACGGGCGCTGGCAAGACGCTTGCCGGTTTTCTGCCTGCGCTGGTTGATTTTTCAACGCGCGGCAAGAGCAATACTACCAGCCGCGGCGTTCACACACTCTATATCTCGCCGCTCAAGGCGCTGGCGGTTGATATTGAGCGCAATCTCGCCCGACCCATCGAAGAGATAGGGCTTGATATCACCATTGAAACCCGCACCGGCGATACGCCTGCCCATAAGCGGCAGCGCCAGAAGCTTATCCCGCCTGATATCCTTCTGACCACGCCGGAACAGCTTGCTTTGCTGATCGCCAATAAGGATGCCGGGCGCTTCTTCTCGGATTTGCGCTATGTAATCTTTGATGAGCTGCATTCGCTGGTGACATCCAAACGCGGTCATCTTCTGTCGCTGGGATTGGCACGGTTGCGGAAATTGCAGCCGGGACTGCAAACAATCGGCCTTTCGGCAACGGTTGCGGACCCTGATGCTTTGCGGCGCTGGTTGCTGCCGCAGGTGAACGGCATGCCAATGGCCAGTCTGGTCAAAGTTGAAGGGGGCGCCAAACCCCATATTACCATCCTTGAATCCTCAGATCGAATTCCATGGGCTGGCCATTCGGCTGTTTATGCCCTGCCGGGTGTTTATGAAGCGATCAAACGGCATAAGATGACGTTGATCTTCGTCAATACCCGCAGTCAGGCGGAGCGCCTGTTTCATGATCTCTGGATGGCAAATGATGACAATTTGCCGATAGCGCTGCACCACGGCTCGCTTGACGTCAGCAAGCGCCGCAAGGTCGAAGAAGCGATGGCCAACAACGCGCTGCGCGCCGTTGTTGCCACGTCGACGCTTGATCTTGGTATCGACTGGGGCGATGTCGATCTGGTCATCCATGTCGGCGCACCCAAAGGCGCGAGCCGCCTCGCCCAGCGTATAGGCCGGTCCAATCACCGCATGGATGAACCGTCGCGGGCTATTCTCGTCCCGGCCAATCGGTTCGAGGTGATGGAATGTCAGGCAGCACTCGACGCAAACTATCTCGGGGCGCAGGATACGCCGCCGCTTGGTGACGGTTCGCTAGATGTGCTTGCCCAGCATGTGCTGGGGATGGCCTGCGCTGAACCGTTTCATGAACAGGCGCTTTTTGATGAGATCACCACAGCCCTGCCCTATGCAACCCTCCCATATGAAACGTTTCATCGCATTGTCGACTTTGTGGCAACCGGCGGCTATGCGCTGAAAAGCTATGAGCGCTTTGCCAAGATACGGCAAACCGCCGATGGTACATGGCGCGTCACCCATCCCCGTTTTGCCCAGCAATACCGGCTGAATGTCGGTACGATCATTGAAGCGCCCAGCCTTAATGTGCGCCTCACCCGCCAACGCGGCAAGGGCGGCAATGCGCGCGGTGGGCCGGTGCTTGGCAAAGTCGAGGAGTCGTTTCTTGAGGCACTGTCGCCGGGCGATACGTTCTTCTTTTCCGGCCGCGTGCTGCGCTTTGAGGGCATCCGGGAGAATGAATGTATCGTTTCAAATGCCGAAGGGTTTGACGCCAAGATCCCCGCCTATGCGGGTGGCAAATTCCCGCTGACCACCTATCTCGCCGATCAGGTACGCTCGATGCTTGCGGACCCTGATCGCTGGGGCGCCCTGCCCGATCAGGTCAGCGACTGGCTGCGCATCCAGAAGGAAAAATCCGTGCTGCCCGATCCCGGCAGTTTGCTGGTTGAAACCTTTCCGCGCGGCGAGCGCTATTACATGGTGGTCTACCCCTTTGAAGGCCGGCTTGCGCATCAGACGCTCGGCATGCTGCTGACGCGGCGGCTTGAAAGGGCAAAGGCCCGGCCGCTTGGTTTTGTCGCCACGGATTACGCCCTGTCGATCTGGGGATTGCGCGATATGGGCCGCATGTTCAGGAATGGCGAACTCCCCCTCTCCGAGTTTTTCGATGAGGATATGCTGGGCGATGATCTTGAAGCGTGGCTGTCTGAAAGCTGGATGCTCAAGCGCACATTCCGCAACTGTGCGCTGATTTCCGGCCTCGTTGAAAAGCGCCATCCCGGACAGGAGAAAACCGGGCGGCAGGTCACGGTCTCGACTGATCTGATCTATGACGTTCTGCGCACGCATGAGCCTGACCATATCCTCATTCAGGCCACGCGCGCCGATGCGGCTACCGGGCTTCTCGACATTCGCCGCCTTGCCGATATGCTGGCACGAATCAAGGGTCATATCATTCATAAGGATCTCGACCGGATATCACCGCTCGCTGTCCCAGTGATGATGGAAATCGGCAAGGAACGCGTTCCGGGTGAAGCCCACGAAACGCTTCTGGAAGAGATAGCAGACGAGTTGACCCGCGAGATGATGGAAGGCAAATGAATCTGGCGGTTCACACAACAAGGACAATGCTGCACGGGGCTGTTGAAATCGACATCGCCGGGCACACGGCCATCTGTGATCCATCCGGAGCGCTTTATCTCGAAGCCGACCGCATCCTCATCGTGTCGGACCTGCATTTCGAAAAGGGTTCATCCTTTGCCCGGCGCGGCATGATGCTGCCGCCCTATGACACGGCTTCCACACTTAAAACGCTGGCGGCGTGTATCGCCCGTTATCACCCCGCCTGCGTCATCAGCCTTGGCGACAGTTTCCACGATGGCGATGCCGCGGCCCGCCTGCCTGAGATTTATGCGCAGCAGCTTGCAACACTCATGCAGGGCCGCGACTGGATATGGATCACCGGCAATCATGATCCTGACCATCCTGCTGATCTTCCCGGGGATACCTATACGGAACTTGCCTTCGGCTCGCTGGTGTTTCGTCATGAACCGTCCAAGGGCTCACCTTTGGGCGAAATCGCCGGACATCTGCATCCCGCGGCAAAAGTCGTCAGGCGTGGCCAGGCGGTACAGCGGCGTTGCTTTGTCAGCGATCATACACGTATGATCATGCCTGCGTTTGGCGCCTATACCGGCGGTTTGAATGTTCTTGGCCGGGCCTTTTACGGCCTGTTTGATGGCACCAACCTGAAGGCCTATATGCTCGGTCATAACAAGGTCTATCCCATGCTGCGCAAGGCTTTGTACCCCTGATTGATGTTCGTAACGCACTTGTATGAGGTAAGGAAATTCCTTACATTCTGCGATAAGGAGCCTCATTATGATCACGAGCAAAATGACGAGCAAGGCACAGACAACGATACCGCAGGCGGTGCGCACGGCGCTTAAACTGAAACCGGGCGATGAGATCGCCTATCAGATCGAAGATGGCCGTGTGATTCTCATGCGCACGGAAACCGGGGTGGTCAATGACGACCCATTCGCAACCTTCTCGGAATGGGATGGCGATGCGGACAGAAGTGCCTATGCAGACCTTTAAAGCGGGAGACATTGTTCGTGTGCCTTTCCCCTATACGGATCGGAACACGCGCCAGCACAGGCCAGCACTCGTTATTTCCAACAGCACTACCGGCGAGAACAAAGATTTTCTTTGGGTGCTCATGATTACGAGTGCTGAAAACAAGCGATGGGACAATGATGTTCCAATCCCATTGCATCATGAGGCGGGATTGCCCGCGCCATCTGTTATTCGACCATCAAAAATAGCCACTATAGAGACCGCGCATGCTGATCGTCTGGGTCAGGTCAGCGAAGTGATTTTCGAGCAAGTGAAGCTAAAAGTAGCGGCAATCCTGAAATTATAGCCGATTTATTTCCACGCCATCCCCACTTAGCGTTTCCTAGCCAGATTATAGACTTCGCTACGTTCCCGTTTCCCTACGGTCACGACGAGCACCGTTATGGTTTCGTCATTGGCCCGATAAACCAGTCGGCAGCCCGCCTGTCGCAGCTTGATTTTGTAATGATCGGGCATGCCATGCAGGGCGGCATTGGGGACGCGAGGTATCTCGAGCCGCTCCCTTAGCTTCTTGACGAGTTGCTGGCGGACGGAAGGAACTCAAGCTTAAAGGTCATCGATATCGACGGATATGCCCTGTTCGTCTGCGCGGGATTTAATGATTTCAGCCAGATGAATATCATCAAGCCGATCAAGCATGGCCTCGTAAACATCCGCCGGGACCATATAGGCCATGACACGATTGTGATTGAGTACAGCCACCGCCTTGCCCTGCGCCTCATTCATGATGGCGGTCGGACTTTTCTTGAGGTCTGATACGGTCACCGCCACCGAGGCTTCGACACGTTGCATGGCAATCTCCATTAGTATGAAATTTAGTACTTATATAAGTATAATAATTCGATCTATTTATAAAGGTCAAAATCGAGCGTGATCAAATTGGCAGGCGGCCATCTTCCTTGAGTGTATCAAGCACAATGGCGGTTTTGACGTTCTGTACGGATTCATGCGGTAGCAGCACCTCATTGACGAAGGCGGAAAGTGCGCGCAGGTCTGGCGTGACCACTTTAATGAAATAATCCATCTCGCCGGTGAGCGCATGGGCCTCCATCACCTGCGGCAGTTTTGAAATCAGCTCGGAAAACCGGCGGGAGTTGTCGCGATTATGGGTCGCCAGTGTCACCGAGATGATGTTGACAATGCCAAGGCCGAGCTTTTCCCGGTCGATCTCCGCCCTGTAACCTCGGATAAATCCCTCTTCTTCCAGCCTTGAACGGCGGCGGGAGCACTGGGAGGCCGACAGGTTGATCCGTTCGGAAAGTTCGTTGTTCGTGAGTCGTCCGTCCTCCTGCAGGGAAGACAGTATTTTGCGGTCAAATGCATCAAGTTGTTCCATTCATGCATTCCTTATCAATTATATGCACGATACATGCATATTATGTCTCCGGCGAGCGTCGAAATGCAAGCACTTTGCATGTGCTTTGCGCGATAATGCTGCGAGCCAGAGGAGGATGTTATGGGCCCATTTCCGCACGACGCACCTGTTGCCACGATCAGCAAGGATAATCCTGCTGGAACGGATGGCTTTGAGTTTGTCGAATTCGCTCATCCCGAACCGGAAAAGCTGGAAGAACTTTTCACCCGCATGGGCTATAAGCCCGTTGCCCGGCATCGTTCCAAGAACATAACGCTGTGGCGCCAGGGCGATATCAATTACATCCTCAATGCTGAACCGGGTTCCCATGCGACGAAATTCGTTGGGGAGCACGGTCCCTGTGCCCCATCCATGGCCTGGCGCGTGGTTGATGCCAAGCATGCCTTTGATCATGCGGTTGCCAAGGGTGCGACGCCCTATACTGGCGACGATAAGACCCTTAATGTTCCCGCTATTGTCGGTATTGGTGGCTCGATGCTGTATTTCATCGAGAAGTATGGCGAGAAGGGCTCTGTCTATGATGATGAGTTCGAATGGCTGGGCGAGCGCGATCCGAAACCTGAAGGTGTCGGTTTCTACTATCTTGATCACCTCACCCATAATGTCTATCGCGGCAATATGGATAAGTGGTGGGCGTTCTACCGCGAGTTGTTCGGCTTCAAGCAGATTCACTTCTTTGATATTGCAGGCAAACTTACGGGGCTTGTCTCCCGCGCCATCACCTCGCCATGCGGCAAAATCCGTATTCCCTTGAATGAGTCGACTGACGACAAGAGCCAGATCGAGGAATATCTGCGCAAGTACAAGGGCGAAGGCATTCAACACATCGCTGTTGGCACCGAAGGCATTTACGACGCGACGGATAAGCTTGACGAAAATGGTCTCAAGTTCATGCCGGGTCCGCCCGAAACCTATTACGATATGTCGCATGACCGTGTGCATGGCCATGACGAGCCGATTGAGCGGATGAAGAAACACGGCATTCTCATCGACGGCGAAGGCGTTATCGATGGGGGCATGACAAAAATCCTGCTGCAGATTTTCTCCAAGACAGTCATCGGACCGATCTTCTTCGAATTCATCCAGCGCAAGGGTGACGAAGGCTTTGGCGAGGGCAATTTCCGCGCCCTGTTCGAGTCGATTGAAGAGGACCAGATCCGCCGTGGCGTCATCAAAGTTGATGCAGCGGAATAGGCCTAGCGTTTGCCAATCAGCGCGGCGGCTTTATTGCGAATTTCGGCGAGTTCACTCGCGGAAATCTTGCCTTTGTAAGTGGCACGACGGACACGCCAATCTAGACTCTTGACCTGATCGGCAAGCACAGCGCTGGGTCGATCACTCGCAATTGCTACCTCGAATGGATACCCCTTGATCTGTGTGGTCATGGGGCAGCAAAGCATCAAACCGATCCTGCCGTTGTAGCTGGCAGGACTGAGTACAACTGCGGGGCGATGCCCCGCCTGTTCGTGACCTGCTTGTGGGTTGAAATGCAGCCAAACAATATCGCCGGCATCCGGCACGTAGGCGGGCATTAAAGTGCTTCCTTGCCGACAGGATCGCCGAAATCGGCCTCAGAATGTATATTTTCAGGTGTTATGCCTTCGATCAACCTATCCAGATCATATTCGACCTGCCGGACTGGCTCGATAATAATCAGCCCTTCTTCTTCGCGCACATCAACCAACGTGTCGAGCTCCAGTCGAGCTGCCGCCATGACAGCAGCCGGTATGCGTACAGAAGCACTGTTGCCCCATTTTTTAACCGTTACACGCATAACATACTCCATGTATCATCATTGTTGATACATTAGCCATTGCACTTTGTTGTGTCAACAATGTCTATACGTTCGGCTTGGCCTTATCCGGGTGTGCCGCTGCAAAAGCCTTCAGCTTTTCGCAGCGTTTGGTGATGGCATTTACGCGCTTCAGCCCTGAAATATCCGCGCCCCAGCGGCGGGCATTATAGACCTGTGGCACAAGGCAGAAATCCGCCATTCCCGGCTTATCGCCATGACAGAACTTGCCGGTATCAGGGTTGTCCAGAAGCCTCTCAAAGGCTTCCAATCCTTCCCCAATAAACTTCTGCATCCATGCGCTGCGGGCAGCATCACCGCCGCCGGTGATCTCCATGACGTGTGTGACCACCCCCATATTGCAGGTGGGGTGAATATCCATGGCAATGGCATAGGACAGTGCGCGCACCCGCTGTCTGCCAGCGGGATCAGGCGGCAGGAATGCGGCATCAGGGTAAATCTCATCGAGATACTCAATGATTGCCAGCGACTGGCTCATCATCCGCCCATCCATCGCCAATGTTGGAACCAGCCCTTGCGGATTGCGGCTGAGATTATCAGGGTCCTTGTGTTCGCCCTTCAGCAAATTGACGGGAACGGTCTCATATTCAAGCTTGAGGCTCTGGAGTGCTATGCGCACCCGGTAGCTTGCCGATGACCGCCAATATTCAAAGAGGATGAGTCCGCTCATTCCTCAGTTCCCCGTTTCGTAGTGTGTGACCTGCTGTTCAATCGCTCCAAAAATGGAGTGACCAGCTTTGTCTTTCATTTCGATACGCACCGTGTCGCCAAATTTCATGAAAGAGGTCTTGGGCGCGCCGTGATTGATCGTTTCGATCATGCGGATTTCCGCAATGCAGGAATAGCCCGCTCCGCCTTCCGCAACAGGCTTACCCGGTCCGCCATCAAGCTTGTTGGAAACCGTGCCCGAGCCAATGATTGTGCCTGCGGCAAGTGGTCGGGTTTTCGCCGCATGGGCAATGAGAACAGGGAAATCGAAGGTCATATCGATACCCGCATTGGCTCGCCCGAATGGCTTGCCGTTATAATCAACACTTAGCGGCAGATGTACCTTGCCGCCGTCCCAGGCGTCGCCGAGTTCATCGGGTGTCACAGCCACTGGCGAGAAAGCGGAGGAAGGCTTTGACTGGAAGAAACCAAAACCTTTTGCCAGTTCAGCCGGGATCAGTCCGCGTAGGCTCACATCATTGACCAGCATGATGAGGCGGATGGCACCCCGTGCCTGATCTGGTGTTGCGCCCATCGGCAGATCATCGACAATAACGGCTACTTCACCTTCCATATCGATGCCATAGGCTTCATCAGCCATCACGATAGGCGCGCGCGGGGCGAGAAAACTGTCGGAGCCGCCCTGATAGATCAGCGGATCGGTCCAGAAGCTGTCGGGCATCTCCGCGCCGCGTGCCTTGCGCACAAGTTCGACGTGGTTGACGTAAGCCGAACCATCGGCCCACTGAAAAGCGCGCGGCAGCGGCGAAAGCGCCTCATGCTCATGAAAACGCTCCGATGGCACCGAGCCATGGTCGAGGCTTTCGGCGAGTGCCTCCAGATGCGGAGCAATCCGCGCCCAGTTGTCGAGTGCCGATTGCAGCGTGGGGGTCAGAAACGATGCGTCGGTAAAGCTGGTCAAATCCTTGGACACGATGACGAGTTTGCCGTCGCGGGTTCCATTGTTCAGTGATGCGAGTTTCATTCGGACCAGTCTCCCTCGGGTGTTCCATTGAACCGCTTTTTCAGGTCCGTCCAGCAATCGGCATAATTATCCTGCAGCGATTCCAGCTCTGCCGCAAAACGGGTCAGGTGCTGCGGAAAACGGGTTTCGAACATGAAGGCCAGCGTATTTTCCAGCTTGTGCGGCTTGAGTTCCACTGTCGACGCCTTGTTGAATCCCATTGTATCCGGCCCATGTGGCAGCATCATATTGTGCAGGCTCATACCGCCGGGAACGAAGCCCTCTTCCTTGGCGTCATACTGACCATAAACCAATCCCATGAATTCCGACATGATATTGCGATGGTACCATGGAGGGCGGAAACTATGCTCGGCAACAAGCCAGCGCGGCGGGAAAATAACGAAGTCGACATTGGCAGTCCCCTCCTCACCCGATGGGGCGGTGAGCACCGTAAAGATCGATGGATCGGGATGATCGAAGAGAATGGCACCAACAGGTGAGAAGGTGCGCAGATCATATTTATAAGGTGCGTAATTGCCGTGCCATGCCACGACATCAAGCGGCGAATGGCCAAGGCCTGTTTCATAGAATTTGCCACACCATTTTACATGCAGGCGGCACGCTGTTTCCTTGTCCTCATAGGCGGCAACCGGCGTCTTGAAATCGCGCGGATTGGCAAGGCAATTGGCGCCGATGGGGCCGCGATCAGGTAGTGCGAACTTTGCGCCGTAATTTTCGCAGATATAGCCGCGGGCTTCGCCGTCGATTGCGGCAACCTTGAACACCATGCCGCGCGGGATGATGCAGATTTCCGACGGCTCGATTTCCATGATGCCCATTTCAGTGAACACGCGCAGACGGCCCTTTTCCGGCACCAGCAGCATCTCGCCATCGGCGTTGAAAAAGTAGTCATCGTCCATATCGCGGTTGAATGCATAGACATGTGCGGCCATGCCAACCTGACCATGCACGTCGCCAGCTGTCGTCATGGTGCGGATGCCGTCTATGAAATTGACCGGCTCCTTTGGCATCGGCGTCGGATTCCAGCGCAGCTGGCCGATCGGGAGTTCATGATCATCGAGATTGGGCGCGGTTTTCCAGTCTTTGCGAGACGTTGGCGTAAAACGCCCGGAGTGTTTCACCGATGGACGAATGCGGTAAAGCCAGGAGCGTTCGTTGATCCCGCGCGGTGCGGTGAAGGGCGACCCCGAGAGCTGCTCGGCGTAAAGCCCATAGGCGCAGCGCTGCGGCGAATTTTGCCCCTGCGGCAGCGCGCCGGGAAGAGATTCAGTTTCGAAGTCATTGCCGAAGCCCGGCATGTAATGAAGGGTCATGATCAGTCCTCCCGATCTTTCGAAGATATTTAGTTGCATTTGTGACGATCTATTTTGTAACTATCAACGGTAAAGGAGATCAAATGACGGTTAAAGAAAACGAGGCGGGGCTGCCGCCACTCATTCTGGAGGATTTCATACCCTACCGGTTGAACAAGGCGGCTGAAGCGATCAGCCAACGATTTGCCAGCCAGTACCGGGATGAATATGGGCTGACGCGTCCGGAGTGGCGCACGCTGGCGACACTTGGTCAGTTCGGTGCTTTATCCGCCACGGCGATTGGCGTGCATTCTTCAATGCACAAGACGAAAGTCAGCCGCGCAGTATTCTCTTTGGAGCAGCGCCATTGGCTCAAGCGCAAGCGCGATGATGCCGACCGGCGCACGGAACATCTCGAACTGACACCGGCCGGACGCAAGGCGTATCAACGCCTGACGACGCTCGCGCATAATTACGAGACGGAGCTTTTTGCCCGGCTTGGTGAACGGGGCGCAAGGGATTTGAAGGCAGGGCTTGCGGCACTTGAGGCCTATTACCGGCAAGGCCGATAACAGGTCTCTGTCCTATCAGAATGGCATTTCAATTCGTGGCCAGATTTCGCGCGACAGTTTCCGGTAATCGGTTTTCTTCGGGTTGGACGGATAGGGTGCGCCCGCGTCGATATAGATGATTTCTGCCGCGACCGGCTCAAAACCCGCGTGGAAATGATTGGTGGATTTGACCAGCAGGATGTCTTTTGAAGCACGCTCGATGCCGAGATTGGAGAAAATATCCGGCTCGAACGTCTGGGTGCGGTTTGTATTGAGGATGACCTCGATATTGGTGCCCTCAAGCCGGATCACAGCCGCCGGTCCAAGCGTGACGCGGCTCTTGCCAAAGCTCTGCCAGCCCTCCTGCACGGCTTTCAGCACTTCAACGCGCGCATCGAGAGGTGCGCCGCCATCCGGTCCCGCCTTGCCGCCAAAGCGGAGCTGAATTCTGGCGCCCTCGCCTGCTGCCAGACAGAAGGTAACGGCAATCGGGTCCCAGATCGTGGCGACGGCAATATTGTCAATGCCGCGCTCGATCATGCGGCGCAGGATCAATGTGCCATCTCCAGCTACGCCGCCACCGGGATTGTCCCAGACATCGGCAACAACAACAGGCTTGCCACTTTTCGTTGCTGCAAGTTGGACGGCTTTGTCGAGGCCAGCTTCCGTATCAAGCATCGGCATCGCCGTCCGGCCGCGCATTCCGAAAATTTCCATACCGAGCGATTCAGCCAATGCCGCACCGCGCGGCGCGTCATTATCGGTGACGACCATGACCTGCGTGCCAAGCTCAGGCACATCACCAGCCATGAAACCGTGAATAAGGGAGATCGAGAGAATATTGTGGTGGCCCTGCAGGGCCTGAATGCGATCGACAAAAGAACGCATCGGTTCGCGGCTGGTCGGGAAAACGCCGATCATGCGGCAATCGAAGGTGGAAATGATGGGTTTGATTTCACCGCGTAAGGTGCGCAGGGCCAAATCGACCACATGCTCGCCGCGCTCGTAAAAATCCGTATGTGGAAATTCAAGGAAAGCCGCGAGAATGTTGGAATTTTCCACCCGCTTGCGCGTCAAATGGCTGTGTGGATCAAGTTCAGAAGCTATCAGCACATCAGGCCCGACGATTGAGCGGATGCGCTCCAGAAGATCGCCTTCGCAATCATCATAGCCCTGCGCAACCATGGCGCCATGCAGGCCGAGGATTACACCGTCGACGGGCAAAGCGGCTTTCAACTGATCAAGAATTTCATCGCGCAGCCCTTCATAGGCCTGCTGTTGCAACAGGCCGCCGGGCTCCGCCCATGTCGCGGTGCCTTCAATGAGTTCAAAACCTTCTTCCCGCGCACGGCGGCGCAGCACCACCATGGGCGCGGAGCAGAGTGTCGGCGTATCAGGATGCTCGCCGGGTCCCGCATAGAACGCCATTTCAAAACTGGCGCGGTCCGTCGGGACGGGTGAAAATGTGTTGGTTTCCGTGGCGAGGGACGCGGTGAAGATGCGCATTTTGAGCTTTCCAATGGCAGACTACAGCTTTTCAGCTGCGATATTCGGTTTGCATGATGGTGGTTCTCCAGCTTCAGTTTGCATGAACAAAATGCGTGGTTCGACAAGCTCACCATGAGGGAGAGTGGTGCTGCAACGATAATCGCCACCATTGCAGAACTTGACTCCCTGCAACCCACCCATCTCCCTCATGGTGAGCTTGTCGAACCACGCATCGTGTTATTGCAAAGTGCCCCCTTAGGACCACGCTTCACATTCACAGCGGCTTATAGGCGATGGCTTCGATCTCGATCTTGATGTCGATCATCAGGCGCGATTCAATGGTTGTGCGTGCTGGCGGGTTTGCAGTGAAATAGGTGGCATAGGTTTTGTTGAATGCTGCGAATTCACGCGCGTCTTCCAGAATGACGAAGGTCTTCACCACGTCGGAAAGTTCCGCACCCGCCAATGCCAGCGCTGCCTTGATATTTTCCATCACCTGTTTGGTCTGGGCTTCAATACCGCCAATGATGACAGTGCCATCGGCTCCAACAGGAACCTGACCGGAAATGTAGATGAAATCCCCGGCGCGAACGGCTGGTGACAGCGGCACATGCGATGATCCGAAATGTTGTTTTGTCATGATATTCACGTCCTGTATTTGATTATTTGACGGCGCCAATGGAAAGACCGCGCACCAGATAGCGCTGCAACCAGGCAAAGAGAATGGCCACCGGAACCGATGCTACAAATGCCGCAGCCATGACGTAGTGCCAATCAACAGTGTAACGCCCGGCAACGAGCGAGAGCACGCGGATGGGCAGCGTATAGTTCTCTTCCTTGCGCAGCATGGTGAGTGCGATGACGAACTCGTTCCACGCATTGATGAAGGTGAAGATGGCAGTAACGACCATTGCCGGGACGGCAAGCGGCAGGAAGACGCTGCGCAGGGTGCGCCAGCGATTGGCACCTTCCATCCATGCGGCTTCCTCAAGATCACGCGGGATGGTGGAAAAATAGCTCTGCAGCATCCACACGCAGAAGGCGATGTTGAAGCCCGTATATATGATGACGAGCACATTCAGATTGTCGATCATCCCGGCATTGGCAACCAGCCGGAACAGGCCGATGACCAAAACGATCGGCGAGAGCATCTGCGAGACAAGCAGAAATTGCCGGTAGGCATTGCGGCCCGCAAATTCGTAGCGGCTGAGCGCATAGGCGGCTGGAATGGAAACGATGATCGTCAGGGCCGTTGAAAGCGTGGAGACATAGAGCGAGTTGGCGAGAGCCGAACCAACGCCCGATGTTTGCCACATCTCCGAAAAATTCTGCCAGTGCAGCTCTTCCGGCCACCAGGTTGGATTCAACACCTCTGTTGCTGATTTGAGCGAGGTAATGGTCATGACCGCATAGGGGAACAGGATCACCACAATGATGGGCGAGAGGCACAGCCAGAAAAGCAGTGAGCGCTTGAGTTTCTTGTTCATCATGCCTTCTCCTCGCGCATGGCAAGCCGCACATAGATCAGGGTGAAGACGAGAAGGATCGCGAACATGATCAATGAGATGGCCGCGGCATCGCCAAGCCGGCCAAGGCGGAAACCAAGCTCGTAGAGGTAGGTGACCAGAATATGGGTCGAATTGGCAGGGCCGCCCTGTGTGGTTACCCAGATGATCGGGAAGGAATTGAAGACATAGATGGTGTTCAAAACAAAAGCGATGTTGATGAATGGACGCAGCAGCGGCAGCGTAATCAGACGAAACTGGTCCCAGCGCCCTGCCCCTTCGGTGGCGGCGGCCTCGTAAAGGTCTTCGGGAACCGATGAAAGACCGCCCAGAAAGATGGTGACAGTAAACGGGACCGAGACGAGAATGCCGATGAGGATCTGCATTGGAAAAGCGGTGGAAGCTTCGGCCAGCCACTGGATATTGCTGCCGATGACACCAAGATCGCGCAGCGCTGAATTCAGCATGCCGCTTTCACCGTTCAGGGCCCAGCGCCAGACGACAGCGGTCATCGTCAATGAGATCGCCCAAGGTAGCATAATCAGGATGCGGGCAATGCCGCGACCGTAGAAATCCTCATTGAGGATCAGTGCAATGGGTACCGATACAATGAGCGTACCAAGCACAACACAGGCGGTCCAGATCAGCGTGCGCCATGTGGCAGCGATAAAATCAGGGTCAGCAAAAAGAACACGGAAATGCTCCAGTCCGACGAAATCACGAAGGATGCCGAAACGGTTCACATCATGCAGTGAGAGCGAAACAATCTCTTTCAGCGGCCAGAGGATAATGGCGGCTGCCAGAAGAAAGCTCGGCAGGATCAGAAAATAGGGGGCCGTTGCCCGTTGCATAAGCGTGCGTTCCTTCGATCGGGTTTCCTGGTGTGATCCGTGAAGACCCTCACCCCATCGCTTCGCCCCGATCCTCCCCACAGAGGGGAGGTAAGGTCGCGGCAAACTCGGTGATTGTCTTCACCCTCCCCTTATCGGGAGGGTCGGAGCGAAGCGACGGTGGGGGTGAAACAACACCCCCCTCGCGCCATCTCACATTATTTCAGCGTTGCGTTGATCTTGGCCGCAGCCTCTTTCAACGTGGCTTCAGCTTCACCCTGTCCGAGATAAATCTTCTGCACGGCATTGGAGGTTGTCTTGGCAATATCCTCCCAGCCCGGAATAACCGGAGCAAAGCGGGCATTGGGCAGAAGCGATGTGAACACTTTCAGATCGGCATTATCGGCAAAGTAAGGGTCTTTGGCTTCTTCCGCATTAACCGGCAGGAAGCCCTCGATCTTGTCGAACTTGGTGCGCTGTTCGGCGGTGAAAATGAAATCAAGGAATTTCCACGCGGCTTCCTTGTTCTTGGAGTTTTCGAACAGGACGATGGAATCGGTCACACCATAGGTACCCTTGTCGCCGCTTGGGCCTGCTGGAATTGGCGCAACGCCATAATTTAGCTTCGGCGCTTCCGTCTTGATCTGACCCGACAGGAACGGAGCCGTGATGACGGTTGCCACCTTGCCCTGTTTGAACAGGTTCTGCACGTCTTCACGCGAATAGGAGGTGACGCCCGGCTGGGTCAGGCCGCCATCGATAAAGCTCTTGTAAAGCTTGGCCGTTTCAATGGCTGCCTTGGAATCAAGTCCGGATTTGCCATCCTTGACGATCTCGCCGCCATTCGACCACATGCCGTAATAGAAATAGACGTCGGTCTCGATTTCCTTGCCCTGCAGGCCGAAACCATAGGTCTCACCGCCAAGCTTCTTGATCTTTTCCGCATCGGTCTTGAAATCAGCCCATGTTGCTGGTGGTGCGCTGATGCCAGCCTTGGCGAAAATATCCTTGTTGTAATACATGGCGCGGGCCGAGGCGGCGATTGGCAGGCCGTAGACTTTGCCGTTCATCACCGATGGCGTAAGGAACGTATCGATAAAGCGGGCCTTGAACTCGGGCTTGATGTGCTCATCAAGCGGCGCAACGATGCCCTCGGACACATAGTCGAGCAGCCAGCGTGTACCGATGATGGAAAGATCGGCATTGGCACCGGCTGAGATATCGGTGGTCAGCTTCTGCTGCAGGCTGTCCCACGGCACAACTTCAATCTGGATTTTGACGTCAGGATTAGCCGCTTCAAATGCCTTGGCAGCTTCCTGGAAATAGGGTCCTGTGCCCTTGCTGTATTCGGCGATGGTCACGCGCACGGTGCTGTCGGCAAAGGCGCTGCTGCTGAAAGCAACGATGCTTGCTCCGGCAAGAAGGCCAAGTTTCTGTCTGAATGTCATTGTCATTCCCCTTGTTATCACCGCGTTCGGCGGTGTTTGTTTTGTCATGAACCATCTATAGCGAATGCGTCGCTGCGCTTCCCGAAAAGACGGTCCTCTCCAACCAGCCCATCTATCTTCAAATGTAATTTAATTTCATGCAAGCGAATTTTTAGGTTTGTTTCGTGTATTTTTATGTTGCTTTTTTTCATATCTGGCCGTTAGCTTGATGACAAGCGGGCAGAATCCGCAAAAAATCGCCCGTGAAAGCGGGCCAATAATATGGGAACAGACGAACGGACGATGACCTCACCTCATTTGCATGATTTCTATGGCCTCAAGGGCAAGCAGGTACTGATCACCGGCGCTGGCGGTGGCATTGGTCAGGCGCTGATATCAGCCTTTGATGCAGCCGGAGCGATTGTTTCCGGTGCGGACCAGACCATTGAAGCCCTTGAAACGTTGCCGCTCGCTCACCGGCTGGTTTTTGAGCTGACAGACCGCGCAGGAACAGAAAAGGTCATTGGCGATTTCATCGGGGCAAATGGTGCGCCGGATGTGTTGATCAACAATGCCGGATTTACCCGCGGTGAAACACTGGATCAGGTGGACGGCGATGTCTGGGATCGCGAAATTGCGATCAACCTGAATGGCGCATTCCATGTAACCACCCCCATTGTCGAGGCCATGGCGAAACGCGGTGGCGGCAATATCGTGTTTATCTCATCGGTGAATGCCCTCTCGCATTTTGGCAATCCTGCCTATTCAGCGGCCAAGGCCGGGCTGATTTCCTATGTGAAGGCGCTGGCAGTCGAACGCGGTGCCTACGGCATCCGTGCCAATGCGGTCTGCCCCGGTTCAGTACGCACACCCGCATGGGATCACCGTCTTACCGGCCATCCCGAGCTTCTGGCAAAGGTCCTGCCGCACTATCCGCTCGGGCGGATGGTAACACCGGAAGAAGTGGCGAATGCCACGCTTTTTCTGGCCTCTTCGGCGGCATCGGGCATAACGGGTACAGCGCTCGCCGTGGATGCCGGATTGACAGCGGGCAATCTGCGTTTCATCAACGAAGTTCTTGCAGGGAAAAACTGATATGGCCGGATTGCAGATCAAACAGCTTGTTAAATCCTACGGTGCCATGAGTGTCCTGCACGGCATCGATCTTGACGTACACGATGGCGAGTTTCTCGTGCTTATCGGCCCCTCGGGCTGCGGCAAGTCTACGCTGCTGCGAATGATTGCTGGTCTCGACGATATTTCATCCGGTGAACTATGGATTGGTAATCGCCTGACTAATGGCCTAGCGCCGCAGCAGCGCAATATTTCCATGGTTTTCCAGAGCTATGCCCTGTTCCCGCATATGACCACGCGCAAGAACATCGGTTTTGGTCCGAAAATCCGCCGGGAGGCGGGCGATGTGATTGATGCGAAGGTGAACAAGGCAGCGGAAACGCTCAACCTGCACGATTACCTTGACCGCCTGCCCCGTCAGCTTTCCGGTGGTCAGCGCCAGCGCGTTGCCATGGGACGGACGATTGTGCGTGAGCCGGACCTCTTCCTTTTCGACGAGCCGCTTTCCAATCTTGACGCCAAACTGCGGGTGCAGATGCGCACGGAAATCAAGGCGCTGCACCAGCAGCTTAAAACCACCATTGTCTATGTCACCCATGACCAGATTGAAGCCATGACCATGGCTGACCGGATCGTCGTCATGAACGGTGGCCGCATCGAACAGATTGGTTCGCCGCTGGAACTCTATGACCGGCCTGCCAATAAATTTGTTGCCGGATTCCTCGGTTCGCCCGCCATGAGCTTCATTCCGGGTACATTGGAGCGCGGCGATGGCGTAGCGCGTATGCGTACCGCCGACGGCTTTATCATTCCGGTTGGAGATACAACTGCCGCTTCAGGACAACCGGTCGAACTGGGCATCCGTCCAGAGCATTACCGCCTTGCGGCAAGCGGTCAGGGTTTCCCCTATAAAGTGGCGGTGGTGGAGCCCACCGGTTCGGAAACACACCTCTTTGGCACGATTGCCGGGGTTGGCGTTCGTGCGGTCTTCCGTGATCGTGTCGCGCCTGAACCGGGTAGCCAGATGATGCTGACAGTCAATCCTGATAAAGTTCATGTCTTTGACGGGAAAACCGGAAACCGGATTTAGAGCACATGGCCTCGCCGCATTTCGACATCGTTGCGCGGTTGCGGGAGATCGCTGAAAACGGTCAGCGATCCGATCAAAGAGTGGCGGCTGCCGTTCTGGCCGATGCGGATTTTGCCACGCACGCTTCGATAGAGCGGCTGGCGGAAAAAGCGGGGGTAAGCGAGCCGACGATTACCCGCTTCTGCCGCATGCTTGGCTTTGAAGGCACCCGAGACTTCAAGGTCGGGTTGGCGCAATCGCTGGCGATCGCCGGGCGGTTCATTTCCGTCAATCCCGCCGATAGTTCTACCGGTAATGGTGTGCCTTCCATCATTGCAAGCAGCGCTATGAACGCAATCGAGACGGTAACGGGCCTGATCAATCGTGCCGATCTTGACCGAGCAGCCGCAATCGTTGCCGGCGCTGGCATGGTTCGCGCCTATGGATCAGGCGGTGCATCCTCAATGGCGGCAACAGAACTTGAAAACCGGTTGTTCCGGCTTGGGCTTCTGGCGTCATCACATATTGACGGTGAGATGCAGCAGATGACGGCCGCCACCAGCAACAAGGATACGGTTATTGTTGCCTATTCGCTTTCCGGCGAAGTGAAACCGGTCATTGATGCCGTGACCATTGCTGGACGCTATGGCGCCAAAACGATTGCCTTTACAGCGGCGAATTCCTCGCTGGCTGCGGCGGCGCAGCTGGTCTTGCCCTTTCACATTGAAGAGGGCACGAATATCTATCGGCCCTCGCCTGCCCGCTACGCGCTGCTTGCCCTTACCGATATGCTTGCCATGAGCGTGGCGGAGAAGATTGGCGCGCCGGCGGTGGAACGTATGCGCCGGATCAAGAACCTTCAGGGCATGCAAAAAAGCGATGCGCCGAACCTTCCGCTTGGAGATTGAGAATTGAAACTGTCCGAACTTGATACACCTGCCGTCCTTATCGATGTGAACAGGGCAGATGCCAATCTGCAGCGCTTCCAGACCTATGCGGACAAGCATGGGTTGGCCGTGCGTCCACATATCAAGACACATAAACTGCCCCGTTTTGCCAAGCGTCAGGTGGAACTCGGTGCTGTTGGGATCACCTGTCAGAAACTCGGTGAAGTCGAGGTCATGGCTGATGCGGGTCTCACCGATATCTTTATTCCCTATAATATTATCGGCAAAGCCAAGCTCGACCGGCTTGTGGCGCTGCATCACCGTATCAAGATAGCTGTGACAGCCGACAGTGCAGCAACGGTAAGTGGTCTTTCCGCTGCGTTCGCCAATTCGGCAAAACCGCTCGAAGTTCTCGTTGAATGCGATACGGGCATGGGCCGCTGCGGTGTGCAAACGCCCGATGAGGCCGTGGCATTGGCAAAGACAATTGATGCCGCCAGCGGTCTTACCTTTGCGGGTTTCATGACCTATCCGAAAGCGGGCGCTGTTGCAGAGAATGAGGCTTGGCTGGGATCAGCAAAGCAGAAGGCCATTGATGCGGGTCTCAATCCCGGCATTATCTCCAATGGCGGCTCACCCGATATGTGGCATGCCCATGAGGTGACAACTGCCACGGAACATCGGCCCGGCACCTATATCTATATGGATCGGTTTCAGGTGGCAAAGAATGCGGGCACCTGGGACGATTGTGCTTTGACTGTCCTTGCAACCGTTGTCAGCCGCCCGACGGAAAATCGTGTGATTATCGACGCGGGATCAAAGTCGCTGTCGAGCGATACATTTGGAATGGAAGGTTTTGGCCGGATCGTGGAGTTCCCGGAAGCGGTGATTACATCGCTGAGCGAGGAACATGGGACAATCGATGTGTCGGGTTGCAAATCCAAGCCTGAGATTGGGGACCGGGTGCGGATTATCCCCAATCATGCCTGCGTGGTGTCAAACCTGTTTGACAGCGTTGTACTGATTTCAGGCGACGAGGTTGTGGAAATTGCCCCCGTCGCCGCGCGTGGCCGGGTCGATTAATTGCCGTAAATTGCTGCGCGCATTTTCCTCTGCGCTTCAGACATGGCCTGTCCCTTGGCATTGACCTGTTCAAGCAGCGTGTTCAGTTGCGCTTGAACAGTGGGATCGGACACCTCAAACATTGAGCCCGAAATCGTGATCTTGTCCTTATGCTGGTCAACGAAATCAACAACTTTCAGGAGAATGTCAAAGGTCTCGCTCGTGGCGGGAAAGATCTCCTTATAGGTGTTGGCGAGATTGCTGACGGTCTTGTCATAGGCCTTGTCAAAAACGGGCTTGAGGTCCTCCGGCTGCTTCAATGCCGCATGAGCCTTGTCCGCAGTGGCCTGCTCTTCATCCATGGCGGTGCGCAGGGCACTCAGGCCAGCAAAGGCGGCCTTGATGTCTTCCTTGCGATTCATGGCATCGTTAATCGACGTAATTGCGCCCTTGGCAGTAAGGGCTTCCATCGGCTTGCTGATCTTTTCATTCATGGCCGCGTGAAAATCAGTGATGACCTTGTACTGAGCAGCATAGGCACCGAGGGATTTGGTTTCTTCTGCCGTAAGCTGCGGAACGCTCACACCCTTCTTGTCGACAATGCGTGTCTGCAGAAAATCGATGAATGCCTTGCGCTGGGTGGCCTCGCTGTCCGAGCAGGCTGAGATTGTCAGGGCCATGAACACGGTCATGACAGCCGCAATGGCAAAACGGAATCCTGGCATTTTGTTACTTTCCTTTTCTTTTCTTAATTCCACTCAGGCAAAAGCAGCCCGAGCAGTTGGGCCTGTCGGCCATTATTGCTTTCCACGCTGGTGCTGCAGAATTTGGGCATCAGCGCGGGCAAAGCATTATATTTCCCCCAGAGAGTGCGTGTGTTCGCGGTTAGCACCTAGTGCAGAACAGAGGGCAGTACAACCGTAGAGGAGTCCCAAAGTGGGTTTTCCAGAAGCAATGGCAAAGCGGGACATTCAGGGCGCGGATATTTTTTCCTGCTGAACCTGCTCGATAAGCGCCTTGCGAAACAGCCGCGAGGCAGGCCCCAACGGCTCATCGGAACGGTGTGCAATATAGGCGCGCAGCATGGTTTCGCCCTTCTGGCCATACTCGGCCGTGGGCACCCGCACCAGCTTTCCCTCGTTCAAGTCCTTTTCAACCAGCCAGATTGGCAGGTTGCCCCAACCAATGGCTTTCAGGATAAGAACCCGCTTGGTGTCATTGTCACTGACCCGCCAGGTTCGCGGCGACAGAACGTGAAAATCGCGGCCCTCTGTCAGGTGCGAGGGGTCCTCACCAACAATCTGGACATGATCGGCAAGCTCCGCCGCAGTGACCGCAGGTCCAGGTGCAGCACGTAGCGCCAGCGGATGGTGCGGCGAGACAACGGCAACGCGCCAGAGAAAGGCAAGCTCTTCCAACTCTATCATCGGGTCAGGCATGTCCAACGCCATGATGGCCATTGTGCATCGGCGCTCGCGCAAGGCTGCAATCGGCGTTCCCATGGGGGCGATGGTCAGCCGTACACCAACGGAGGGATAGGCATCCTGCACCGCTTTCAAGGCACTCGCCGCAAGTTCAACCGGAAATTGCGGGTCAAGCGCGATGGATATGCCAAGTTCGAGCCCCTCGCCCAAACCCCGCGCCCGGGCCCGCATCGTATCCACCTTCAACAGGATCGCTCTGATATCGGCAAGGAGTGCTTGCCCCTCCGATGTCAGAACTGGCCGATGGCCCGAACGGTCAAACAGCGCAAGGCCGAGTTGTGTTTCCATGCCTGCGATTGAGTGGCTGATGGCAGATTGTACGCGTGACAGCTGAGTTGCCGCCGCGCGAAAGCTGCCGGTCTCGGTGACAGCAACGAACATGCGCATCTGATCAAGTGTGAGTGCATCCAACATGATCTATTTAATCGATCATGTTGAGCCATATTTTGTCAATATCATCGATGGAATTGGCATGCGATGATGCGGGCGGTGCAATTCTCCCGGATATCTGTCGTGACTAAAATCAGTAGCCTGTCCGCCCTTAAAACCGATCGTCTCTCCACAATCCTTGTTATCGCAAGCGGTGTCGTTGCCGCGCTTCAGGTGGGGAAAGCGGCCATTGCCATTCCCGCATTGCGCAATGATTTTCACCTGAACCTTGGTCAGGCCGGATGGGTGATGTCGATCTTCGCCTTGCTTGCGGTGGTGGGCGGTATTCCTGCCGGGGCGGCCACAACGCGCTTTGGCGACAGAAATCTGATTGTCGCTGGGCTTCTTGGCATTGCATTGGGCAGCGCAATTGGCGCATCGACCGAAACCTTCAACATCCTGCTGGCGGCACGTGTTCTGGAAGGAACCGGTTTGCTGTTCGTGGTCATTGCCGGGTCTGCCATCCTCAATCGCATTGCCGCGGCACAGGATCGCGATCTCGTTTTCGCATTCTGGAGTTGCTACATGCCGGCTGGAATCGCACTGGCGATTCTGCTTGGTCTTGCCATTGATGGCTGGCGCGTTTTCTGGTTCGCCAATGCGATTGTCGCCTGCCTGTTCGCTCTCCTGTTGCAAATCCTTGTCCCGAAAGAGAAATCACCGCGGGCAAAGCCTTCACTGAACACGATAGCGAAGAATGCAGGCAAGACAGTTACGTCAGCTGGTCCGCTGCTTCTGGCCATGATGTTCGCCATGTATGGCCTGCAGTTTTTTGCTCTGTTCAGCTTTCTGCCTGTCCTTCTGGCCGAACGGATGGGTGTATCGAGTACGGCTGCGGGCATGATGACCGCCTTTGCCATTGTGACCAACATTCTGGGCAATATTGGCGCTGGTATTGCACTGCGTCATGGTGTGCCGCGCTGGTTACTGCTTGCCGTGGCAAGCGCCATCATGACAATGACAGGTGTCGCTGTGTTCACCCTTTCTGGACCAACATGGCTGATTTTCAGTCTCTGTGTGGTCTTCTCAGGTGTGGGCGGTTGTCTACCCTCAGCGATGATGGGAGCTGCACCACGGGCCGTGCCGGAGGCGCAACTTGGCGCTATGTCAGTCGGTCTTGTCATGCAGGGCAGCAATCTTGGCCAGATGATTGGTCCAGTCGTTGTCGGCAGTCTTGTTGACGCCGTTGGCTGGAAAGCCGCAGCCATACCCGTCGCAATCGCGGGTGTTATTGCCATTGGAACTGCCCTTACCCTGCAAAAGGTCTTCCGTTGCTTTGCCCTATAAGATCAAAGCCCTAACGCCCGTTCCTGAAGAATGCTTTGAACGATGCTCCGCAATATTCCGATTGTGGGTGGTCCCATATGATCATAAAATGAGCGGGCACGGGCTACAACATCAAGGCTTGGGAAAGGAATGCCATGGAGGAAGATGCTGCCGAGTTTGCTCATCATTTGAGGCACCGCGCCATAACCTATGGCGTCCTTACCTGCATACTTATGGTCGGCACCTCCATTATCGCGGACAAGGGCGGCGCTCTGTTTGCCGGGCTTTGGCCCCTCATGATGATTGGCGGATTGATCACCCTGTTTTTAACAGGCTATCTTCTATTCGACGCGGCGCTGTTCCGGTTCATTGCCTCACATGAGGATGAGTTGGATGGCTGCAAGGCCCTGGATGATATATTGGCGCGGATGCGCCTGCGTGCGCGCCCGGAGAAAACCCGGCCACTGAATGCGCGTATATCGGGAACCAAAAGTGTTCTGGTAAAACTGCATATTGCTTTTGCAGCTTTCGTTACGCTGTTCGTGGCTTTGGTCGTCTATGGACTCTGGAGCCGCTGAAGGGACTCGACTCTCAGCCGGTTTTGCCTGCATCATACACGTCGTGGGTAGTGCGTACGATTTTAGGTACGGGGAACGCGTATGGGTCCGACAGTGAGAATATTGTTCAAACCATCCACGCCAGAGAGCGGCGCCGCCTATGGCGCTGTGTCTGATCAGGATGGCAGCCTGCTGCTGAAAACCAACGAGATTTCAGCTGACTTCCTCAGCAGCGAGGAGCGCAACCATACGACCGATGATCGCGATCCGTCGCAACGTTGGGAAGAATAGGCTTAGCTTTTCAGCCTGTATCCCGTCTTGAACATCCAGCGCACAATCAGAATACAGACGACGAGGAACACTGCCGTCATCCCAAGGCTGGTTCCGATATGTACGTCCGATGATCCGTAGAAACTCCAGCGGAAGCCACTGATAAGATAAACGACCGGATTGAACAGGGTAACGGTGCGCCAGAATTCCGGAAGCATGTTGATGGAATAAAAGCTGCCGCCGAGAAATGTCAGCGGCGTGACGATCATCAGCGGCACCAGCTGCAGCTTTTCAAAACCATCCGCCCAGATACCGATAATGAAGCCGAACAGGCTGAAGGTCACTGCCGTCAGCACCAGAAACAGCACCATGACAAAGGGGTGGTCGATCCGCATCGGCACGAAAAGGGCGGCCGTTGCCAGAATAATCACCCCAAGGATAATCGATTTCGACGCTGCTGCTCCGACATAGGCAATGACAATCTCGAAATAGGAGACCGGCGCGGATAGCAGTTCGTAGATCGTTCCGGTGAATTTCGGAAAGTAGATGCCGAAGGAAGCATTGGAGATGCTTTGTGTCAGCAACGACAGCATGACCAGTCCCGGCACGATGAATGCACCATAGCTGACACCGTTGATTTCAGGGATGCGTCCCCCGATTGCCGAGCCGAAGACAACAAAATACAGGCTTGTGGAAATAACGGGCGAGATGATGCTCTGCATGATCGTGCGCCATGTGCGATGCATTTCAAACAGATAGATCGCGCGGATCGCATAAAGGTTCATTTGCGTTCTCTCACCAGATTGACGAAGATTTCCTCAAGCGAACTTTGCTTCGTCTGAATGTCGTTGAACCCTACCCCAGCCTTGTCCAGATCTTTGAGCAAGGCGGCGATGCCGGTTTTGTCCTCATGGGCGTCATAGCTGTAGATCAGCTCGCAGCCGCTTGGCGTCAGTTCAAGGCCATATTTGGCCAAAGCCGCCGGTATGGTTTTGTGCTCTTCCTGCAATTGCAGCCGGAGCTGCTTCTTGCCGAGCGAGCGCATCAACTCGTTCTTTTCTTCGATCAGAATGATCTCGCCTTTGCTGATGACACCGATACGGTCTGCCATCTGCTCGGCTTCTTCAATGTAATGGGTTGTCAGAATGATGGTGACACCGGACTCGCGCAGCGCCCGCACTACATTCCACATGTCGCGGCGCAATTCCACATCGACACCTGCCGTGGGCTCGTCGAGAAACAGAATTTCCGGTTCGTGTGACAGTGCCTTGGCAATCATCACACGGCGCTTCATACCGCCTGACAGTGTGATGAGCTTGTTGTCTTTTTTGTCCCACAACGAAAGTTCTTTCAGAATTTTCTCGATATGGGCAGGGTTGGAAGATTTACCGAACAGACCGCGGCTGAAACTGACAGTATTCCAGACACTCTCAAAGGCATCTGTTGTCAGTTCCTGCGGGACGAGGCCGATTTTCGTGCGCGCCGCGCGGTAGTTCTTCTGAATATCGTGGCCATCGGCAAGGATCGTCCCCGATGTTGGATTGACGATACCGCAGATGGTGCTGATCAGCGTCGTCTTGCCAGCACCATTCGGTCCGAGCAGTGCAAAGATCTCGCCGTGATGGATATCGAGGTTGATATTCTTCAGTGCTTCAAAACCCGAACCATAGGTCTTGTACAGGTTGGAAACAGATATGGCTGATGACATGAGACTATCCGAACGGAATTTTCGGTCGCGGCGTCTCCAGACGAACGAACCGGAGATGCGAACCATCATTGGAAGAATTGTTTTCCTTATATGGTGATCAGAACAGGTTTTCAAACCACCTCCTGACAAATCGAGTCAGGAGCACCAGCAAAGAAAAACACCCGCCATGCACTTGCATCGCGGGTGTCGGGACTCGACCGTTCTATAGATAGCGTTTTCGCGTCACCACTTGGTATGGGCGGAAAGCGTAAACGTCCGGCCATCGCCATAACCGCAGACCGCCTCACCGTCGCAACCCTTTACATAGGCCTTGTCGAAAAGGTTGGTGACATTAAGAGCGACGCCCCAGCTATCTTTTTCATATCGGATCGCCGCATCAAACAACGTCGCACCGGGCACTTTGAGGGTATTGCTCTTATTGGCGTAGGATTCACCCTGATAGCGAACACCTGCACCCAGATTGACACCTTCCAAGGGACCCTGATCGACTGTGTAATCCAGCCAGAAAGCAGCCGTCACTTTGGGGACGATTGTCGGCCAGTTGCCAATCAGCTTTGCGTCTTCATCCTTGGTGATTTCCATGTCGAGGACGGTCAGTGACGCCAGAGCTTTCCAGTTCTGGTCGATATTGACCTTGCCTTCCAGTTCAAGCCCGGTTGATGTGACCTCGCCCAATTGCGTGTCGATAAATGTACCCGGAATACGCGACAGAGCATTTTGTTTGGTGATCTGGAACACCGATGCAGTCAGCAGGCCATCAACAAAGTCAGGTACATATTTGACGCCAGCTTCAAACTGATAGCCCTCTTCCGGCTTTAATGGATCGCCCAATGTTACGCCGATCACCGGGTTGAAGAATGTGGCGGCACTGATATAGGGCGTCACACCGTTGGAAAATTCATAGCCGAGGCCGATACGCCCGCTGACAGCGCTCTTATTGTATTCATAAGTCGGACCCAGCGGGAAAAAGGGACCTTCAGCCGAATCCGATTGGATTTTTACATAATCGTAGCGGCCATTCAGGGTGACCAGCCAGCCATCGCCAAAGCGCACCTGATCCTGCGCATAGACGCCAATCTGGTTCATCTTCAGAACCTGATCGAGATAGACGCTGGTTGAGCCCTGCGGCGCCCCATAGACCGGGTTATTGGCACTGATCGGTGTTGCGCCGCCTGACGCCTGCACCTGATCGATCCTGAAATATTTGTAGTCGACGCCAAACAGGAAGTTGTGCTCAAGCGCTCCGGTGGTGAATTCCTTTTCGGCGCGGTTGTCCATCAGGAATGTATCGACCTTGGTGTCGTGATTGAAGCCAATGCGATACAGCAGATTATCCGGTGTTGTCGGGTTCGGGCCACCACCAAAGGGGAATTTTGGATCAACATAGCCATAGGGATAAGGATTGGTTTCCTGTTTGCTCAAATGGCTGTAGCGGACATTCTGGCTGAGTTTCCAGCCACTATCGAATGTGTGCTCGACTTCGTAGCCGATCATCGCCTGCCTGTATTTGCCATCATCGATGCCGGGTTCAGTGAAATTCGCATCGCGGCTGATCTTGCCGAATGGCGCATCGACAACCGTGCCCACATAGGGAAGAAAGTTGCCGCCCGCATGAGTCTGATCGAGAGCCGAGAAATAGCCATGCAGGGTAATTTTGGTATCGGCTGATGGTTCATAGGTCAGCTGCGGTGCGATAATGCCGCGCAGGTCCTCGGCAAAATCCGTCTGCTGATCGCCGCCCGCTATCCGGCCGGTAAAGCGATAGGTCCACACCCCGTTTTCGTCGATCTTGTCGCCGACATCGACACCGAGATAAGCATTGCCGTACTGGTTGATGCCGGTTTCGATACGGCCGAAGCGGTCCTTCTGTGGACGCTTGCTGACCATATTGACGATGCCGCCGGGATTGGCGCCGCCGTAAAGCACGGATGCCGGGCCTTTGAGGACTTCAACGCGCTCAAGCATGAATGGATCGACCTGGAAGCCGCCGAAGCCGTAACCGTAGAGCGGCAGGCCATCAAGGAATATGCCTGTCTGGGTTGCCTGAAAACCACGAATGAAAATCCAGTCCGTGTCAGGGTCTTCGCCGAAGGGCGATGCGGTGATACCAGACGTGTAGCGCAGCGCTTCATCAACCTTCTTGACGCCTCTGTCCTGTAGTTCCTGTTGGCCAACGACCGAAACGGACTGCGGGATAGCAGTGATCGGCATATCTGACTTGGAGCCAGCCTGGGTTTTCTTGGCTACATATCCATTCACGGGACCGGTTGCCGAGCCATTGCCGCCATCAATGACGATTTCCTTCAGGACGATGGGCTCTTGAGCGCTTGCAGCATTCGGCATAATTGAAATGCCCAGTGTCGTGCTGGCAAGCAAAAGACTTGCCCAGCGGGTCCGGTTGTTTCTTGTCATTGTGTCGCCCCAAAATACAATGATCCCGCACGCCGCTGCACCCGCGCTGGTATCATCATGTGCCTGAAAGATATTATGAATATTTAACTCAACTATATGGTGGGGTCTTGTCTGAAACCGCGGATTTTTGAACGTTTTGGGGCTAAAGTCCGCCGATTACTTCTGTGCGCGCTGCCATGCGGCTGGTGTGACGCCGGTGTGTTGGCGAAATACGCGCGTGAAATGAGCCTGATCAGCAAAGCCCGCAAGTTCCGCAATGTGATTGAGACTATGGTTCGATCGCAGCAACATTTCCTCGATACGCCGCACGCGGACACTCATCTGCCATTGATGTGGCGGCATGCCTGTGGAAGCTTTGAAGGCGTGGCCGAAATGCGATTGTGACAATCCAGCCAGCTCCGCCAATTCCTGCAGACGGATCGGTCGCATCCAGTTTTCCTCGAGATAATCGGTGACACGGCGCAATTGCCATGGGGCAAGCTTGCTTCGCTTGCGTTCCGCCTTGGCCTTGATGTCGAACAGCACCGAGAACACGGAGATTGCCAGACTCTCCCCGTAGAGCTGGTGCAATGGCTCCGGATTACAACATTCTCCAGCAACGAGATTGGCGAGCGCCAGAATACGCGCATCGGAAAACATCAGGCGTGGCTGGGCCATGACACCGAGATCAACATCTTCGCCAAAGCGTTTAACCAGAGATTTTACATTGAAATGCAGGTCAATGTGGCGGATGTGCTTGACCTTGTCGAGACGGGACCAGAGCGGCATGCCCGCCGGGACATAGCACATGGGGTTGGCTACCCCTTCATTGCCGAGATCTTTGCTTTGCGGGTCCAGTTTCACGTTGAAAGTGCCGGTCTTCAATCCATCCAGGACGATAAAAAGCCGGGGGTCTCTCGCTTCGTACTGGCCACTCGCATCCGCTGCACAATCGACGCTGAAAAGATCGGCGGCAATGCCATCCCAGGAGCGCTGTTGCAGCCCTCCCACAACCGTAAAGCCATTGATCTTGGTGTTCATGCGCGGTTGAAACGTCATACTTTTGGATAATATGGTGTGAAATAGCGCGCAACAACAATGATTTAGAACGCTTCCAGAAGGTTTTGCACTAAGTATAAAATGTGAATAAAGAAATCATGTTTAGCTGTTGAAATCATTCATCCAATTGAAATCAGGCCCGGAACATGACTGTTCCGGGCCTGACGTCGTCGTGATCTGTTATTTCAGCGACTGTCGCCCTATGGCAACAATAGCGCTGCCTGTTATGCCGGTGCGAGCACCGATTCTCCCTTCAACTCACGCATGCTCGGCAGGAAGATGGTGAGGAGGCCAAGGAACGGCAGATAGGAGCAGATCATATAGACAAAGTCGATGCCTTTGCTGTCGGCAACAACACCGAGAACCGCAGCCGCAATCCCGGCCATACCGAAAGCGAAGCCGAAGAAGATGCCGGCAATCATCCCAACGCGGCCGGGCACCAGTTCCTGCGCAAACACCACGATAGCCGGGAAGGCAGAGGACAGGATGAGGCCGATGAATACGGTCAGCACACCGGTCCAGAACAGGTTTGCATAGGGCATCAACAGCGTGAACGGCAGGACGCCAAGGATTGAGAACCAGATCACGGTTTTGACGCCGATCTTGTCACCGACCAGCCCGCCGCCAATGATGCCGACAGCCGCTGCGCCAAGGAACAGGAAGAGCATCAGCTGCGACTGTTGCACGGTGATGCCGAATTTATGGATCACGTAGAACGTGTAGTAGCTCGATATGCTGGCCAGATAGATGTTCTTGCTGAAAACAAGCAATGTCAGAATGATCAGCGACATCGTTACCTTGCGGCGCGGCAGTTTCAGGGCGCGGCTTGCGGGCGGCTTTTTCGAGTTGGCGGCGCGATAGCGCTGATACCAGTTGCCGACCTGATAAAGGATGATCATGCCAATGAGTGCAGCTGCGGAAAACCAGGCAATGCTTTGCTGGCCGTGCGGCAGGATGATAAAGGCTGCCAGCAATGGGCCAAGTGCCGTGCCGAAATTGCCGCCAACCTGAAACAGCGACTGGGCAAGGCCATGACGCCCGCCGGAAGCAAGACGGGCAACGCGCGACGATTCCGGATGGAAGATGGACGAACCAATACCGATAAAGGCAGCACCGATGAGCAGCATCGAATAGTGCGTGGCAATCGACAGAAGGCCAAGGCCGACAAGCGAAAAGCCCATGCCAACAGGCAGGGAATAGGGCATGGGGCGTTTGTCGGTGTAAGTGCCGACGATAGGTTGCAGCAGCGATGCCGTGACCTGAAACGTCAGGGTAAGAAGACCGATCTGTTTGAAGTCGAGCCCATAATTGGTCTTGAGCATCGGGTAGATAGCCGAAAGCATTGACTGCATCATGTCATTGAGCAGATGGCAGAAGCTGACAGCAAAGATGATCGCGAAGGCGGTGGTTTCAGCGCTTGAGCGCTGCAAAGGCAAGGACGTATCGGTCATATCGGGCGTTCCATCGGAGAATGAGGGGGTGAATCGCGACCGCCGCGTCCCCTTCACCTCTCTGATATACTTGTTGCGCAGAACCCGCCTTCGTGGTTTGGTCTATTTCTTTCGCAAGTGGGCCAAGTCCGATGCTCTATCTGAAATTTCCTGAAGCAAGCTTCTTTTCAAAAGATTTTCTACGGCTTCACCTTCAACGGCTTGAATGGCTTGAGCAATCCAAGGGCGATGTCGTTGCGGGCCTCGCGCACTATCCGTCCGGCTGCCATATCCCTGAACATCGCCATAGCCTGTCGCAGCTTCTGCACGCGATGACCGGTGTTGCGATGGTGACAACGAAGTTCGGCCGCTGGATGGTTCCGCCGCATCACGCTTTATGGCTTCCCGCGGGAATAGGACATGCGGTGGATATGCATGGTGATGTGGCCATGCATTCCATCTATGTGCGGCCTGACGCGGTGGAGGGGCTGAAGAGCCATCTGCACGTAACCAGCCTGACGCCCCTGATGGACACGCTTATTCGTGAAGTGGTTGCTTCACCGGAGCAGGAACAGGTAAGCCCGCGCGCCACCTATATGATGGGATTGCTGCTGCATGAAATTCCCATGCTGGAAGAGCAGCCGCTTGGTCTGCCCTTTCCTGATGATACGAGACTTGCAGCGCTTTGCCGGAGCTTTCTGAAAGACCCTTCACCGCGCACAAATATAGACGATTGGGCCGATCGTTTGGGCATGAGCCGCCGCACCTTTACACGGTTTTTCCGGCGCGAGACGGGATTAAGCCTCTCGACATGGCGGCAACAGGCCTGCCTTCTATCCGCCTTGCCCCGCTTGACGGAAGGCGAACCGGTGACGAGCGTTGCGCTTGACCTTGGCTATAACAGCGTTCCCGCTTTCACCACCATGTTCAAGCGCATGCTGGGAGCGCCTCCCCGCAATTACCTTCACTCGGCCGCTTGAGCCCTTGGCGCCGGAACATAATTGAGGATCGGGCCAAGCCAACGCTCGACGTCCTCGACAGGCATGTCTTTACGCTCGGAATAATCCTCGACCTGATCGCGCTCCACCTTGGCGACGCCGAAATAATAGGATTCCGGATGGGCGAGATAAATCCCTGACACCGAAGAGCCCGGCCACATGGCATAACTCTCGGTAAGGCGGACATTGATCTGCTTTTCCGCATCGAGCAGGCTGAACAGCGTGTCTTTTTCCGTATGGTCAGGCTGGGCCGGATAGCCGGGTGCCGGACGGATGCCGCGATAAGGCTCGCCGATTAGCTCGACGGGTTGCAGGCTTTCATCAGACGCATAGCCCCAGAATTCCTTGCGTACCTTCTCATGCATCAATTCGGCGAAGGCTTCGGCAAAGCGATCTGCCAGAGCCTTGACCAGAATGGAGGAGTAATCATCATTGGCCCGCTCAAAACGTTCCGCAATGGCGATCTCTTCTATACCCGCCGTGACAACAAAGCCGCCAATGTAGTCCTGCTTGCCACTGCCTACCGGCGCAACGAAATCCGATAGCGCCACATTTGGCCGGCCATCCCGCTTCGAAAGCTGCTGGCGTAAAGTATAAAGAGTGGCAAGCTCTTTCGCGCGCGTCTCATCAGTGAACAGACGGATATCGTCGCCGACCGTGCCCGCCGGCCAGAAGCCGATGACGGCTTTCGGATTGAACCATTTTTCGTCAATGATTTTGGTCAACATTGCCTGCGCATCGGCAAACAGCTGCCGCGCCGCTGCGCCCTGATGTTCATCTTCGAGAATAGCGGGATAACGCCCCTTCAGCTCCCAGGTCTGGAAGAAAGGTGTCCAGTCGATATAGCGCGACAGTTCCGCAAGATCGTAATTCTCAAACACCCGCGTTCCCAAGAACGAAGGCTTTGGCGGTTCATAGCCCGACCAGTCAATCTTGTGCGCATTGGCGCGGGCCTTATCCAGCGATAACCGCTGCTTGTCCGCTTCGTTGCGGGCATGGGTCTCGGCGACCTTGGTATATTCCTTGCGGATATTGTCAACGAAGCTGCCTTTGGTGTCAGGCGACAGAAGATTGGACACCACACCCACGGCGCGGCTTGCGTCGGTGACATAAACAGTCTGGCCGCTGTGATAGCGCGGATTGATCTTGACCGCCGTATGGACGCGGCTTGTCGTTGCGCCGCCAATCAGCAGCGGAATGTTAAAGCCTTCCCGCTCCATCTCGGAAGCCACATGTACCATCTCGTCAAGCGAGGGCGTGATCAGCCCGGACAGGCCAATAATATCGACATTCAGCTCTTTTGCGGTCTGAAGAATTTTAGTGGCGGGCACCATGACGCCGAGATCGATGATCTCGTAATTGTTACAGGCGAGCACGACGCCGACAATGTTTTTGCCGATATCGTGGACGTCGCCCTTGACGGTCGCCATCAGCACTTTACCGGCGCTTTCGCGTTCGCCCGTGCCGCCATTGGCAAGCTTTTCCGCTTCCATATGGGGCAGAAGCAGAGCGACAGCCTGCTTCATCACGCGGGCGGATTTCACCACCTGCGGCAGGAACATCTTTCCGGCACCAAAAAGATCGCCGACAACATTCATGCCCGCCATCAACGGGCCTTCGATCACATGCAGCGGCCGCTCGGAACCAAGCCGGGCTTCCTCGGTGTCAACATCGATAAATTCGGTGATACCATTGACGAGGGCATGGGAAATGCGGTCGGCGACGCTCCATTCGCGCCAGGCAAGATCGCGTTCGCGCGCTTCCTTGCCCGCCGAACCCTTGTAACGTTCGGCCAGATCAAGCAGGCGTTCGGTCGCGTCGTCGCGGCGGTTGAGAACCACGTCTTCGCAGGCATCGCGCAGTTCCGGATCAATGGATTCGTACACTGCCAGCTGTCCGGCATTGACGATACCCATATCCATGCCAACCTGAATGGCGTGGTAGAGAAACACGGCATGCATGGCTTCGCGCACCGGTTCATTGCCGCGGAACGAGAATGACAGGTTGGAAATACCGCCCGAGATATGCACATGCGGCAGCGTTTCGGTGATCTGGCGCGTGGCTTCGATGAAGGCAACGCCGTAGCCATTGTGCTCCTCGATACCCGTGGCAACCGCGAACACGTTGGGATCAAAGATAATATCCTCAGGCGGAAACCCTGCTTCCTTGGTCAGAAGCTCATAGGCGCGGGTACAAATCTCAACCTTGCGCTCCAGCGTATCGGCCTGCCCCGCCGTATCGAAGGCCATGACCACGACGGCAGCACCATAGGCGCGCACGCGTTTGGCATGATGCAGGAATGCTTCCTCGCCCTCTTTCATGGAGATCGAATTGACGAGCGGCTTGCCCTGCACGCATTTCAAACCGGCCTCGATGACATCCCATTTGGAACTGTCGATCATGACGGGCACGCGCGCAATATCGGGCTCGGCTGCAATCAGATTGAGGAATTCGACCATCGCCTTTTCGCTGTCGATCAGGCCTTCATCCATATTGATGTCGATGATCTGCGCGCCATTGGCAACCTGATCGCGGGCCACATCAAGTGCGGTGGCGAAGTCACCTGCGGTGATCAGCTTGCGGAATTTGGCTGAACCGGTGATGTTGGTGCGCTCGCCCACATTGACGAAGGGGATATCCTTGGTCAATGTGAACGGCTCAAGACCGGAAAGGCGCATATGAACCGATATATCGGGGATCTGGCGCGGCGGATATTTTCCAACAGCCTCGGCAATCGCTCGGATATGCTCCGGCGTGGAGCCGCAGCAGCCGCCGACGATATTCAGCAGACCTTCCTGAGCAAAGCCCTCAAGCTGTTCTGCCATAGCTTCCGGGCTTTCGTCGTACTGACCGAATTCATTCGGCAGTCCGGCATTGGGATAGGCGCAGACGAAGGTATCGGCAACGCTGGAGATTTCTGCCAGATGCGCGCGCATCGCATTCGCACCAAGGGCGCAATTCAAGCCTATCGTGAAAGGTTCCGCATGGCGGACGGAATGCCAGAAAGCGGTTGGTGTCTGCCCGGATAGCGTACGGCCCGACAAATCGGTGATCGTGCCGGAGATCATGATCGGCAGCGTAATGCCCTTTTCCTCGAATACTTCCTGCGTGGCGAAAACGGCCGCCTTGGCATTCAGCGTATCGAAGATCGTTTCAATCAGGATGATATCGGCACCGCCATCCATCAGACCGCGCACCTGATCCGCATAGGCGATGCGCAGATCATCAAAAGTAACGGCGCGATAACCGGGATTGTTCACATCGGGCGAAATGGAGGCTGTACGGTTTGTCGGTCCAAGCGCGCCGGCAACGAAGCGGCGCCTGCCATCCTTCTGTTCAGCCTTGATGGCAGCACGGCGCGCAAGGCGTGCGCCGTCGCGGTTCAGCTCATAGACCACCTCTTCCATGCTGTAATCAGCCTGGGCAATGGTCGTGGAAGAGAAGGTGTTGGTTTCAAGAATATCAGCGCCAGCCATGGCATAGGCGTAGTGAATATCCTCGATTGCCTGTGGCTGGGTCAGAATCAGAAGGTCATTATTGCCCTGCAGGTGGCAGGAGCAATCGGTAAAGCGGTCGCCGCGAAAATCATCCTCGTTAAGGCTCAGCCCCTGAATCTGCGTGCCCATGGCACCATCGAGAATCAGGATGCGTTCCTGCGCCGCCTTGGTCAGCGCTTCAAACACTTCCGAGCCGTCCCGCGGAGCGCCCATGGGACCAAACAGATTATCGACTGCAATATTCATCGTACAAACGCCTCTTGGCCATCTTGGGATGGGAGGCGTAAACTCACATAAAGATATCTTTATGTCAACAAATCAATTCTATTGGCGGCAAATTCTGTCGCAGCTGCGGCGTCTTGTCATACTGCTGCAAAACCGTCCCTGGCCGTTACTTTTCACCCGTTCGTTTCAAGAGGTATGTATCCATGATCCAGCCTTTTTGTTCGCGCGCCACGTTGCGCAATCGTTCGATCTCATCGACGACATCGCGCAACCGGCCCGACAGAAGAATCTCGTCCTCCGTTCCGACATAGGCACCCCAATAGATATCGACGTCTTCCTTGATATTCTTGAAAGCGCCCTCGCCGTCGAGCATGACCACAATGCTTTCCGAGTTGTTGGGAAACCCCTCTTCCAGCTTGCGGCCTGTCGTAATGGTGATGGATTCGCCGATACGATTGAGCACGACCTTATGCTTGGCTGTGAGCGCCTGAATGCTTGATATGCCGGGGATCACATCATATTCGAGTTCAAAGCCACCTTTGGCATTGAGCCGATCCAGAATGCGCAATGTGCTATCATAAAGAGATGGATCACCCCAGACGAGAAACGCCCCGCACTCGTCATCGCCAAGTTCCTCCATGAGCAGATGCGCATAGGTCGCCTCCACCTTGTCGTGCCAATCCTCGACACTGGCGCGATAGGTCGATGATGGCTTGTGGCGGACGGGCGTTTCAAAATCGACCAGGCGATAGTCATGATCTGTGATGAAACGCTCGCAGATCTCGCGGCGAATGCGCGACAACTGTTCCTTTTCGACACCTTTATCAGGGATAAAGAAGACGTCGACCTGATTGAGCGCGTTCACAGCCTGAATAGTCACATAGTCAGGATTGCCTGCCCCGATGCCGATAATGAGGACTTTCCGCTTCATTGCCGCAACTGCGATGTTTTTGGACGAAGTCCTGCTTTCTTTGCGCTGATCAGAGCACAGAAGAGATCATGCAGCCGCTTGGCACCGGGATGACTGGCATGGCGGCGCAGCCGTGCCACCTCGATACTGGCCGCTGCCACAAGATCGGCGTTCTTCGGTTGCTGCATCAGCCAGGCAACGAAGACATCCTCCGGCAATGGTGTAGCGTTCATCAATCCCATGCCAGTGCTCCGCCGCTCTGATATTCAATGACGCGTGTTTCGAAGAAGTTCTTTTCCTTCTTCAGATCCATCGCTTCCGACATCCACGGGAAGGGATTATCCGTATCGGCAAAGACCTGCGCGAGGCCAAGCTGGGCGCAGCGGCGGTTGGCGATGAAGTGCATATAGGTTTCGCACAACGCGGCATTCAGCCCGAGAAAACCGCGTGGCATGGTATCGCGGCTATAGGAGGCTTCGAGTTCAGCGGCATCCCTGATCATCCCGCGCAGTTCTTCAGTAAATGCCCTCGTCCACAGATGCGGGTTTTCGTGACGAATCTGGTTGATCACGTCGATGCCGAAATTCATGTGAATGCTCTCGTCGCGCAGGATATACTGATACTGCTCGGCAATGCCGACCATTTTGTTGCGCCGTCCGAGCGACAGAATCTGGGCAAAGCCCGTATAGAACCACATGCCCTCGAAAATCACATAGAAGGCGACAAGATCGCGCAGAAACGCCTGATCCATCTCGGGCGTTCCGGTTTTGAAGTCCGGATTATCAAGGTTCTGCGTATGCTTGAGTGCCCATGCCGCCTTGTCGGTAATGGAAGGCACTTCGCGGTACATGTTGAACAGTTCACCCTCATCGAGTCCAAGACTTTCAACGATATATTGGAACGTATGGGTATGAACCGCTTCCTCAAAAGCTTGACGCAGCAAATATTGGCGGCATTCCGGATTGGTCAGGTGGCGATAGATGGCAAGCACGATATTGTTGGCGACAAGCGACTCCGATGCGGCAAAGAAACCGAGATTGCGCTTGATCATGCGCCGTTCATCATCGGTCAGGCCGTCCTTGGATTTCCACAGCGCAATGTCAGCCTGCATCGAGACTTCTGTCGGCATCCAGTGATTGTTGCAGCCGTTGAGATATTTCTCCCAGGCCCAATGATATTTGAGCGGCAGGAGCTGGTTCACATCGGCGCGTGAATTGATCATCGCCTTGTCATCGACACGTACACGGCCACCGCCGCGCACGATATCGCCAAGACCCGTGGCGTCAGTGGCAGGCGCCTGATCAAGCGCGAGGGCAGGATGGATAGCGCGGGCCGCATTGGCGGCAGCTTCGGTATTGGTCCAGTCAAGCATGGTTGTCTCCTTCAATTCATTGCAAAGCGTGGTGTGGCAGGCGCGTGCGCGCTTACTGGCAGGCTTCACAGTCAGGATCGTTGATGGAACAGGCATTTCCAGCCGGTTCCGACAGAATGATGGGTTCAGCAATCGGCTTGGCGGCAACCGCATTCAGCTTGCCATCCGTGCCTTTCAGCGTGGATTTTTCCACATGCGAGGCAGATCGCGAGCGCAGATAATAGGTGGTCTTCAACCCGCTGTTCCAGGCGAGGCGATAAAGCTCGTCCAGTTTCTTGCCGCTTGGGTTGGCGATATAAAGATTGAGCGACTGCGCCTGATCGATCCATTTCTGCCGACGCGAGGCCGCTGCGATCAGCCATGCGCTGTCGATTTCAAAGGCAGTGGCATAGAGCGCCTTGAGATCGTCAGGGATGCGGTCGATCTCGCCGACCGAGCCATCGAAATATTTGAGGTCCGAGATCATCACTTCATCCCATAGCCCGCGCGCCTTCAGATCATGCACAAGCGCGGCATTCACAACGGTGAAATCACCGGACATGTTGGATTTGACGAAGAGGTTCTGATAGGCGGGCTCAATGGATTGGGCGACGCCGCAAATGTTCGAGATCGTGGCGGTTGGTGCAATCGCCATAGTGTTGGAATTGCGCATGCCCGATTTTTTCACCCGCTTGCGCAAGGCTTCCCAGTCAAGGGTTGTGCTGCGATCCATGGAAAGCCTGGCACCAGCTGCCGTGCGAGCCTGATCGAGTAACTCAATGGAGTCGATGGGGAGAATTCCTTTCGACCACAACGAGCCGCTGAAGCTTGGATAGCTGCCGCGTTCGCTGGCGAGGTCCACCGACGCGGAAATGGCGTGGTAAGAGATCGCTTCCATGCTCAGATCGGCGAAAGCCACGGCCTCGCTGGACGCATAGGGAATGCGCAAGGCTTGCAAGGCATCCTGAAAACCCATCAGCCCAAGGCCAACCGGACGGTGACGCAGATTGGAATGGCGCGCTTCCGGAATGGTGTAGAAATTGATGTCGATCACATTGTCGAGCATCCGCATGGCTGTTGCCACCGTGCGGGCCAAACGTTCCAGATCAAGGCCCTGACTGCCAATGTGATTGGCTAGATTGATGGAGCCGAGATTGCAGACCGCAACTTCGTCCCTGGATGTATTAAGCGTAATCTCGGTACACAGGTTCGAGGAATGCACCACGCCGACATGGCCCTGCGGCGAGCGGATATTGCAAGGGTCCTTGAAAGTCACCCATGGATGGCCTGTTTCGAACAGCATGGTCAGGATACGGCGCCACAGGTCCAATGCCCTGATGGTGCGGAACACACGAAGTTCACCGCGCGCAGCCTTGGCTTCATAGGCCTCATAGGCGGATTTGAATTCTGCCCCATAGAGGTCGTGCAGATCAGGCGTCTCATCGGGCGAGAACAGGGTCCATTGTTTATCCGCTTCCACACGGCTCATGAACAGATCAGGCACCCAGTTGGCCGTGTTCATGTCATGGGTACGGCGGCGGTCATCCCCGGTGTTCTTGCGCAGATCGAGAAACTCCTCGATGTCCACGTGCCATGTTTCAAGATAGGCGCAGACCGCGCCCTTGCGCTTGCCACCCTGATTGACCGCGATGGCCGTGTCATTGGCAACTTTCAGGAATGGCACCACGCCCTGACTTTCGCCGTTGGTGCCTTTGATGTGGGCACCAAGGCCGCGTACCGGCGTCCAGTCATTGCCAAGACCGCCGGAATATTTCGCCAGCAGCGCATTATCCTTCACCGCCTTGAAGATACCGTCGAGATCATCGGCAACGGTGGTCAGGAAGCAGGAGGATAGCTGTGGGCGCAAGGTACCCGAGTTAAACAATGTTGGCGTGGACGCCATGAAGTCGAACGACGACAACAGATTGTAGAATTCGATGGCGCGGGCTTCACGGTCGATCTCGCGCGACGCAAGTCCCATGGCAACGCGCATCAGGAACGCCTGCGGCAACTCAAACCGGATGCCGCGTGTCTGCTGGAGATAGCGATCATAAAGCGTCTGCAAGCCGAGATACTGGAATTGCAGGTCGCGTTCCGGTTTCAAGGCAGTGGCAATCTTTTTGAGATCGAAACGAGCCAGTTCCGGGTCGAGCAGTTCGGCTTCAATGCCAGCTTTTATATAGGCCGGAAAATAATCTGCGTAGCGTTCCGCCATTTCTTGCTGGGTTGCCTGTTCAGACCTGCCGAAAACAAAACTCAATGCTTCGCGGCGCAGCTTGTCGAGCAGCAGACGGGCGGTAACGAAGGAATAGTTCGGCTCGGTTTCAACGAGCGTGCGCGCTGCCAGAATAGGCGCAAGCGATAGCTCATCGAGCGTGATGCCGTCATAAAGATTACGCTGGGTCTCGCTGAGAATGGGAGTAGCGCTGACCCCCTCCAGACCTTCACAAGCTTCATTGATGATACGGGCGAGACGGATGTCATCGAGCGGAGCCTTGGTGCCGTCGAGCAGGGTAACATTGAGTGACGGGCCGGTTTCAGCCACGGGCTCAACCAGTTTGGCGCGTTCCCGCGTACGCTCTTCCCGGTAGAGAACATAGGCGCGTGCAACCTTGTGGTTCTCGCTGCGCATAAGGGCAAGCTCAACCTGATCCTGCACATCCTCAATGTGAAACAGACGGCCCTCGCTGCTGCGGCGCTTCAATGTTGTCACGATGTCGGAGGTCAGACCTTCAACCACATCATGCACACGGCGCGAGCCAGCGGCGACATTGCCTTCAACGGCGAGGAAAGCCTTGGTCAAGGCGACAGTGATTTTCAGGGGATCAAACGGTGTTACCGAACCATTGCGGCGAATGACGCGGTAGCCGGGTTCTGTCGAGGAGGATGGTGTGTCGCCAGAGCGAACAGGTGCGTGACCATCGATACGGGTGGTTTCAAGAGAAAGAGACATGTGCTTATACCCCAAATGTTGGGGGCAAAGGTCGAGCGCACGCGTGCAAGGAATAGGTCAGGGACTGACCATTGCAAGCGACACACCGGGACACCCCGCCCGTGGACGTTCATCATGTTATGGCAGGTCTCCTGGCTCACAGGTCGGCGCTGGTGTCGGCCTTCCCGAAGCGATTGCACCTTGAGGGTGTAGCTTCAGTGGCATTATCGACAACAACTCGCTGTTTACAGTTGCGGGGGCAGCGCCGGCATCAATGTCAACGACACCTCACCGGCTTCCCTCTTAGCTCCCGGTCTTGCGACTCGGTAGAACCATAACATCTATATTTAGTATCAAATCGCCATCCGCAGTCAATAGGTAGATGGTGATATCTTCGCTAACTCAGAGCATCGCGGATTGGGGCAAAACAAATGGTACGGATTTGCCGGGCAGGCCACCCACTTTGAGCGCGCATTCATAAACACGCAAGATGCGGTCATCCGTCAAGACTTGCTCAGGTGTACCCACAGAATCAGCATGGCCCCTGTGCATAACCACAATACGGTCGGCAAACATGGATGTAAGATTGAGGTCGTGCAGGATCGCGATGACGCCGCCACCACGATCAGCAAAATCACGGGCAATCTGCATGATAATAAGCTGGTGTTTGATATCGAGGCTGGAAACCGGTTCATCCAGAAAGAGGAAGCGGGGCTGGCCATCAAGCACCGGTTGCCAGACCTGGCAGAGAACGCGCGCCAGTTGCACGCGCTGTTGTTCGCCGCCGGAGAGTTCCTGATAAAAACGTCCGCCAAAGCCTGCAAGGTCGACCCGTTCGAGCGCGTCATCCGGCAGGGTATCCACGGTATGACGAGGCGCGCCGGAACGGCCGCTGGTCATTCCAAGCTTGACGATTTCCCGCACGGTGAACGGGAAAGACAGCGAGGTTGATTGCGGCAGGATCGCGCGCATGGCCGCCATCTGCCAGAGTTTCAACTGGGTGATCAGGGTGCCATTGATGCTGATTGTGCCCTCATGCGGCAGATCACCGGAGAGAGCACGCATCAATGTCGTTTTCCCCGAACCATTAGGGCCGACGATGACGGTGAACTCACCTGCCCCAGCATCAAAGGATACATCTTTGACAATCTTGCTTCGTCCAAGTGACACGGAGACATTGGAAACGCGGATCATGGTCATAGGTCCAGAATGCCGCGACGACGCAGCAATATCCATAGGAAGAAGGGAGCACCAACGGCAGCAGTGACAATGCCGATGGGCAGTTCTGATGGAGCAACGATTGTGCGGCTCACAGCATCGGCAATCAGCAGCAGGCTTGCGCCAAGCAGCGCAGCCGCTGGCAACAGGTAACGATGATCCGGACCAATTACGAGGCGCAGAAGATGCGGGACAACTACGCCGACAAAGCCGATACCACCGCTGACGGCAACCGATGCGCCTGTTGCCGCTGCAACCGTGACAATGGCAATGCGTTTGAACCGCTGGACGGGAATGCCGAGATGGCTGGCTGATGCCTCTCCCAATGCCAGACCATTGAGGCCGCGGGCGAGGAAAGGTGAAATGACAAGTGCGAATGCAATCAACGGCCCTGATGCAAGTATCTTGATCCAGCTGGCACCGGCAAGCGAGCCGAGGCTCCAGAATGTCAGGTCACGTAACTGCTTGTCATCGGCGACATAAACAAGAACCCCGATATAGGCAGCGGCCATGGCACCAAGCGCAATCCCCGCGAGCAGCATGGTGGCGATGGATGTTTGTCCCCGCCGCGTTGCCACACGGTATAGAATAAGGGTGAAGGCCAAGGCGCCGAAAAAAGCAGCAAGCGGTAGTGCATAAAGCCCAAATAAAGCGACAACAGGCGCAAAAATGGTTCCGCCCAATACGATCACGCTGACTGCACCCAGACCCGCACCCGCCGATACGCCAACAATGCCGGGATCTGCCAGTGGATTGCGAAAAAGGCCCTGCATGACCGCACCGGACACGGCAAGCGAAGCTCCAATCAATGTGCCGAGAATGACGCGCGGCAGCCGGATATCATAGATAATGATGCGATCTCTGACAGACAGTGCGCTTTCCGTGCCGTCAGCGCCCGAAATCAGGGACTTTACGACAGCGATAACAGACGCATCGGAGGCGCCGAACGCGAGGCTAAAAATGATAGTGGCGATGAGCACCACGCCAAGACAGGCAATCACTGCACGCGCAAGCGCGGATCTGTCACCATCAGGACGCAGTTTTTTGCCGCCCTGCGCGGAGGCAAGGACGGCAGGTTTTCTCAAGATTGCCTCGCTCATTGGCTTAGTTCGTTGCCGTATATAGCTTCTGCCAGTTCATGGATCGCCTTGGGCGCACGCGGGCCAAAACCCAGCAGATATTGACCGCCCATACGAATGATCTTCTTGTCCTTGCCAGCCGGTGTGGCTGATATTGCCGCATTGGCAAGAAGGTCGGCATTGTCTGATGAGTGATCGCCGCCGCGGTCCATGACCAGAATGACATCGGGCTTGGCAGTGATGATCGCCTCATCGGTCAGCGGTTTGTAACCCGGATATTCCGTGATCGCATTGTCGGCACCTGCGAGGGCTATGATACCATTGGCCGCCGTCTTGGTACCGGAAGCCATGATCTTGCCGCCTTGCGCACTCAGCACAAACAGAACGCGCTTGCGGTTTTTGATGTTCTTCGTCGCGTCTTCGGATGTCTGCAAATCCTTTTCGACCTGCGCGGCCAGCTTTTCGGCCTTGTCATCGACGCCAAGCGCCGCGCCCACGACGCGGATTTTCGCGGTGATACTTTTGCCCGTATAGTCCTCAGGTACGAAAACAAAAGGAACGCTGGCCTTTTTGAGAACGTCGATCGTCTCTTTCGGGCCACTGCCCTCGACGGCAATAATGGCTGTCGGGTTGATGGAGAGCACGCCTTCGGGTGAAAGCGCACGCATATAGCCCACGTCGGGCAACTTCCGTGCCGCTTCGGGATAGATGCTCGTCTGGTCGCGCCCGACCAAATGGCCCTCCTCACCCAGTGCATAGACAATTTCAGTAATGGAATCGCCGATGGAAACCACGCGGCTTGCATCGGGAAGGCGTCCGGTTACTTCTTCTGCTGAAGCGATGCCATGGGACAAAGACAATGTCAGCAACCCGGCAAACGAAGCAGCAAGGGGCAGTTTTCGGTTTCTGGAAAACATGTTCATTTCCTTATGCCGCCGAACGCATGATGCGGGGCATGCTCTCCACGAGCTGGCGCCAGTCGGCGCGCTCTCCCGAGCCCTCATGCCGCTTGCCAAAGAACTGGATGATCATCTCACCTTCGGCACCATAGGCTTCGAGCGAGGTTACATGACCGTCCTTCGTCGGTTTGCGAACGGCCCAAACTTCCGCGATGTGATCAAGCCGCAGATGCATATGAAACGTTTCATCAAGGATATTGAGCCAAGGACCCATTGATTTGATGTTTTCAATCGGCCCGGAGTGAATCTGAATGCAACCGCGATTGCCGACAAAGCACATGATCGGTATCTGCTCCTGCACCGCATGATGCATCATGGCACCTAGAGCATCGCGGTCGAGGGCCCAGGCGAAATCTTGCCCGATCACCTGCACCGCCTGATGGCGTGTCATTTTCAGTGAGCGCAGGATGCCAAAGAATTCATGCACATCCTTCATCTGGGTCCAGCGATCCCGCAGGCCATCCGCATCGAGTTCATGAATTTCGGCAGTTTTTTCTTCAAGCTTTGGCAAGGCCTTCACTTCGATGCTCTGTGACTGGTCATCGAGGCGCAGCTTGGCGACAAGCGCGTGATAGGCTTCAAGATCGGACGCCGGGCGCAGATGAATTTTGTGGATCGCTTCGCCAGCCGCATCGAAGAACTGCAGGCTGCGGCGGGTAAATTCGCCATCCTGTTTTTCCACCGCGAAGCCATGGGCCCAGCTATCGGGAAAGAGACGCATATCGATCTGCTCGCCGAGAAGCATTGAGGCATGTTTCCCGACGACAGGCTTGTCGTAAACACCGATCTTCTCGTGGACGGCGCTTTCATTGCGCGTCAGCGCCATGACCTCACCCAAGGTCTGGATTTCGGTCAGGAACGTCTCGATGCGCGGCGTGATGCGAATGACATTGATACCGCAGAATGCGGCAACCAGATCAGCCTCGGTAATGCCGAGTTGCTGGGCAAGATCGCGCTCGCGCATTTTTGGATTATCAGCCCGTGCCTGGCGAATGTGCTGGGGTGTCGGCTTTTGGATATCGGTCATGGTCTCTGGGTGCCTATCAATGCGTTACTTGTTGAGAATGAGCTTGCCCTGGCGGGTGATTTTGAGACGGTAAAGCGACCCGGCATGCTCGATGCCCACCTCAGTGGTGCCGTCGAACAGGATTTCGCTGCCGTAGACCCGCATATCGGATTGGGAGATCGGCATGATTTCCCGCGCTATGGGTGCAAGCCTCGGAAGCCGGACTTGCAGGTCGATGATTTGGCGTCGTGACATTGTGGGCCGCCTTTTCGTGCTGTCGCTCCCGGAACAGTCCGGATGCGGATAATCAAACTTGACTCTTATGGTCATATTTATTACTCAACATAAAGAGGAGTCAACGAGTCAAGTTAGTTGACGCTTGAAAAATTTGATAAAAATTGCGTGTGTGTTGCTCGGGAACCGGGAAATCCACCAAGAAATGAGTTTTTTGCGGCAGGCATTGGCCGTAGCATGACCGCTGCTTCCGCCATGTATATTCGTGCCGCAACAGGGTCGGCGTCGGGGCAAGAGTCCTCCCCCGGCGCCAACCCTGACATACAAAAGAAAAAGGCCCTTGCGGGCCTTTATCCATTGTCATGCCGTTCAGATCAGAATGGCGAATCCGGGAAGTAGAATTCCTTGGCATTCTCCTTGGTGACCAATGTGGCATCAAGGATGTACTTGCCGCGCACCGGAACCTGATCGTAGAAATTGGCGACCGTCAATTCGAGGGCCGTTGCGATCATGGATGGTGGATAGAGAACATTGATTGGTGTCATGGCGTCGCCGTCACCAACACGCTTGATCATGTCCTTCATGCCCGCGCCGCCAATGACCATCTTGATATCGGTACGCTTGGCCTGGCTGATGGCTTCAAGCACACCAACCGCCATGTCGTCATCCTGACACCAGACCGCATCGATCTTCGGGAACTTGGTCAGATAGTCCTGCATGACCTTGAAAGCGTCATCGCGTGACCAGTTACCGAACTGCTTGTCGAGAACCTTGATGCCGCTTCCGGCAATGGCTTCGTCAAAACCCTTCTGGCGCTCTTCATCAATGACGATTGGCAGACCGCGAATGACGACAACATCAGCGGTGCCAAGCTTGTCCTTCAGATATTTACCGGCGACACGGCCAAGTTCCGGATTGTTGCCGGCAACGTAAAGGTCCTGAATGGTTGGATCAGACAAAGCACGGTCGACAACAGTGACGAACACGCCCTTTGATTTGACCTGACGGATCGGGTCGGTCAACTCGTCGGAATTGTGCGGCAGCGTGACCAAGGCATTGATGCCCTGTGTGGTCAGGTCTTCAAGCGCATTGGCCTGCGATGCACCATCGGGCGAGGTCTTGATAATGATCTTGAGGCCCGGATGGTTGGCTTCAAGGATCTTTGCCGCCCGCTCCGCGTGATAGACCACGCCGCCCGTCCAGCCATGATCGGCGGCCGGAATGGAAACGGCGATACTGACTTTCTTGTCTTCGGCGTGAGCCAAGGTCATGCTTGACGCGAGCAACGCGCCGGCAAGTCCCATGATAAGTTTACGCATATCTCTCTCCCAAATATTCTGCGGGCCTTTCCTTCGAGGTCGGCGGGTGGCCCATTCTCCCCCTCCCAAACTTTATTCTATCCCTTGCGCTGCAATGTCCTCTGCACAAGCATGGCGATGATGATGATAACGCCCTGTACGGCACCGATCAGATACTCGCTGACGAAGTTCGAAAGCACCATGATGTTGCCGACGATCTCCAGCATGAATGCACCGCAGATCGTGCCCCATATCCGCCCGACACCGCCTTTCAGCGCCGTGCCGCCAATGACAACGGCGGTGATGGCCTGCAACTCCCAGAGCATACCGGTTGTGGTGGTCGCAGCACCCAGTCTTGGCACATAAACAACAACCGCGATGGCAACACAGATGCCTTGAATAATATAGGTCATGGCGCGAACGCGGTTGACGTGGATACCGGAATAGCGCGCCACATCCTCATTGGAACCGACCGCGATGACATGCCGTCCAAAGGAGGTCTTGTAGAGAATGAAAGCCCCGAGCAGACCAACGGCAATGATAATCCAGACGGGAATGGGCAATCCAATGAATGTTCCCGTATAAACAGGGCGGAACAGATTGCGCATCTCGTTGGATTTCATGGCAATGGAGCCGCCATTGGCCAGCCAGACGGTGACAGAGCGATAGATGGCCATGGTGCCAAGCGTGACGATAAATGGCTCGATCCGCCCGATTGTTGTTACAGCCCCATTGATCAGACCGGCCCCAGCTCCAACACCAATGGCGACAACGACACCGACAGCCAGCATAGCGAGATTGCCGTCGATTGCTGCCGAGTTCAGGAACAGGATCATGATACCCGCGACAAGCGCGGCCATCGATCCCACCGAGAGATCAAGCCCGCCTGCCGAAATGACGAAGGTCGCCCCCACCGCAATGATCGCAATGAAGGATGAGCGGGTCAGCACGTTCAATATATTGTCAATTCCGATGAAGCTTGGATTGACCAAAGCGCCCAGAATGAACAGCACAGCCAGTGCGAGGAACGGCGCAACCGCAGTCATGTCAATATCTGCAATCTTGCGGGCGAAGCCACGCGTGTCGGTGGTTGGTTGTGTATCGCTCATGCGGACCCCGCTGCGTAAAGTTCTGCTTCGTTTGTTTTGACGCCGGTGGCGTAGACGACGATTTCATCTTCGGTCATCGCCTCGCCCGTGACCTCGCCGACAATACGCGATGAGCGCATGACGAGGATGCGGTGGCAGATGCCGATCAGCTCCTGCATTTCCGAGGAGATGACGATGACCGATTTCCCTGACTTGGCGAGATCGGCGATGAATTTGTAAATCTGTTCTTTGGTGCCGATATCGATGCCGCGTGTCGGCTCATCAATGATGACGATGCTTGGATCTAGCAGCATCATCTTGGCAAGCAACAGCTTTTGCTGATTGCCGCCGGAGAGCTGACCCGCAAGCAAATCGCGGCGGCGGGCCCGGATGTCGAATTCGGCGATTGCCTTGTCCAGCCCCTGCTCCTCGCGTTTGCGCTCGATCAGCGGGCCTTTGGTGAATTTCTCCAGCGAGGCAAGGGTGAGATTGGTGCGCAGATTCTGCGCCAGAAGCAGGCCTTTGCCCTTGCGGTCTTCGCTCAGATAAACAATCCCCGCGGCCATGCTGTCGCGCACCCCGTGAAAGCGAACCGGCTTACCATGGAGCTTGATCTGGCCATGGCCCGCACGCAGCCCGACAATGCCCTCAAGCAATTCCGTGCGCCCCGCCCCGATCAGCCCGGCGAAGCCAAGGATTTCACCTTTGCGCAGGGTAAACGACGCTCCGCGCGCATAGTCAGGAACATCAAAATTGGTGACTTCAAGAATCGTCTCGCGCGTCGCCGTCTCTTCCCGCTCGGGATAAAGCTTCGACATATCGCGCCCGACCATCAGCTTTGCCATATCAACAGGCTGCAATTCCGAAGCGTTGCGCGTTGCAATCAGTTTGCCGTCGCGCAGTACGGTGATGCGGTCGGCAATGGCGGCGACTTCAGGCAGGCGGTGCGAAATGTAGAGGACGGCGACATTCTGGTCGCGCAGGTTGCGAATGACCTTGAGAAGCGCTTCCGTTTCAATCGGCGTGAGGGATGCTGTCGGTTCATCGAAGATCACGACGCGGTGTGGCACCTGCAGGGCGCGGGCGATCTGCACAAGCTGCCGCCGTGCAATGGAAAGCCGCGATACCGTCGTCGTGGGATCAATATCCGCACCAAGTTTACGCACCGCTTCCGCCGCCAGCCGGTTCATCTCGCGATCATTGACCATGAGGCCACGCTTCAGCTCACGGCCCATGAAAATGTTCTGTGCGACAGTCAGATGCGGTGCGAGTAGAATTTCCTGATGCACCAGCACGAGACCGCGATGTTCCGCATCAACAGGGCCTGCAAGGTGTACATCCTGACCATCCATCGCAACCGAACCGCGCGTTGGTTGCAAATGGCCGCTCAGAAGCTTCATCAGCGTGGATTTGCCAGCACCGTTTTCGCCGATAATCGCATGCACCTCACCGGGTTGAATGGTGAGGCTGATATCGGTGAGCACCTCCACCGGCCCGAAAGCCTTGGCAATGCTGCGCGCTTCAAGGACACTCATTGTATAGTTCCCCCCTCCCCGGACCTTTGGTCCGACCCTCCCCACGTCGGGGGAGGGTAAGCGGTTGTGCCTTCTGCGTGCGCCCGCTTATAGATAATTTAATATGGCGGGCTCCCCACCCTCCCCCTTGTGGGGAGGGTCGCTGCAAAGCAGCGGGGTGGGGGTAAATATGGTCCGCCAGTTCTTGCATCACACCTTCGTCCACACACCACCGGCCTTGGATGATTTCACCGCCGCTTCGATAAATTCCATACCCGCAAGACCATCCTCGACCGTTGGATAGATCACATCCTTTGGTGTCTTCTTGCCTGTACGGGCGGCGATGATGGCCTGTGCGGCCTCGGTGTAGATATTGGCAAAGCCTTCGAGATAACCTTCCGGATGGCCACCCGGAACGCGCGTTACGCGGGCGGCTTCGGGATAAGCCCCTGCCCCGCCGCGGGTCAGCAACTGCTTTGGTTTGCCGAACGGCGTATACCAGAGATAATTCGGGTCAGCCTGCGTCCATTCCAATCCGCCTTTCGTGCCATAGACACGCAGCTTCAGACCATTCTCATGGCCGGGTGCAACCTGACTGGCCCACAGCATGCCCTTTGCACCACCGTCGAACCGCATCAAAATCTGCACATCATCATCAAGCTTGCGCCCTTCGACAAAACTTGTCAGCTCGGCACAGAGCTGCTTCAACGTGAGACCGGAAACAAAGCAGGCGAGATTATAGGCATGGGTACCGATATCGCCGATCGCACCGCCAGCGCCCGAGCGTTTTGGATCGGTTCGCCATTCCGCCTGTTTTGATCCGCTGTCTTCGGCTTTTTCGGTCAGCCAGTCCTGCGGGTATTCGGCCTGCACCAGACGGATCGTGCCAAGCACGCCCTTTTCCACCATTGCACGCGCCTGCCGGATCATCGGATAGCCGGTGTAATTGTGGGTGACGGCAAAAATCTTGCCTGATTTTTTCACCAATGCCACCAGTTCTTTGGCATCCTTGACCGTGGTGGTCAACGGCTTGTCGCAGATCACATGGATGCCAGCTTTCAGAAAAGCCTTTGCGGCGGGTGCATGCATATGGTTCGGCGTAACGATTGCCACCGCCTCAATACCATCAGGGCGTTTGGCTTCCGCTTTCGCCATTTCCTCGAAAGAACCATAGGCACGGTCTTCCGCGATCCCAAGTTCCTTCGCCGAAGCCTTGGCTCGATCAGGATCAGAGGAGAGCGCTCCGGCGACGAGTTCATACTGGTCGTCGATACGCATGGCGATACGGTGTACGGCGCCGATAAAGGCACCCTGCCCTCCTCCGACCATGCCGATGCGAATACGCCGGGTTGCTGCCTTTTGCTTGCCTGCTTCAATAGCCATTGCCGCTTCCTTCCGTTCTTATACCAGACCAAGGATACGGCGGTTGGCCGCGTCGTCGGTTCCTGCGCCAGCGAAGTCATCGAATGCCCTCTCCGTTACGCGGATCAGATGTGCGCTGATAAATTCTGCGCCTTCACGCGCGCCGTCTTCCGGATGTTTGAGTGCGCATTCCCATTCCAGCACTGCCCAGCCATCAAAGTCGTGGGCAGTCAGCTTGGAAAACACGGCACCGAAATCCACCTGCCCGTCGCCAAGCGAACGGAACCGGCCGGCCCGGTTCACCCACGACTGGAACCCGCCATAGACGCCCTGCCGCCCGGTTGGGTTGAACTCCGCGTCCTTGACGTGAAACGCTTTGATACGCTCATGATAGATATCGATGTAATCGAGATAATCGAGCTGCTGCAGCACGAAATGCGAGGGATCGTAAAGCAGATTGGCACGCGGATGGTTGTTCACGCGCTCAAGGAACATCTCATAAGTCACGCCGTCGTGCAGGTCTTCGCCCGGATGGATTTCATAGGCCGCATCAACCCCCTGCTCGTCGAGGTAGTTAAGAATCGGCGTCCAGCGTTTGGCCAGTTCATCAAATGCCGCTTCCACCAGACCGGCAGGCCGTTGCGGGAAGGGATAAAGGAATGGCCATGCCAACGCGCCGGAGAAAGTTGGCATGACTTTCAGACCAAGGTGTTTTGAGGCGCGCGCTGCCCGCTTGACCTGATCAACCGCCCATTCCTGCCGCGCTTTCGGATTGCCATGCACTTCAGGCACAGCAAAGCCATCCATCAACTCGTCATAGACAGGGTGAACGGCAACAAGTTGACCCTGCAAATGGGTTGAAAGTTCGGTGATGGTGAGGCCGTGCGACTTGGCGATACCGGCGATTTCATCGCAATAAGTCTTGGAGTCGGACGCTTTCTTGAGATCGAACAGACGTGCATCCCAAGTGGGAATCTGAACACCCTGATAGCCCAGCGATGCCGCCCATTTGCAGATCGCATCGAAAGAATTGAACGGTGCTGCATCTCCTGCGAACTGTGCGAGGAAAATGGCTGGTCCCTTGATCGTCTTCATATCTCGTCTCCTCCAATTCATTGGACACCTCGGGTAGGCGCCGCTCGGGTCGGTCCTCAGGGCATATTGTCCCTGAGAAAAATATCGATGCGAATGTGCTCCTGGCCCTGCACAATGGGACGGCCTTCACGCAGGGCTGTGAGAATACGCGCCGTGCTGCGCGCCATATGGCCGACATCCTGATTGATCAGCGCATCCACAGTGCCGCGCACCAGATGACGGCGGGTTGAGGCTGTCAGCTCATGTGCCACGAAAATCACATCGGATACGTGGCCTGTCGCTTCAAGCGCCTTCACGACACCTGCCTGACCACCACCGGCATTATAGATGGCGACCAGATCAGAGTGATCGCGCAGGAGCGAGCGGGTGACAGCCTCGACGCGCGCATTCTCATCGCGCGCCTCGCGCACAGGCAAAACTTCAAGGTCAGGATATTCGCGGGAAATGACCTGTTCGAAACCGAATTGGCGTTCCACGTGGTCGCGTAGTGCAAGAGAGCCGGCAATCATGCCGACCTTTCCCTTGCGCGGTCCTACAAAGCGGCCGATCAGTGACGCGGCGGTACGGCCAGCCGCATAATTATCGATGCCGACAAAATGGGCGCGGCGCGAATTGGGGACATCCGAGACCAGTGTCAGAACCACGACACCGGCATCGGCAAGAGTGTTGATGGCTTCGGTTACGGCAGGATGGTCCAGCGCGACAACAGCGACGCCATCAATGCCGGAGGGTAGCCGCTCCAGCGCCAGTGCCAGCGCTTCGCCGTCAAAAGTATCCACATAATGAATGGAGAGACGCACGCGTTCCAGCAATTGCCGTTCACGGGTCGCGCGGAATTCCGCATCGAGCGCCTGCATGAATTCATTTTCGCCCGTCGGCAGGATAATGCGGAAATCATAGTCACGTCCGCGCGCAAGCCGCGACGCGTGCTGGTCCGGGTGAAATCCAAGCAGTTTGATAGCCGCGTTGACGCGCTCAATGGTGCGCGCATGCACACCATTCCTGCCGTTCACAACACGATCAACCGTTGCAAGACTGACACCGGCTTCTCGGGCGACGTCTTCAAGCGTCATCTTTACCACGAGAATTCTCCTCCGCCTGATATGCTAGATCAGGGAAATGAGGTGTGCAACTCTTTTTGATTGGTTTTGATGGGAATTTTGACGATGCCCCTCAAGGGCCTTATCCGGCAAAAGAATCTCGGAGCCCTCGCCTGCTCGTCACATGGTTGTAACGCGGCTGGCGCATAGGCCGTGTCAAAGATCAAAAAGCATTGTAAAAGCGGCGCATGACAGACATTCACATTCAGAATCTGACGAAGCGCTTTGGCGAGACGATTGCGCTCAAGGATATCTCCATCGATTTCCCCGCGGGCTCGTTCACCTCGCTGCTCGGGCCATCCGGTTGCGGCAAGACAACGCTGCTGCGTCTCATTGCCGGGTTCGAAGCGCCGGATGATGGTTCCATTGCCTTCGGCGATGAGCGGGTGGCGGATGCCCGCCGCCAGAAAACGCCCGAGGAACGCGGCGTCGGCGTGGTCTTTCAGTCCTACGCCCTGTGGCCGCATATGAATGTTGCCGAGAATGTTGCCTATCCGCTCAAGACCCGCAAAATCGCCAAGGCCGAAATTGCAAGTCGCGTCAAAGCTGTGCTGGACAGTGTCAGCCTTGATGGTTTTGCTGATCGCCGCATCGAGGAACTCTCGGGCGGTCAACGGCAGCGGGTTGCGCTGGCACGCTGTCTGGTGGCTGATACAAAAATCATTCTCTTTGATGAGCCATTGGCCAATCTGGACATGCATCTGCGCGCGTCGATGATCGAGGCATTTCGCGATATTCACAGACGTACGCGCGCCACCATCGTCTATGTCACACATGATCAGGCCGAAGCATTGGCTCTGTCTGATCGAATTGCGGTGATGAGTGCTGGAAACATCCTGCAGATTGCATCGCCAACGGAAGTATACCACTCACCCGCGGATCAGCGTGTGGCCGGGTTCATCGGTCGCGGTACTCCGGTATCAGGCACCGTGGTCGAACGGCAGGAAACATCGGTGATCGTAGAGGTAGCAGGTTTCCGTCTGCCTGCTCGCGGAGTGGCGAATGGCTCCGATACCGTCAAATTGCTGTTGCGTCCGGAATCTCTCAGTCTTGCGGAAAAGGGACTTGCGGCACGCGTACAGGAAAGCACTTATCGCGGCGCTGTTTATGAAACCCGGCTCGAACTTCCCAATGGCGAACGCCTGACACTCGATAGTGCCTCGGCACTGCGCCTTGGCGACATCGTGCATGTTGCCATTACCGATGCATGGATTATTCCCGGCTAAGCTAGCGCCAGGGCAACACGCCTGATGGAAGCTTTTTACCAAGACGATCAAGCACGGCCAGAAGCGCCACGACAATGATGATGGTTGTTACGGCAATCGCCGCTGCATGGGTGCCGAGCCCGGCTTCTTCCAGACTGAACAGGACAACGCCAAGCGTTTCATGGCCACTCGACCAGAGCAGTGCTGAAACCGTCAGTTCATTGAAAGCGCTCATGAACACAAGCAATGCGCCTGCGACGGCAGCGGGTGCTGTCAATGGCCCTGTGATGGTCAGAAGACGGCGCAGCGGACCGGCACCTGATACCGCAGCAGCTTCATTAAGATCGCGCGACAATTGCCCAATCGCCGTAGTGACGGGTTTCATGGCCAAGGCAAAGAACCGCATGAGATAGGCAACAAGGATAATCCATGCGGTGCCATAGAGACTGCCGATCAATGGCAGCGGGCGCAGGAACAGCAGGATAGAGGCGATAGCAAGCACGATTCCAGGCAAGGCATAGGGCAGTTCGATGGCCCCATGCAGGATACGTTGTGACAGGTGTGAAAACCGTTCCAGACCGACCGCAATCGGAATGGAGCCGATGGCGAGGATCAAAGCAGCGGCGCCCGCAAGCGTGGCAGAGTTCCAGAAGGCGCGGCTGGTCGATGCCTGGCGGAACAGAACTTCCTCAAAATTGGAGAATGTCAGGGTTGACCAGTTGAGCGGCACACCAAAAGACGGGATCAGTGCAGTGCTCACCAGCGCAAGCACTGGCAGGATCAGCATGAACAGGATCGCGAGCCAGCAAAGCGCTGCGAACGGCCAGCGATAACTGCCAAGAGCGAACCGCGCTGGCGTTCCTGCCGTAAAGCGATGGCTGACTTTCTTCAGTGCCAGCGCCTGAAGAACAACGCCGAGCAAAGCGAGTATGGCAATGAGAACTGAAAGCGCGGCGACCTGTGGCAGTACGCTCGGGCCAAAACTGGCAATGCGCTGGTAGATCATCGTGGTCAGGGTGAGGTAATTGACCGGCATGCCAAGCAGGGCGGGAATGCCGAAATTACCAACGCCGGAAACGAAGGCAAGAGCGGTAGCGGCCACGAGATAGGGGCGTACCATCGGCAGTATAATCGTCAGAAGAACGCGCATTGGCGATGAGCCGGAGGAGCGCGCTGCCTCAACCAGATCGCGTGGCACGCGGGTCAGTCCGGCGCGCAGTGTTATAAAGACAATGGGTGCGTGCTGGATCGCATAAAGCAGGATGATCCCGTTGCGGCCAAGCAATGGATTGGATGTGCCCGGCGGCGGCGCCAGCCCAAAAGCACCAAGCAGTGTGCTGGATGGTCCAAACAGATGCAGCCATGACAAAGCCATAACCTGCGGCGCGATCATCAATGGCAACAGCAAGAGGAAGCCGAGGGTTTTACGCCCCGGCAGATCAGTCATTGCGATGCCCACTGCAAAAGGTGCTCCAATCAGCAGCGCCAGCAACGCGCCGAAGAACGCCGTATCCAGCGTGTTGAGCGTGGCGCGCATGACAGAGACGGTGGAAAGCCGTGCCGCGAATGAACCGAGATCAATCTCGCCGCCCGGTGCAATAGCTGTCACCAGCAGCCGCAACATCGGCAGGAAGCTGAGAACAAAGATAGCGACCAGTACCAGCAGGGCGGACAGCCGACCGTTTTGCCTGATAGTCTGCATCAAAGCATGGAAAGAACCCGCATCAACTGACGCGGGTTTTCCGGATTTGTGTATGGATTGAATAACAGCCAAGAGTGTTTACTGTCCCATCACTTCGCTGAACTTTTCCTTGTTCTTGGTCTCGTTGGCAAGGGCTGCTGCAGCATCAAACTTCATGACCTTGATCGAGGCGCGGTCGGGATAACCTGCCGGAAGTGCGACATCGGCACTTGCCGGAATATAACCCATCTTGGCAGCCAGTTCCTGACCATCCCTGGACAGAAGAAAATCGATGAAGGCTTTCGCAGCTTCCGGGTTCTTGGCTGTCGACAAAATGCCGACCGGCTCGGTAACTGCGGAAACACCTTCCTTCGGGAAGACGAATTCGACCGGAGCACCCTTGGCCTTTTCACGGATCGGCATGTAGTCGACAATCATGCCATAGAGCTTGTCGCCGCCGCTGACCGCTTTCAGGATATCGCCATTGCCGCCAGCCGCCTGCGCGCCATTCTTGGCAAGCTCCGCATAGTAGTCCCAGCCCTGTGTAAGGTTTTCGGTGAGGGTCACCGTGTGGATGAGTGCTGCACCTGAAGTCAACGGACTAGGCATGGTGACAAGGCCCTTGGCTTCAGGCTTGGCAAGATCGGCCCAGCTTGTCGGTACAAAAGGCGCCTTGGTGTTGTAGACAATGCCCGTGGTGATCAGCTTGGTGGAGAAATAGGTTCCGTCCTTGTCGAAAAGGGCAGCGTCAATGCCTGACGTTTTGGCATCCTTGAAGGGCAGCAAGCGGCCTTCCTTCTTCAAGCCTTCCATGGTGACTACATCGGCGATCAGCAAAACGTCGGGCTGGGGTTGGCCAGCTTCGATTTCAGCGCGCAGCTTGGCCATGATTTTTGGCGTTCCGTCACGTACCCACTCAACCTTGATGCCGGGGTTTTTTGCCATGAATGCATCGGCTGTCTGCTGGGCATCGGTGTTGGGCTGACTGGTATAGAGAACCAGTTTGCCATCGGCGGCAAACACCGGTTGGAGCCCGGCGGCGAGCAGGATGGAAGCTACGAGAAGTTGGCGCATGATAACCCCTATTGTTTCTGGACGAAACGAGCCCGCTTTGATTTATGCTGGCTCATGATGATCGGCTACCCCTATACAAGCCGGATAACGGTTCGATGACATCTATACAAAAGTTGTCATGTATAGGTCGAGTTTTCATTCAGCAGTTGCGTTTGAAATTTCAGGATTTTGAATGTGAGATCTAACCTCCTGCCAGACGTTTTTCGTGGGATGAATTGATCCGGTGAACGTGTCAAAACTTTTCACTTGTCATCCCGTTGTTATAAACAGACAGTACAAAGAAAAAAATTGCACAGCTGCGCAATGGGGTGGAAAATGACAGGACAAGCTTTCCTCAAAGTCGAGAGAATGAGCGTCGGCTATGGCCCGACGACTGTACTCGACAATCTGGACCTCGATATTCACAAGGGTGAATTCGTGGCGCTTCTTGGCTCGTCAGGTTGTGGCAAGACGACATTGCTGCGCACGATTGCCGGCTTCTCCAAACCTTTCAGCGGTTCCATTCAAGTTGCGGATCGCGATGTCACGCAAATGCCGCCAGACAAACGCGGCATGGCGCTGGTCTTCCAGTCCTACGCGCTGTGGCCGCACATGACCGTTGCACAGAATATTGGCTATGGGCTGAAACTGCAGAAGCATTCGAAGGATGTCATCGAGGCTCGCGTCAATGAGATGCAGAATCTGCTTGGGCTCGGCGGTCTTGGCGCACGCAAGCCGGCTCAGCTTTCAGGCGGCCAGCGCCAGCGTGTGGCATTGGGCCGGGCACTTGCCATTGATCCGGAAATTCTGCTTCTCGATGAGCCTCTTTCCAATCTCGATGCCCGTATCCGCCTGACGGTGCGTCACGAGATTCGCTCGTTGCAGAAGCGGCTTGGTATCACGGCCATTCACGTTACCCATGATCGCGAGGAAGCCATGGTGATGGCTGACCGCATTGTCATCATGAATGCCGGGCGCATCGAGCAGCAGGGCACCCCTGAGGACGTCTACAACAAGCCCGCCTCCCCTTTCGTTGCTGCGTTCATGGGCGCGGAAAATCTTCTGTCAATGCAAGCGCGTGTCCACGGCGAACAAGTTGAACTGGCAGAAGGTGCGTTCAATCCATCAACGATCACTGCACGGTCCGGTCGTCCGCTCGCCACTGGTCCAGTACAATTGCGGTTTCGCGCCGAAGCAGCCCGCCTTGCCGGGAGTCGCGATACGGTTTCGGCAGAGCCGGGTTCGCTTGAATTGCGTGGACAGATTGCCAGCGTCAGTTATCCCGGCGGCCATTGGCGCCACGCGGTGCGGCTTGGCGACGACGAGATACTCGTCGATGCGGAGAGAGCCTTTGCCGAGGGAGAGACTGTGAAAGTGCGTATCCCCGCGCAATCCCTTTTCATTTTTAACGCACCGCAGGTTTCCGCCGCTGCGCCTACCCATTGAGGACAGACGGCTTGATAAGGCCCCTGCCCCATAGACTGCCAAAACAAAACATCCATGCTCAACGGGAGTTCACGATGAAAACAATATTACAGGCTTCTCTTATTCTCGGGCTTGCGGCGACACCTGCCGCTGCCGGTGATCTAACAGTGCTGACAGCGGGCGACCAGAATATGGTCGACTACGTCAATGATTACCTCGCACCCATTTTCGAAAAGGAAAATCCGGGCACCAAGGTGCGCGTGGTTGGCACAGGCCCCGGCGACGCCGGTTCGCAGAAGATTCTTGAGCGTTTTGACGCCCAGTCAAAAGCCAAGTCAGAAAAATGGGATGTGGATGTCGCAGTGGTCCACGAGAAGTTTGCTGGTCCCATGGTTAGCGACGGATATCTGGAAGCCTATCGCTCGAAGATTCCATCAGACAAGATGGTAACAACCGAGAAGGCCAAAATGGCACTCGGCGCCAATGTTGATGGCTATGTCATGCCGATGTATTCGAGCCAGACAGCTATCGCCTACAATCCGGCGCTGATCCCCAATCCACCAAAGAGCTATGAAGAGCTGGTTGCCTGGGCCAAACAGAATCCAAAACAGTTCGGCTATAATGGCATTAAAGGCGGCGCATCTGGCGTCAGCTTCGTCATGGGCTGGATTTATGCCTTTGGTGATGGCGATGCCAAGAAGCTGATGAATGGCCCGTTCGAGGAATCTGAAACCAAGAAATGGGACAAGGCTTTTGCTGGTCTAAAGGATTTTACCACCAACGCCACGCTGACACCTGGTAATGCCGGTACGCTCGATATGCTGAGCCGCGGTGAAATCGCCATGGGCCCGGTCTGGGTTGATATGTTCTATTCGTGGAAGGCTGACGGCAAGTTGCCGCCAGAAATGAAGCTGTTCCTCCCGGCTCCCGGTATGCCCGGCCAGCCTATGCATTATGTCATTCCGGCAAAGAGCCCGAATACGGAACTCGCCGAGAAGTTTGTCGCACTTGCCACGAGCCCGAAAGTTCAGGCTGAAGGCATCGTCAAGCGCTTCAACTGGTATCCGGGCATCGATGCAAAGTATGTGCAACCGGAACTCGACAAGGCGAGCTGGGACAAGCTGTTCGTCGACATTTCGCCTGATGATCTGGCGACCAAGGCAAAGCCTTTCCCGATTGCCAAGTACAATTCTGCAATTCTCGAAGCATACGAGAAAAATGTAGCCAATTAATAGCGCGTACTCTTCGGGACCACTGACTTCGGTCAGTGGTCCCCTCCCCTTCTCTGGAATGTTCCGATGCAGAAACGCCTTCTCGCTATCCTTCTTGTGATCCCGGCACTGGTCATGATCGTGCTGTTTTTCATCGTGCCGCTTGGCGCCTCGATCATCGGGGCTTTTGTGGTCGGGGATAGCTATGGCCTCGGGAATTTCACCAAATCCTTCGAACTCTATTCCAGCGACATGATTTTTACGCTGCTGATTGTCGGCGTATCCACTCTGCTCATCGGCCTCTTCTCTATCGCCATTGGCGGTTATCTGACGCTGGGCGAAAACCCCCGCGCTGTTGCCGTCCTGCGATGGCTCTATCGCTGGCCCATGTTCATTCCATTTATTGTTGTCGGTCAGGTCCTGCGCACTTTCCTTGCCAAGAATGGCCTGATGAATAACATCCTTGTCAGTCTTGGCGTGCTGACGCCGTTGCAAACCGTCGGCTTTCTTGACTGGCGCGGCATTGTCATCGCCTTCGTTTGGAAGCAAACGCCCTTCGTTACGCTGCTGGTTGCGGGAGCCATGGCCTCGCTTGACCGCAGCACCATTGAAGCGGCGCGCAATCTCGGCGCATCACGTCTGCGCATCCTGATCGAGATCGTTGTGCCGCAAATCGCTGGCACCCTGCTCGTCGGTCTTATCCTCTCATTCGTCACCATGATGTCGGTGCTTTCGGTGCCGCTGATGATCAATGCCCAATCACCCACCATGCTGACGGCGGATATTGCCTTCCGGATCAATGCCCATGGTGATTACGGCGTTGCCAATGCACTTGGTATGATATCGCTGCTGTTAACCGCCGGTGTTGCGCTCATCTATCTGCGCCAGTCGGTGAAGGAGCGTTCATAATGGCTCGAATTGATTTCTGGTGGCTGCCGCGCGCGCTTGTCCTTGGTTTGCTGGCCTTTGTCATTTTTGGACCACTGACCAATCTGCTGCTGTGGACCGTGGCGGAGAAATGGTATTTTCCGCATATGTTGCCGCTGGAGTATGGTTTCAGCTTCTGGCAACGGGTGTTTTCGCCGCGCGGCAATGCGATGGAATCGCTGTTGACCAGCATTGTGGTGGCCAGCCTGACCGTGGTGGTGGCGCTGGCGCTGGCGGTGCCCGCCGGTTACGCCCTGTCCCGGCTGAAACTACCGTCCCGCAGCCTGATCCTGCTCGCCTTCCTCATTCCGCAGGCTTTTCCCAATCTGCCCGTTTACGTGAATATCGCCCGCTTCTTCTACCAGATCGGCCTGAACGGTACGATCATGGGGGTTGTGCTTGTTCATGTTACCCATGGTCTCGTCTATGCAGTCTGGATTGCGACGGCGGCATTCTCCGCCGTACAGGTTGATCTGGAGGAAGCGGCGCGTTCCATCGGTGCAGGTCCCATGCGGGCTTTTCGCGACGTGACACTGCCCCTTGCCGCCCCCGGACTGCTCGCCAGCGCGATTTTTGTGTTTCTGGAATCTCTTGACGAGTTCACAGGGAGCTATTTCGTCGGCGCCCCTGATGTGAATACTCTGCCTTTGCTGCTCTATACGGCGGGGTCGGGCGGCAACTATCAGATTGCTTCGATCACCGCCCTGCTGCTACTCATCCCGTCTATCGGCTTTATGCTGGTGGTGGAACGATTCTTGCGGGCCGATGTATTGTCCAAAGTTGGTCACTAAAGGAATGAGCATGGATTCGAACGGCGACGAACCATCGAAAAAAACACAGCATTACGTCAGTGCTGTCGAGGTGGCGAAAAAAGCTGGTGTTTCCCGTTCCGCGGTGTCGCGGGCGTTTACACCCGGTGCCAGCGTTTCGGCCAAGAAGCGTGAAAAGATCATGGCTGCCGCTGAAGAGCTTGGCTATCAGGTCAATGATCTGGCGCGGGGCTTGCTGGCGCGAACAAGCCGTCTCGTCGGGCTCGTTGTTACCAACCCGGAACTCGGCTATCGCTCACATCTCGTCGCGGCTTTGACCAAGGCGCTGATCCATCGCGGCAGTGTACCGATTGTTATCAATACCGGCCGTACGGAAGAAGAACTGGTGGCGGCGCAGAAAACGCTGTTCGGTTATCGTGCCGAGGCGACAATTATTCTGTCGGGCTCGCCGCCCTCATCTTTCGTTGAACTCGCCCGGCGTAACGGTCAGCCGCTCATTGTGCTTGGGCGATCCGAAACCGGCGCCGATGACGTCAATATCGACAATGAAGGTGCAGGCCGCGAGGCTGCCCGGCTTTTCCTTGCCAATGGGTTCAGGACATTGGGTTTTGCCGGAACGGTTTCCCGTACACCCACCACCGTTGAACGCGAGAACGGTTTTTGCCGGGAAGCAACAGCCCATGGTGCAAAAGTGATCATGGGTCATGGTGGCAATTCGGACTATGCCGGCGGGCAGGAAGCGGCCCGGCAGCTTTTTGCTGGCAATGAGCGTCCGCAGGCGGTGTTCTGTGTCAACGATCTGGTGGCCTTTGGTCTCATTGACCATGTTCGACGGCATACCAGTCTGAACATACCTGACGATCTCTCCGTCATCGGTTTCGATGACATACCCGAGGCCGCGTGGGATACCTACAATCTCACAACCTTTCGTCAGGACCCCGCTCTCATGGCTGAACACGCCGTGGCACTTCTAGATCAGCGGCAGTCTGAACCGGATCGTCCGCCCGTACATGATCGTCTGAGCACACACATTGTTCTGCGCGGCAGTGCCCGCATTTCTGCATCAACCAAACCCTGAGCTTCTTCCCATGAAAATCATACAGGTTACCGATCTCCACCTTGTCACGCCCGGCGATATGCTGTGCGAGCTTGATCCCCTGAAAAATCTGCAGGCCTGCATTACCAACATCAATGAGAACCATGCGGACGCCGAATTGGTGATCTTTACGGGCGATCTCAGCGATACGGGCGGTGACGACACGTATCGGGCATTGGCTGGCGAGTTGGAAAAGCTCATTCCGTCATACAAGCTGCTTCTTGGCAATCACGACGATCGCAGCGCTTTCCTCCGGGTCTTTGGTTCAGTTACACCGGAAGATGGTTTCGTCCAAAGTGTTGTCGATACCGCAGAAGGTCGCCTGATATTCCTCGATAGCCTGTCAGAAGGCTTTGTCGAAGGGCGTTTGGACGAAGCACGGCAGGCATGGCTGAAGCGCCGATTGGCCGAGGCTGCCGATAAGCCGGTGTTTCTCTTCCTGCACCATCCTCCCTTCCCCATGTTTATGCCGTTAATTGACGGGCTGGGTCTCGTTGAAGCGGATGCGCTTTATGCCTTGTTGCGCGAGCATGGCAATGTCAGGCACATTTTTGTCGGACATGCTCACCGGCCGGTGGCCGGTAGCTGGCGCGGTATTCCTGTCAGCGTCATCAGGGGCACGAACCATCAGAATGCCCTCGATTTCACGCCCGACAGGATCATGACGACGCTCGAGCCACCGGCCTATGCCATTGTTTTCATTGATCGGGATATGGTGATTGTACATTCTCACGACTTCCTTGATCGCACTGCCGCCTATCGCTAGAGAAAGATAGCGGCAGAACGCCGACCCATACCTTCTGGTCTAACTCATTGTATTCGCTTATAAAAAGGAAACACATTGACCGTTGATTCCCGGGATATTTCTTTTCTATCCTTGAAGTAGCCAAGTTCGCCTGCGCGCTGCTCCAGCGCTGTCTGGATACTGTTGAGGATTGAGCCGGAATAAACCGGGGGGTAGCAGTGGATGGCCTTTCTGGAGCTGGCAGGGGCGGTAAACATGAGCGTTCCCGGTTCCAGAAACATCGCTTTGTTGCCAAGATCGAGGTAGCTTTCAACATAGGCACCTTCCGCGATCAGTATATCGTGCCGTTCGAGTTCAATGTGGTGATAGGTGAAGGGCTCGAGTGTTGCAGTCTGTGTTATGGATCTGCCGTTGACGAGAAATTTCGCCGGGATCAGTGTTCCGTTCAAAAACAGACAATGGTCTGGAGATATGTAGAGGTCGCGGTTCGGTGTGCCATGATCGAGCGCTCCGGGGCGAATGCGAATGGGCACATGCTCGCGTAATCTGTCGACGGCTTTGGGATTAATGGTACGCCGTCCAGCCCAGATGATTGGAACGGCATTGCCATTCATCGTGTAGACAAGATCACCTTTCCCAAGCTTTTCAACCGGAACCTCTCCCAAAGGTGTTGCGATGAGTGTGCCCGAGAGAAAGCAGGGTATTTTAATGGTGACTTCACCGTCTTTCTGGACAAATGCAAAAGTTGCATTCGGATCGATAGCAAACTTGACCGTTCCGCCAAGACCAAGCAGCCCGCTCGTGCGAAAAACGAGTTCTTTGCCGATAATCTTAGCTGATGTCGCGCCATCAACCTTGATCTTGTCCCCTTGGTGAAGATTGATGAGTTTAATGGGATCGGCCAGGGCGAGTGCTACGTCACTGGGCTTATACTCAAGAACGCCTGTACCTGCAGATTCATTGAAATCGATGGTTGTCTTGTTCAAAATATCGACTTTTACGCTTGGTTCCTTCAATACCAGCTGGCAATTGTTTCCTATCCCATAGGTGATATTTGTTAGAGCTTTGATGCCAAGAGCCGTTGAATTTACCGTAAGTTGCGCGCCGTTGATCAAATCTATTCTTGCGCTGTTAAGCGCGCCGACATTGATCAGTCCGTCTGAAGTGATCTGCGCACCATCGATTGTAAGAGCATTCCCTCCGCCCAGATCCAGCTTAATCGGCGGTTTCTGTGGTGCTTTCGCCATGGTCGTATTCCTTCTTAAAGTGATTTGGTGATTGAAAAGCGGTGGGCGCCGTTAAAGGGAGTTATCGAAATATCCTGTGCGAAATTAACTCATCGGTTGGTCTGGAAAGCCTGCGCAACGCATGCTTGGATTTCATTGCGCGTTGTAAAATCTGATGACAGCTGATGGCTTTTGACCGTAGGCTTCGCGGTACATGACGGCAAAGCGTGCCGGATTTGAAAATTGCAGATTGGCAGCCACATCAGTCACCGTTCTCGCCTTGCCGCTGACCATGAGGTCGTGCGCTTCCGCAATTCGATAACGGCATAGAATTTGGATGGGGGTCGCATCGCGAAAGTGTCTGAATATGCGTTGCAAGGTTCTTGTGCTGCAACCTGCTGCCCGAGCTATGTCGTTGATCGCTATCGAGACATAGAGATTGTTGCGCATGAAATCTTCGGCGTAACGGAGTTGCCGGGGACAAGGGGACTGAAAGCTGGCATTTCCACCATTAAGATTATGCGGAGCCATTGCATAGAGCTGGGTCATGAGCAGTTGCTCATAGCTCGCGTCCAACAGGGCTCTTTCCCCCTCCCCTCTTTTAACAAGCAGAAGCTCGAGTGTTTGATAAAGACCAGACACTGGATGGTTGTGAAAATCCGGAACTGTTGAAAATTTGGGAGTCTGAAAGCAAAACTTTCTCGACCATATCCCAAACTGGCTTCGTACGAGCGAAAGCGGCACCCGGAAAGCCAGCCAACGACACCCTCGCCCCAGTTTGAGTATTGTCGAGGCATGGTTGGTGATAACCCCAGCTGACCCCGCTCTTAGCACGGTTGATATATGGGTCTGGGTATTGTGGCTTTCGACAAGACCACTCACGATGAAGATGTAGAAAAGCTGGTCGGCCAACCCATTCGATTTAACGTCGATTGGGTTGTAGGTCGAACCGCAGATGACTTGGGTTTCTTTGAGATGATGTACCCTGTCGAGGGGTAGATTGTAGAATTCAGCGCTGCGAAATAGAGGCAGCGCCTCTATGGTCGCAGGCGGTGTCGGACTGTGCAGAACAGGTTTGCGGAGCGGATAGCTATCCGTAAATTTATCGAACATTGCTTCAATTCCAGGCTTAAAATTGAGACGTGATTGAAATTGGCGTGCAGGATTTAAATGCAAGGTATGATAGAAAAATTCTTGTATGTAAGTTTAGGTTGTATTGCTACTTGAACATTCCCGACGCGTAAATACGACTTTAGTACGGAGGCATTCCTGTGCTTGCGATGACGGGATTCTGGAAAGAAATAGTTGAGTAGCAACAGAATTCGGGAATTCGTTGTTCTTGGCGATCTATTGTTGGTGGTAAGCTGACTGTCTTCTGACGAGTCGCGGGCGCGATTGTTTTCACAGTGTTCCCCTTAGCGAGATTATCGAAATGACCAAAACACCGCCTGGTTCTTCCTCCGCCAACCCAAAACCATTCTATCGTTCGTTCGGGTTTCAGGTAACGCTTGCCATGATTGCCGGGCTTGTTCTGGGCCTCATCGCGCGTGATATCGGGAAAGATGTTGCCGGCAATGCAAACTGGCTCGCCGTTACGCTGCAAACGGTGGGTTCCATATTCGTGCAATTACTGCGCGCGCTCGTGCCGCCTTTAATCTTTACGGCCATTGTTGCGAGCATCAGTAATCTGCGCGCTCTGAACAATGCGGCCGCGCTCGTCTGGCAGACTTTGCTATGGTTCGCGATAACGGCACTTGTCGCAGTGGTTATCGGAATCGGCCTCGGGCTCATTATTCAGCCGGGGATCAACTCCGCTGTGCTTGCTACTACGGCTGCTGTCCCTTCCTCGACGGGATCGTGGCTGGACTTTTTGAAGGGGCTTGTGCCGTCCAATATGCTGGGCCTTCAGGCGTCAACAAAAGTCTCCGATGGGAGCGCCAGCACCTACCTGTCCTTCAACGTGCTGCAAATTGTCATCATTTCGATTGTCGTGGGTGTTGCAGCACTGCGCGTTGGTGCCGTGGCCGAACCGTTTCTCGATTTCAATAAAGCACTGCTGGCGGTGGTGCGGAAGATATTGTGGTGGGTTATTCGCTTGACGCCGATTGGCACCGTCGGACTTTTGGGAAATGCGGTTGCACAATATGGCTGGGAAACTCTGGCTCAGCTCGGATGGTTTTCTGCAGCGGTTTATATCGGGTTGGGTCTGGTGCTCTTCATTGTCTATCCGATCGTGCTTTTGGTGAATGGTCTTAACCCGGCAAGATTTTTCGCGGGTGCCTGGCCCGCAATTCAGCTCGGTTTTGTTTCGCGCTCATCCATCGGAACACTGCCTGTAACGGAAGCTGTCACTGAGGGCAATTTGGGGGTTCCGCGCGAATACGCGGCTTTCGCGGTTCCACTGGGTGCTACGACAAAGATGGATGGCTGCGCTGCAATCTATCCCGCTATCGCGGCAATTTTTGTTGCACAGTTCTATAACGTGCCACTGGGTATGCAGGAATATGTTCTGATTGCTTTTGTCTCAGTGATTGGTTCGGCGGCAACGGCGGGTCTTACCGGCGCTATTGTTATGCTGACACTGACACTGTCGACATTGGGTCTGCCTTTGCAAGGTGTTGGTCTTTTGCTGGCAGTTGATCCAATCCTTGATATGGGTCGCACCGCGGTGAATGTTGCAGGGCAGGCTTTGATCCCGACGATCGTTGCCAAACGTCAGGGCATTCTTGATCAAAGCCGTTATGACAGCACGACAACGATAGATGTCATTGATCCGTCTGCGGTTGCTTCGGCTGCCTGATGAGGTGATGAGGATATTGAGGCGCGGTGGAAATGCCGCGTCTCTTTTGTTGTAAAGTTGACAGTTGTCAACTCGGATGTACGGAAGAGCCGAAGCCGTCCAGCGGGATCACTCGACGAGCTATTGTGATTACCGCATGACGATCTGCGCGGAACTTCTGTTCCCATTTCACAAGCAACTCATCCTACACGGGCCGGTCATCCGGCGCTTCGAGGAGTGGCTGATATGTCAATTAAACTGCGATTCCGATGCGAGTTGACAGCTGTCAACCGCGCGCATGATTCCTTCACAAGTATTATGGTTAAAATGGTCCGGTTCCGATTCACTCTTTATAAACCACATTTCCATAGAGTTTTATCCAATTGCCACAGTTGTAAGCGAGTACCGAGTTGTCCAAGCGTAATCAGGCAGTCATCAACAGTCTGCAGACCCCAGCCATTTCCCGCCGTCATCTTTTGCTAGGCGCGGGTTCACTTGCCGTCCTTGGTGTGTCGGGCTGTTCACAGACATTCGAACTTCCGGATATGGGTGTCGATAATACGTCAACCGGCAGTATTCGTCCGCAAATCAGCATTGATAAATCCGTGACGGTCCCCGACGTGATGTATGCGGCAGTGCAGGAGGGGCCTTATTCGCTTCCCGCCATTCCATATCAGAAAGTACCGGCCCAATTCCGCCGTCAGATCGTCGTTGATCCGACGGGCGAACAGCCGGGAACAATTGTTGTGCGGCTGCAGGAGCGCTTCCTCTATCTGGTGCAGCCGGGGGGCGATGCTATTCGTTATGGCGTCGGCATCGGCAAGGCCGGCTTCCTGTGGAGTGGCCGCGCCAATATTCAATATAAGAAGGAATGGCCGCGTTGGACGCCGCCGCGCGAAATGATCCAGCGCAAGCCTGAACTCGTTCAGTATCAGAATGGTATGGAGCCGGGACCGCAGAATCCGCTGGGAGCACGCGCCCTCTATATCTACAAGGACGGTGCTGATACGGGTTATCGTATTCATGGCTCGCCCGAGTGGTGGTCGATTGGTCAGTCGATGTCATCGGGCTGCGTGCGGTTGATCAATCAGGATATTATTGATCTTTACAGTCGGGTGTCAGGCAAGGCGACCGTCGTGGTTGGCTAGGGCACGGCACGGCGCTTCTTTCGTCCTTGCAAAATCAACACCAAACCGGAGCGGCAAGCCGTCTCCGGTTTATCTTTGCCGGCCAATTGTCTCTGCCATGACGAGAGACACAACTGTATTGTCAAGAAGAAACGAGCCCAAGTTTTCTGGCTCTGTCCAGAAGGTTCTTGACGGATGACGCCGCCCATCGGGAAGCGCCGCGCGAGGTGCGTTCATGCATGGCTTCAAGCTGGCTGGCGATTTCCCGAAGCGTCAAATCCGGGTTGGCATTTGCAATGCCGGTTACAAGCATCAGCAATCGATCTTCTGGTGTGCGGCGAGGGGAGGGGCTTATCAATCCGGTATCGGCAAGCCCTTCATTCACCAGCAACCTTACGGCGCGGCGCAGGCGGTCGACATTCCACTTCTGCCCCGTCTGATGCTGTATGCTGCGCGCAACATCCTCCCATGGATGTTCGGGGCGCATCCGTTGCACAATTGGTAGCCAGGATGATGTGGTGGCTACAAGGTCCGCCAGATGCCCACGCTTTCGAGCTTTCGAAAGCTTGGCAAGCGCCTCAGGGCGCTTCTCGCGCAGGCCGGGATTGCCGGGAAGTTTGCCGCGTGCACGGGCGGCATTGATGCCAGCTTTGGTCCGCTCTGAAATCAATGCGCGCTCCAGCTGGGCCACGGCGCCGAGCACCTGCAGGGAGAACATGCCTTGCGGTGTCGAGGTGTCGATCGGATCGTGCAGTGAACGAAAATGAGCGCCCTTTTCTTCGAGCTGTTCGATGACCGCGAGCAGATGGCTTACCGAACGTGCCAACCGGTCGAGGCGAACAACAACAAGAACATCTCCGGGACCGATCTCGCGAAGAAGGCGGGCCAGAACCGGGCGAGCCCGCGATGCACCGGAGCCGTGCTCCTCAAAGATTGTGGTGCAACCCGCAGCTTTCAATTCGATCAGCTGCGCATCATTGGCCTGATCGTCTGTCGATACGCGGGCATAACCAATTCGGGCGGGTTTGGGGGGAGCGCTCATGTCACGATTCTAGCAATCACCAGCAGACTTACAATGGCAATAACGTGTTGGTTTATTCATCTCGGCTGAGACCTCTTCGCGTAGGGGAGGGGAGAGCGAAATGAACCGAGCCCGACGATACGGCACGAAGATGGGTATAAACACAGACATTTATCCACACGCTGACGCAAAATATGCTAAGATTTTCCTGTATTTAAGTCCCTCAAATCATGGATAAAGTCCATGCTGTGGTATCTAAACTAATTTTCATTGCCGAATTGATAAAATTACTCAATAAAAACAATTAAGTATCTTAAGGATATTCCTTTCAAGCATACAGCTATTAAAGGTCCACGCTCTGAAATGGGTGGGAGAAATGGTTGTAATGAATTGCTGTTTTGAACACACACTCTATTAAAGCATGGCCGACAATGATGAGCTGACGGGGATGAGAGGATGATTGATGCAAAAGAAAGCTACAGTGCTTGATCGTGCCCAATGGGCTGAGGAATCAGACGTATGGCAGGGCGAATTTGAAGGGATGCGCTTCGGCACTGGTGTGTCAGTGATGTTCTACACCACCGATCAAATCGACCACGGCCCGAAACTCCATCGGCATCCATATGATGAAGTTTTCATCGTTCGGGAGGGGCGTGCATTGTTTACGATTGGAGAGCAGCAGATAGAAGCGAAAGCCGGTCAGATTGTGTTCGGTCCTGCTCATGTTCCTCACAAGTTCGTAAATCTCGGCCCGGGCCGTCTGGAAACGACTGATCTTCACGTTACAGAAGCCTTCATTCAGGAAGATTTGGAATAGGCGAAGATTGGGGCATGTATTTTGCGGGTTCGGCACCGGGCGCCAGCCACGATCATCTTTGAACAAAGTGTCCTTTCGTCACCTCCCGATATTCGCGCTGCGGCGATTCATACCCCACGGGTCGCACCGGGCTTTTCAATTCATTGATTGTGGCATTGCGCCTGATTGCCCGGCGCGCCGGGTCGGGTACAGGAACCGCATTCATCAGGGTTTTCGTATAGGCATGTTGCGGATTATCGAAAACTGCGGCGCGCGGACCGATCTCGACGATTTCACCAAGGTACATGACGGCCACGCGATGGCTCACCCGTTCGACAACGGCCATATCATGCGAGATGAAAAGAAATGACAGGTTGAAACTCTGCTGGAGGTCGAGGAGAAGGTTAACCACCTGCGCCTTGATCGACACGTCGAGCGCCGAAACGGACTCATCCGCAACGATGACCTTGGGATCAAGGGAGAGGGCGCGGGCAATGGCAATGCGCTGGCGCTGGCCGCCGGAAAATTCGTGCGGATAGCGTGTGAACATATCCGCCGTCAGGCCAACCCGTTCAAGTAAGTCTATAGCCTTTTCGCGAGCCTGCTTCTGTGTCCCGAGACGGTGAGCGATGAACGGCTCTGCAATCGTTGCGCCGACACTCATACGTGGGTTGAGGCTGGCAAAAGGGTCCTGAAAAATCATCTGGATACTTTTGCGCATAGTGCGCAGGGCAATCGCATCGAGGGCAAGGACATTGTATCCGTCCAGAAGAACCTCACCGCTATTGGGCTGCACGAGACGGGTGATAGATCGGCCTGTGGTGGATTTTCCGCAGCCGGATTCGCCGACCAGCGATAGGGTCTCACCCTGGAACAGGTCAAACGATACGTTCTCCACCGCATGGATAGCGCCCGTTTTCCGCGAGAACAGACCCGAACGAATATCGAATCGCGTGGTCAGATTCTTGACTTCAAGGATTGGCGTTCTGCGTCTGTCGACTGTATCGGCTACCTCGGCCGGAACGGTGGATTGCCCGGTTTTGATATCGACAATCGGAAAGCGCAACGGCCAGTGCCGATCCTTCATGGAGCCGAGGCGGGGCACAGCTGCAAGCAGCGCTCTCGTATAGGGATGCTTGCCGTGATGGAAAATATCGGCGGTGGGGCCGCTTTCCACTGCCTCGCCGCGATACATCACAATGGTGCGATCCGAGACCTCGGCGACCACGCCCATGTCGTGGGTAATGAAAAGGACGGCCATGCCTTCCTCTTCCTGCAGGACCTTGATCAGATCAAGAATCTGTCCCTGAATGGTGACATCCAAGGCAGTTGTCGGTTCATCGGCAATCAAAAGCTTCGGCCGGCTTGCAAGCGCCATTGCTATCATAACGCGCTGACGCATTCCGCCTGAAAATTGGTGCGGATATTCATCGAAGCGTGCTGCTGCATTGGGTATGCGCACTTTCTCCAGCAGGCGTATTGTCTCGGCGCGCGCTTCCGTCTGTGAAATGGTGCTGTGACAGGTCAAGGCTTCGGATATCTGCCGCCCGATCGTGAAAATCGGATTAAGGCTGGTCATCGGCTCCTGAAAGATCATCGCAATATCATTGCCGCGAACATCCCGCATCTGCCTATCGGACAACGTAAGAAGATCTTTGCCGTTGAGGACAATGCTGCCTTCAATGCGACTGGATGCTTTTGCCAGAAGGCGCATGACAGAAAGCGATGTGACGCTCTTGCCTGAACCGGATTCGCCAACAATGGCGACGGTTTCTCCCGGCATGACGCTGAAAGAGACATCGCGCACCACGCTTTTCCACATACCGTCAACGAGGAAGGATGTGGTTAGCCCTTCGACAGACAGCACTGGATTGGCGTGGTTCGTTTCGGGGACCATCACAGGGTTTACCTTCATCCCGCTATCGCCCTATCGCATAGGCTTGCATAAGGCGTGGTGTTGCCGCGGCCCGCAACAGCCCGTCAGCGTCGCGTTTCGCTGCCGTTAAACGACCAACCGACCACGGGTCGGCGGCGGTGATTTCGTGCCCCTTCTGGCGCAGGGCATTCAACACGTCTGTGCCAATGCTGGTTTCGATGGTGATGTTTCCCGGCTCGCCCGTCCTTGGATAGAAGGAACTCGGAAAGTGCGTCGTATGGAACAATGGTTGATCGATTGCTTCCTGCAGGTTCAGGCCGTGATGAACGTGGCGCAGGAAAAACGGCAATTGCCATTGGTCCTGCTGGTCGCCGCCGGGCGTGCCGAAGGCCATTGTTGGTCGCCCTTCAAAAAGCGCGATAGTCGGCGTCAGTGTCGTGCGCGGGCGCTTGCCCGGAGCGAGCGATGTTGGCAATCCCTCCTGCAACCAGAACATCTGCGCGCGCGAATTGAGACAGAAGCCAAGTCCGGGAATGATTGGTGACGACTGGAGCCAGCCGCCTGACGGAGTAACCGACACCATATTGCCTTCGCGGTCGATCACATCGATATGAACTGTATCACCACGTTTCTCCGAAAGGTGCGACATGGTTGGCTCATAGACTGCGCCATCTCCCATGCCCTTTAACATGCGCGTGGTGAGATCATACTGCGTCTCAAAGCCGGGGATTATTCCCGGCCGAAGCTCGTGGGAAGCCTGCGCTGTTATCAATTTGCGGCGTTCGTGGGCATAGGTGTCAGACAGAAGATGCTCTATCGGCACATTGCAATGATTTGGATCACCGTAATAGACCTCGCGATCCGCATAGGCGAGTTTCAGGGCTTCAACCACAGTGTGAACGAATTCTGCGCTGTTCGGGTCCATGGCCGCAATATCAAAGCCCTTCAAGAGGGCAAGCGATTGCAGCAGCACGGGCCCTTGGCCCCATGGCCCTGTTTTGGCGACCGTCCAGCCATGATAATCATAGGTTTGCGGCGCTTCGACTGTCGCGTGCCAATTGGCCAAATCGTCAGCGGTCAATACGGCTTTGTGGCGGCTGGCGCTGGCATCCATCACCTCGGCACTTTCCAGATAGTCGGTAATATTTTCGGCAACAAAACCGCGGTAGAACGCATCACGCGCCGCCTCGATCTGATTTTCGCGGCCATTCCTGCTTTCAGCCTCAGCCACAATGCGTTGCCATGTTGCGGCAAGCACAGGATTCCTGAAATTTGAATGCGGTGCAGGAGCACTCCCGCCGGGCAACCATGTCGCAAAGGATGTTGGCCACTCCTTGCGGAAGAATTCCCCCAATCCGCTGATAGTATCGGATACGCGCGGCAAAACGGGATGACCGTTTTCGGCATAATAGATTGCGGGTTCCAGTACGTCGCGGACCGACATCGTGCCATAGTCCCGAAGCATGAGCATCCAGCCGTCAAATGCGCCGGGTATCACCGTTGCCAGAAGGCCATCGCCGGGGATCAGGTCCAATCCCTCGCTCTTGTAATGCTCAATCGTCGCACCCGCGGGTGCCGGTCCCTGCGCACAAATGACCTCTACCTTGTCCTTCTTCTTTGAGTAGAAGATCGCAGGCATATCGCCGCCCGCACCATTCAGATGCGGTTCCACCACCTGCAAGACCATGCCTGTTGCGACGGCCGCGTCAAAGGCATTGCCGCCTTTTTCAAGAATGCTCATACCGACTGCTGTGGCGATCCAGTGTGTTGATGCGACAACGCCGAAAGTTCCAAGAATTTCGGGCCGGGTGGTAAAACGGGTCATTGAATTGTCCTTTCAGAATTATGCTTCGCGCGGGTCGAGGGCGTCGCGCAATCCATCGCCAAGTAGGTTGAAGCCGATAACGACAAGAAAAATTGCAGCCCCCGGCCACATCGCCATCCATGGTGCCTGGGACAGGAAGTTCTTTGCCACATTGAGCATCGAGCCCCAACTGGGAGCGGGAGGCTGCTGACCAAGCCCAAGGAATGAGAGACTGGCCTCGGCGATAATTGCAGTGGCGATGGTAAGGCTGGCCTGGACGAGCAGGGGGGAGAACACATTTGGCAGAATGTAACGGGTGATGATCCTGTAGTGGCTGAGCCCGACAGAGCGCGCGCCTTCCACATAATCCTCGGTTTTTACAGTCAGCACCTGCCCGCGCGTCAGCCGCACAAAAAGCGGCATGGCGGAAAAGCCGATGGCAATCATCGCATTGCCGAGGCTTGGTCCAAGAAAGGCAGCCAAGGCAATCGCCGTGATGAGGAATGGCATGGCGAGAAATGCCTCGGTAATGCGCGAAATGACAATGTCGATCCAACCACCGAAGTAGCCGGCAATAAGCCCGAGCGGAACGCCGACAGCAACGGCAATGCCAACGGAAAATACACCGGCCATCAGCGAGGCGCGCGCGCCCCAGATCATGCGTGAGAGAATGTCCCGGCCAATATCATCGGTCCCCAGCCAATGTGCAGCGGAGGGAGCCTTGCGGATTGCAGACCAACTCGTAGCGACGGGGTCGGCTATGGGCAATAGAGGTGCGGTGACGGCAAGGATCAGGAAGATGCTGATGATGATAAGACCGGCGAGAGCGCTTTTATTGGCCTTCAGTTTTTTCCATGCCCGGTTGTTTGAACGGCTTTGCTGTGGTGCCATCGGCATTGTTTGCGGCATGGTCATAGCGCTGCCCTCATTCTTGGGTTGAGGAGAAGGGAGAGCACATCCGCAACGAGGTTCATCAGGATGAAACCTGCCCCGGTGCAGAGCACAACGCCTTGCACAACCGCGTAGTCACGGTTGAAAACGGCATCGACGATCAATTTGCCGAAGCCGGGAATGGTGAAAATCTGTTCTGTCAGCACGGCGCCCGCCAGAAGTTCGCCAAAGAGCAGAGCAGTCATTGTGATGATCGGAAGAAGAGCGTTGCGGAACGTGTGGCTGAGAATGACCGAGCGCTCCGAAACGCCTTTGGCGCGGGCTGTGCGGATGTAATCGGCACCCAGCACGGTCAGCATGGAGGAACGCGTATGACGCATGAGTGTCGCTGCCAGTGCCAGTCCGAGAACGAAGGCTGGCATGATCATGGTTTGCAGGGATCGCACGGGGTCCCTGAAGAATGGTTCGTAACCCGACGCCGGAAGCCAGCCAAGTTTCACCGAGACGAGCAGAATGAGCATGATGCCCATCCAGAAATTGGGGACGGATAGACCGGATAAAGCAACGATGTTGGCGATATAGTCGACGACGGTGTTCTTCTTGACCGCGGCAAGTATTCCGATGGGAACGCCGATGGCGAAGGCAAAAGTCATGGCCATGATCGCCAGTTGAATGGTCACAGGTAGTTTTTCGGCAATGAGCGAAAGCACGGGCTGGTTGGTGCGCAGTGATATGCCGAAATCACCCTGGAGGACAGAACCGATCCAATAGAAATACTGGAAGATGACAGGATCATTCAGACGGTATTTGTCGCGCAGGAACTCCAGTACCTGCGGATCGCGCTCCTCTCCTGCCATGGCAAGGATCGGATCGCCCGGCAACAGCTTTTGCAGGGAGAATGCAAAGATCGATATGATGATCAGTGTCGGTATGGCCAGCAATAGCCGCTTCCCGATGTAAGTATACATGGCCTGAAAATCCTGACGTGTCGCGTGGCGGCAAAGCTGCAGAATCCCGCAGCTTTGCCCATCGCTGTTTCGTTAGCTCTTCTTGACACCCTGCAGGCGGATCATGCCGTCGGGGGAGGGCACGAAGCCCGTCACATTCTTCTTGAGCGCCCAGATCCATGCCTGATGGCCAAGATAGATGATGGGCAGGTCATCATTGAGAATTTGTGCCGCCGCATCGTACTTCTGCTTGCGCACCGCATTATCAGTTGACGCGCGCGCATCGTTGAGAAGCGTGTCTACTTCGGGGTTGCAGTATTTGGTATCATTGATACCGCCCTTGCATGTGACAAACTGATGTAGATTGCCATCAGGGTCGACGCGTCCAGACCAGTCGGAGCGGCCAAGCTGATAATTGCCCGCTGTCTGCTCGGACAGAAGCGTTGCGAATTCCGTCGTCCTCAATTTGACGTTGAACCCGGCTTCCGCGACCATCGACTGGATGATCTGCATCATCTGCATTTGCACAGGGTTGTTCGCGATCTGCAGATCGATATCGAGCGTTTCAAAGCCAGCCTCCTTCATCAAGGCCTTGGCTTTCTCGACATCCCGGGCGGGCACGGGAATATCCTTGTCATACCAGGGGCTGTTTGGCGGAAAGGGCTGGTTGCCGGCAACCGAGGTGCCTTCATAGACAACCTGATTGACCGCTTCGCGATCAATGGCCAGAGAGAAAGCCTGGCGTAGCCGCTTGTCCTTGCCGAATGGATTGTCGGCACGTGGGCCATTGGCGATGTTGGTATAGAGGGCTAGATATCCAACGCCAATTGCATCGGCATAGGTCAGGTTTGAATTCGCTTTTACGGCTGCGGCATCCGTAGCGGCAAGCCGTTCCAGCATGTCAAGATCACCCGACTGCAGGTTGGCAAGCCGAACGGTCGAGTCGGGGATTGGCAGGAAAGTTACCTTGTCGATGAATATATTGGCCGCGTTCCAGTAATGCGCGAATTTCTCCAGCACGATACGATCCTGCTGGACCCGTTCGACGAATTTGAACGGACCTGAGCAAACCGGCTTATTGCCGAAATTGGCTCCGAGTTCCTTGGCCGCTGTCGGCGAAACCATCATGCCGCTGCGATCCGTCAGCTGCGCGAGCAGCGAGGCGTCCGGACTTTTCAGCGTGAATTTGACCTGATAGTCGCCGGTTGCCTCGACGCTCTTTACCGAAGAGAGTTCGCTCTTGCGGCGAGACTCCGGCAAGGTCTGTGACCGCTCGATATTGGCAACGACAGCCGCTGCATTGAACGGCGTCTCGTCATGAAAGACCACATCCTTTCGCAGGTTCATGGTCAATTCAGAACCATCATCCGACCATTTCCAATCCGTTGCCAGTTGCGGCACGATCTCAAGCGTGGGGCTCACATCCACCAGCTTGTCGCACAATGCCGTATAGACAATGCGGCCAACGAAGGTGCGCGACTGTGCAGGGTCAAGCACATCGGCATCGTCCTGAAGGCCGATACGCAAGTCAGCGGCACTAGCGGGGGCAGCGATAAGAATGCCAGCGACCAGGGTTGCAAGAAGCCTTGCCTTTTTCATCGAAGTTCTCCTCTTTTGTCAGAGCGGTGAAATCCGCTTGTTTGTTCCGTGTTGATGGCCGGTTATGCTCCGGTCCTTATCGTAACGTCGTAATGATATGCGTTAGGGCGCTTCGCTGGTTTGGCCCGTTTCGGCTCCATCCATTGAAGTCAACCGGATCAGCCACTCCTGCAGCATCAACAAATGCTGACGCATCGCTTCACCGGCTTTCAGGGGGTCGCGGGCTTCAATGGCATCAATGATGATTGAATGCTGGGTGTAAGACCTTGATCCGGAATTGTTTCCGCTGCGCGCACGTTCACGGATGACTTGCCATGCTTCGTCAGAACGCACCCGGTTGATCACGTCAAAGATTGTCAGGAAAAACTGATTGCCAGCGCTCTGGGCAATTTGCCGATGTAATGCGCCATCCCATAGTTCATGCGAGTCAGGGTCCTGACTTTCGCTTGATTTCAGCGCCAGCTCGCGCATGCGAGCGATTTCAGAAGCCTTGGCGCGCATTGCTGCCAGTTGCGCCAATTGAGGTTCTATCCTTAACCGAACTTCCATGATCTCCATGAAGTCAGTACCGGCAATAATTGTCCCGACATGCTCTCCCCAGCCATCGGGTTTGCGCCCGGCAAAGGTCCCATGACCCTGACGGCGCCATATCTGGCCTTCGGCTTCCAATACTTCAAGCGCGCGGCGGACCGAACGGCGGCTAACACTCAAGGACTCAGATAGCGCCCGCTCTGTAGGTAGCTTGCCGTCTTTTTCGAACGCCTCCGACATCAGAAGATGCCGCAGCCGATCAAGCGCGTAGTTGGAATTCTCCTGGGACTGATTGCTTGCCATGTGCGATTGGTTCGGACCAATTGTTGGATTGGTTCAGTCGACGGCATTTTTGATACGGCGTCAAGACGGTATTTTGAGCAATTATGTTACTGCACAAAATCTGTGCATAAGATTTGTTGGCTGGTTCGTTCGATTCAGAAGTGTTTTCAATGAAACATTTGTTAGCAGGCTGCCACTTTCAGGCCATGTTTTTTACATGGGCCTGACATGAGTAACTGGTACGAATCTCTCACCGAAGCGAAACTGAATCGGTGATGGGAAATGCACTCGACAGCAGATCAATGGAACCCGCATTGGGCCGTACACCCCGGCGAGCATCTCGCCGTTTGCATCAGTGCGCACGGGTTATCCCACGAGAATTTTGCCCGGCTCGCGGAAATTCCGGTGGAGACCATTGAGGCGATCATCGGCGGACAGCATCCGATAACGCTCGATATTGCCGTGCGTATAGAGCACTCGCTGGGGATCATGCCGGATCTGTGGTTTATCCTGCAATCAAAGTGGCATCGGCTTCAGAAAAGTTTCTAGCTCTGTCTGGCCAGACGTTTGCGGCGCAGGCTGAAAAACAGAATGATTGAACCCTCAGCAACGAACAGAATTATTGATGCCCAGAATCCAACATGGATTGGATCATAGGGGGTTCCCCGCAGTGCATAGCCCAGGCACAGGAATGGCGTATTCCAAAGGAAAGTACCAACCGTCGTTGCCACAGTAAATGAGCGGGGATCAAGCCGAAGGACTCCAGCGGGCAGGGCAAGATAGATCCGGACTGTTGGGATAATCTGTCCCGTCAGCGTTACCCAGAAATGATTGCTGCGATAGGAGTTTGTCAGACGTTCGTAGAAGGCGGGCTTCAGGAAAACATACTTGCCGTAGCGCGCGACGATCCCTTCGGCCCTTGTTGGCCCAAGCAACCAGCCAAGGGAGAACCAGCCCAACGCACCGATTGCAGACCCGATTGTTGTAACGAGAATAGCCAGTCCCAGCCCGCCGCTATCGGGCACAGTCATGCCCAAAAGCATAAACAGCACGTAAGACGGGATAACCGGGATGAATTTCTCAAGGAGTGCCAGTGATCCAAAGCCGACGAGACCAAAGCTCAGAAGTGTGGCAATGGCTCCGGGCGCTTCGGCGGCTATGTTGGCTGCAGGCATTCAAGTTCACGATCTTTTATGCCGAGGTAGGGCAGTACATTAATCTTGCCTCCAACAAGGCCTTCGGGCCTCGTTGCGCCAGAACCTCTACGGCAAATATGCCATAACTTCCAGAGCAATGTGATCGCTGCCGTCAGAGGTTACTGGGTGTAACTGGCTAGATAGTGATGGCTTGCGGTGAAGTCTAGGGCTTGCCGATCTTTGGGCCTATATGCGCTGGAATAGGGCATTGATATGGGCGACCCTCGGTTTTTTCCCGCCATTCCGCCTTTGCTTGAGCCAGAAGATCGGGATTGAGAATGAGATCAAGACCCGTGGCGGCCAGAGATTTTGCGGCATGAACAAAAGCCTTGTGTGCAGCTGGGCTCTTGCCTTGAGCGACCACCTGCCACGTATGTGGCGCAGTACCGATAGCCCATGCCGGAGCCCAACACTGCGCCGTTGGCGTGATCCAGCTTACATCGCCAACATCGGTTGAACCGGCGCGGAAATGCGATTCGCCCTCGAAGTCGCGCAAGCCGAGATGCAACGGGCTTAATCCATCGACCTTGCCATTGAGGAACACGTCGTTTTTGATCTGGTAAAGCCTGACACTGCTTTTGACCGCTTCTGGTGTCAGTGTGTTCTGTATCTCCTGCGCGAAAGCAATGTCTGCATTGTCAAATGGTACAGGACCCAGGTCAACCATATTGGCGTGGATAGCGCTCTCAAGCGCGATGTTGGGCAGAAGATTTGTTGCTGCCCGGTCAAATACGATTTCAACCTCTGTATCCGTCATCATCGCTGCACCCTTGGCAATCCGGTCAACACGGGCGGCAAGGTCGAGTGCGATCGGCAATTCCGGCGCACGAACAAGGTAAAGTGCTTCGGTGCGCGACTGAACCACATTGGCCGCCTTGCCGCCGGCATCGGTGATGGCGTAATGGACGCGGCAATCCTGCGGCATGTGTTCACGCAGGAAATTGACGCCGACATTCATCAGTTCGAGTGCGTCAAGCGCGCTGCGACCGAGATGCGCGCCATTTGATGCATGGGCGGCGATGCCCTTGAAACGGTAGTAAATCTCCAGCACCGCCAGATTGTTGGTGGACCGCACGCCGTTAAACGGGGCAGGGTGCCAGGTCAGCGCCGTATCCACATCATCAAATGCGCCTGCGCGGGCCATGAATGTCTTGCCTGATCCGCCCTCTTCGCCGGGGCAGCCATAATAGCGGATGGTGCCTGGCAGATTGTTTGCCTTCAGATGTTTTGCCAGAGCGACAGCGGCCAGCATTGAACCCGTGCCAAGCAGATTGTGCCCGCACCCATGGCCAGTGCCGCCTGTTTTTTCCTGCTGTTCGATGGCAATGCCCGCCTTCTGGCTCAGCCCCGCAAGTGCATCGAACTCTCCGAGGAAAGCAATGATCGGCTTGCCCTCGCCAGACTCGCCGATAAAGGCGGTTTCAATATCAGCGATTTCGCGCTCAATGCGAAAGCCGTGTTTTTCCAGCATGGAAATCTGTGTCTGTGCCGATTGGTGCTCGGAAAAGCTCAGCTCCGCATAATCCCATATAGCATCGCTCATGGCTGCAAATTCAGGCTGCAACTGGTCGACAGCTGCGGCTATGGCCGCAACAGTTTGCTTGGTCGTCATCATTTCTTCCTTCCGGTCCTTCAATGCCCGGACACAAATGCCCGGCAATAAGCCTTCGAACTAGTCGTCGAGCGATACTTCCCAAACGCGTGCATTCGACTGCCATACGGGTGTGCCGTGCAGTTTTTTCGATGCGCCCCACAGATCCATGAGATCATAGAGAAAGATGCCGGGAACCTCCTGCAGCATGAGTTCGTGAAACTGATCGAATATGGCCTGACGCTTGGTCTGGTCCGCTTCCTTGTAAGCTGCATCCATGAGTTCGATCGCCTTGGGATTATCCCACATGAGCGAAGCGTTCTTGTCCTTGTTGCCCACATAGAAACTGTACATCAGCGCCGGATCGAGACGCGGAGTGACGGACTGGGAGATAATCTGATAATTGCCGCTGCGGCGCCGGTCGACCTGCGTGGCATAATCGAGAACTTCGATCTGCACATTGAGGCCCACCTGAGCCATCATCGCCTGAGCAACAACAGCCACCGGATAGCTCGGAACATTGCCGCGCTTGTTGGCAATGATCTTGATTGGTTCGCCCTTGTAGCCGGAATCCGCAAGTTCCTTCTTCGCTGCTTCGAGATCTGTGGCAATCCGCTTTTTCTGAACATCGGAATAGTAGATTGAGTCCAGCGAAACCATGGAAGCATTCGCGGTCCCTGTGCCATTGGAAACAGCTCCGACCAGATCATCCAGATCAAGCGCAGCTGCCATGGCACGGCGCACGCCGACCTTGCTCAGGACCGGATCGCGAGTCTGGATATAGAGAAGGTTTTTGCCGTTGTTGCGCTTCATGATCAGCTGTATGGCGCTGTCCTTCAGTTCCGGGACGAGATCGGCAGGTACTTCAGCCGCATCAAGCGCACCTGCGAGCAATCCGGCCTTAACCGTTGAAGCATCGGGAACCGCTGTGAATTTAACCCCATCCACCAGTGGTCGCTTGGAGCCGACCATGCCATCGGGTTTGCCATCATTTGGCGGTGAGACATAGGCATCGAATTTTGCCAGTCGCACATATTCGCCGCGCTTCCATTCACCCCATTTGAATGGTCCTGTGCCGATAGGCTCAACGAAACTGCCGTCAGCCGCTATCGATTTGGGGCTTATAATTCCGGTATAACCGCATTCGGGCCGTGCCATGAGCCCGAGAAATACAGCGGAGGGTGCTGCAATCTTCATGGCAACAGTATGGGGATCAACAGCTTCAATACCAGTGACTTTGACGGTTCTGCTGCCATCGAAATCCGCACGGCAAGTCCACTTTGTGTCCTCCGCCATATAGCGGTTCCAGTTCCATACGACATCTCCAGCCGTCAGTGGATCGCCGTTGTGGAATTTCACATTGTCGCGTAGCGGGAACGTATAGGTCAGGCCATCCGCTGAGACATTCACGGACTGCGCGAGAAGCGGCTTCACGTCACCATTTTCCGTATAACCAACCAATCCTTCCACCAGATGGAAGATAACCGAGTCCGTATTGCCATCGCGGTTAACGCCGGGGATGTTGCTGCGAATATCCGAACTTTGCGCGATATTGATGTCCCGTGCCTGAGCCAGACTAACAGCCGTTATCAGGATTGTTCCTGCGAGAAGTATTTTCTTCATGTTCCACCCTTTTTTCATTGGTTCAGGCGTCGAGCCGCCATTTGAGTTTGACGCCGCCATTGTCGTTGAGGTCCAGCGCGGGAATGGCCGAAAGCAGCTTGCGGGTATAGGCTTCCCTTGGAGTATCGAAGATCGCGTTCCGGTCGCCCTGCTCGATGATCTGCCCGTCCTGCATGACGATGACACGATCGGCTATCTGCTCGACCACACCAAGATCATGGCTGATGAACAAACAGGAAAAGCCATACCGTTTTTGCAGGTTGGAAAAGAGGTCGAGAACCTGCGCACGCACGGTGACATCAAGTGCTGAGACGGGCTCGTCCGCGATCAGGAATTTGGGGCGGCGTGCAATCGCCCGCGCAATGGCAACACGTTGCCGCTGGCCACCGGAAAGCTGGTGCGGATAACGATCAGCAAATGCTGTATCGAGACCAACCTCTTCAAGTGTCTCGGCGGCGCGTTGTCTCTTCTCGGTCGTTGTCAGATCGGGGATGAGCCTGAGCGCTTCTTCGACCAGAGCCATGATCGTCATGCGCGGGTCGAGCGATGAATAGGGGTCCTGAAAGACCATCTGGCAATTCATGCGGTAATCAAACCAGTCACTTCGGCGGCTCTTGCCCTGAAACAGGATTTCGCCGCTGGTCTCCTTGACCAGTCCCGCAATCGTGCGGCCGAGGGTAGTTTTTCCCGAACCTGAGCCACCAACCAAGGCCACGACCTCGCCGGGATGAATGTCTATGCTGATGCCATGCAGGGCGCGCTTTGCCACGCCTTTCTTGAACAGGCTTTTGCGCCCCGGATAATCAACGACGATATCGCGCGCGGAAACTATGGGCCCCGCAGTGGTGTCGATCGAGCGGATATCTCCACGGAACGGCAGGGAAGACAGAAGCTTGCGGGTATAGGGATGCTTCGGAGCCGACAGGATTTCCTCCGTCGTGCCCTGTTCGACAACGACACCGCGTTCCATCACGACAAAACGATTGGTGTATCGTGCGACCATCGGCAGATCATGGCTGATCAAAAGCACTGCCGTGCCCTGTTCTTTCGTCAATTCCACCATGAGTTCCATGACGTCGCGCTGAATAACGGCATCCAGTGCCGTTGTGGGTTCATCGGCGATCAGCAGGGCCGGCTTCAGTAGCATGACCGAGGCAAGCATGATGCGCTGACGCATGCCACCGGAAAATTCATGCGGATAGGCGGTCAACGCGCCTGATGGGTCTTTCAGGCCAACACGGGTCAGCATGTGCAGAATATTGGTGCGGCGTTGCTCGGATGTTTGCTTGGTGTGGAGAATAAGTCCCTCTTCCAGCTGGCGACCAATAGTCATCGAGGGATTGAGGGAAGTCATCGGTTCCTGAAAGACAACACCGATTTCACCACCACGCAAGCGCCGCAGCGCGCGATCACCGGCCTTGAGGATATCCTGCCCCTTATAGAGGATTGAACCGCTGGTATGGCGGATGCCGGGTGCAATCAATCCAATGATGGCGCGAGTTGCGAGGGTTTTTCCAGATCCGGATTCACCAACGATACCGACGATCTCACCGGATGAAACGTCGAAGCTGACATTTTTGACGACTGCGCCATTATTATGGATGACTTCAAGGGTCAGGCCGCGAACGCTGAGAAGGGTGTTCTGACTGCTCATTTCAAACCTCTCATGCGTGGATCAAGCTTGTCGCGCAGGGCATCGCCAAGCAGGTTGATGCCAAGAAGGGTGAATGCGATGCACAGTCCCGGGAAGAAGCCGAGCCATGCGGCCTGTTCAATGAACGGACGACCGGCTGCAAGCATATTGCCCCAGGTTGGCGCGGGGGGCGGAACACCAAGACCGAGGAAGCTGAGGGCGCTTTCGGAAAGGATCGCCCAGCCAAACATGGATGTGGCAAGGACGGTGATCGGTGCGAGGCAATTGGGAAGGATGTGGCGAAGGATCGTGTAGATCTCGCTGTTGCCCATAACCTTTGAGGCTTCAATGAATTCCCGCTCACGCAGGGATAAAACCGCACCACGGACAATGCGTGCCATGGAGGGGGTGTAGGCGATACCCAGCGCAAAGATGATGCCATACTGGTTGGCACCGAAAACCGCGAGGAGACCGAGCGCCAGCAAAATGCCGGGAAATGCCAGAAGGGCATTGTTGAATGCCATGATAATCCCGTCTACCCAGCCACGCAGATAACCGCTGGTCAGACCGATTAAAGTACCGAACAATACAGCAAAGCAGACCGTTGCAAGGCCGATCCAGACGCTGGCCTGCGCACCAACTATCAACCGGCTCAGAACATCGCGGCCGAATTCGTCTGTTCCCAAAAGATGCAATCCATTTGGGGCAGCAAGGCGCGAGGAAAAACTGAGCTTCATCGGATCAAATGGCGTCCAGACCATGCCGATGGCGGCAACCGCAAACAGAAGGGCAATAATAGTCCCACCGATAACGCCGTTGAATGTAAGCTTTTTCATTCTGCCACCACCCGTGGATCGAAGAGCGGATAGAGAAGATCAATGACGAGATTGACCAGCACATAGGCGAGGGCAACGAGGAGAAGACAGCCCTGAATGACGGGGTAATCGCGCTGGAAAATACTGTCGACCAGCAAGCGGCCAAGGCCGGGTATCGAGAAGACAGTTTCGATCACAGCAATTCCGCCCAGCAGATTCCCGAGGATCAGGCCAATCATTGTCCATGTGGGACCAAAAGCGTTTTTGAAGGCATGACGCCAGAGGACAGCCTGTTCGGAAAGCCCTTTGGCGCGCGCATGGGTGATGTAGTCGAGGCGCAGGACCTCCAGGGTTGAGGCGCGTGCCATGCGGATGATGACGCCCATCTCGTGGATAAAAAGCGTGGCAACCGGAAGGGCCATGTAAATGAGCCCGGCTTTCCAGTCGGTTGTTACGGAGACGTAGCCCAGCACCGGTACCCAGCCAAGTTTCAGGCCAAAGAAGAGCAGCAGCAAAAGCCCAAGCCAGAATGTCGGAATGGACAAAAGAACCGTTGCCGTACCGACAAGGGCAAGATCCGTGAGGCTATTCTGTTTCCATGCCGCAATAACACCCGCCGGAACGGCGATCACACTTGCGATGAAAACAGCAAGCACAACGATCTGGGCACTGATGAAGAATCGGGACAAGACGAGATGCAGGACAGGTTCGCCTGTGACAATGGATTTACCAAAATCGCCTTGGAACAGATGGCCGACCCAGATCATGAACTGCACGGGGATGCTCTGGTCGAGACCCAATGTCGAACGTAATGCTGCGATCTGTTGCGGGTCGGCGAGGTCCCCCAGCATAAGGGCGGCCGGATCGCCGGGTATGAAGCGTATAAGGGTGAATACTGCAACTGCCACAATGATAATCGTGGGCACAGCCATCAGCATTCGGCTGAGTATAAATTTGATCACGTTGTTCCCGTTCTGCTCTTTTGACCGATGGTATGTATCCAGCGGTTGTCTGGCCATTGAGTGCTGGACTATGAGCATATGTGGAAAGTATGCGCAATATTATGAGTAAATGTCATAGTGTTATGCATGAAGATGCGGATGTTCAGTGAGAGATCACGAGTGTTGTCGAATAAGGCCCGCTGGCTCAGATTTTGATGTCTTGCACCGGAAGAAGCATTTCCTTCATCCGATTGTTCAAGGCTTCAGCGGCAATGGAAAGCGGAACACCTGCCGCCTTGGCCAGACCGAAGCTTTGCCGCAAAGCCGGCTCAAAGGGGCGGATCACAACCCGTGGGTCCTTGGTGAGATTGGCGAAGAAACTGCTGATGATCGTAACACCAAGTCCATGGGCCGCGTAGGCAAATGCAGAGTTATTGCTGTGTGTTTCGATCTTGACCGTTTGCGTGACGCTGGCTCGCCGGAAAATTTCATCAAGTTTCATGCGATTGGGCCGGTTACGACCTGTCAGGATCAATGGAATATTCCGCAGATCTTTGGGGGTAATCATCTCCAGATCGGCCAAGGGGTGGCCAACTGGAATGACACATACTTTGCGGCCACTGACGATCACTTCCAGTTCAACACCAGCACTTTGTTGCCCCTCATAGCGAAGGAAACCAAAATCCACGATGCGCTGTTCGATAAGCCGCGTGATAGCCATCGATGTATCAAAGAAAGTCTCAATGCGTACGCGTGGAAAATCCTTGTCGAAGGCTGCCAGAAGATCGGGGGTGAACTGATCTGCAAGGCTGTTGGGCAGAGCTATGCGTACGGATTCCGGCCCGACCGCACCGCTGCGCAAATCCTGCGCAAGATTGGTGAACCGGTCTATTCCCGCAAGGACGAGTTCTGCATCATAGGCTAGTTTTTCAGCTTCCGGGGTCGGGATCAACCGGCCTTTGTCCCGCGCAAAAAGCTGCATCGACAGGTCGGATTCAAGCTGTTGCAACAACCGGCTGATGCCTGATTGACTGAGACCCATGGCGCGCGCCGTTGCTGTCGTAGAGCCTGTGACAAGCAATGTGCGAAGAACTTCAAGCTGCCGAAAATTCATTGGATTCCCATAGTTCCGGTTGTTGTGGCCATCTTAGATGGTCGTTTCAACTGCAGCTTCTGGGATGAAAATTGTCAATCGATTAAGTAATTGCTCTTTTCTGATACACGAAGAGTCTGGATTGCAGCGAGGCTCAATATTGTCAGCTGGACAGGCACGTAACGAATACGACAACGGCAAATAGGGCCGCGAAGATTGCGGCTTGCGCTGCTTTTGCATTCGCCAAGCTCTGTGCAAGGGTGATGTTGAGGACGTCATCAAGTACGTTTCGCCCATCAGACAGACCTGCGACTTCGTCCCTCGTCAATATCTCGGTAGAGGCGTGCCAGTGCCACGCAGCTTTCAAAGCACTGAGGCTGGCACCTATGGTGGCCAGGATCACAAACCAATCGCGGGCAGATAGTGCAAAAAGCATTGAGTATATTCTCCGAATAGCCGCTCAGCAGACGCGTTTTCCGGTTGATTGCTTCTGCCCGCACAGGAGAATTCAAACCGGATACATCACAGCTTTTATCAGAGATGGCTGAGTGGAGAATTATATGAGGCTGAAGCGAAACTGAAATCAGCGTGCGCGCATTTGATGGCCGTCAATTTCAGCCTTCTCAAAGGCAAATAAAAAATCCCGGCGCTGGAAACGCCGGGATTTTGATGGGTTGTGATTATCTCAGATTGGTTTGAAATCGGGATCGATTTTCAAGGCTTCTTTGCGCCAGACATCGCCATACTCGACGTCCTGCCAATCTTTGAACCAGGGTCCGCCATTGGTAAAATGAACCGCATTTGGTGTTCCGGTGGCGGGCTTTTCATTCCAGCCCTCAAGCCAATTCCAAGCCGTCGGAATTTCTCCGATCTCATCATCGGCTGCCCATTGCATCCGGTGAAGATAGGCCCCGCTTTCCCGATTGATAAGCTCAGGCGTGAGCTTGCGAACGGAAGGATGCTCGCAATTGAAAAGCATGAATGATGACCAGTTTTTCCGGGGATAGCTGGTCTGGACCTTCCCGTCCATTTTCGTGCCTTCCTTGGGTGTGTAATCATGTTTTACGCAGTAAACGGCCTTCTGCGGATCACGATATTGCAGCAAATCGGCAACATCAGAAAAGAACAGGAAATCGCAGTCGCAAAACAGCGCCCAACCCTTGTAGTCAGCGAGCCACGGCGTGAAAAAACGCGAATAGGTGAACTCGGTCGAAGCAAGCGGATCGATGTCGCGCGTGTAGGCATTTCTGCTCACCAGATTCTCAAGCACAATAGGTTTGACGCCAACCGGAATCGAGGCATGTTTCAATATTGTGCTTTTCGCCACTTCATAGGCTATCGGTTCGCGTGAATCCCACCCTACGTAGATGTCGAGTTGTTCCGTCATGTTGCATTCCTTCCGAGAGACGTCACTTTATTAGTCGATGACAGATAACAATTTTCTATCGACCTTGTTCCTTACCCATTCCTGCTCATTCGCCCAGGCATGGCGTTTCCATCCCTGCCAGCTGAAGCCACAGACCGATATGTCCCAGCCCGCATAGTCAGGATGGTTGAGAATATAATAGATGCCGAAGAAACCAGTGCTCGGGAAAACCTCACCCATTTTGGATTCCGGCAGTCCAAGTTCCCGGCAACCATCGAGATAGAACTGTTCCGGCAGAACAATGTTTGTCTTGCCTACCCCGCCCAATGATCTGATCGTTGCCATCGTCCAGTCAGAACGGCGGCCTTTGATGCGCGATAGGATATTCGGCTTCGGAAAATACCGGTCGATAATGAACGGATGATAGGCCAAGACAATCTGGCTGGCTGCGCGGACAATTGGGGATTCAATAAAGTGCGGATCGGTCAGTCGCCGCTGCATCGGCTTACCCGCATTGCACATGAAAAGTATATCCGTCTTTGTACCGGACATACCAATGGAACTCTTGGGTTCGTTGAAGCGCACAACAAAGTCAGACCCGTCGATATCGGCGGACAAATCCTCTTTTATTGGTCCATTGCCGACAATGTACATTTTCTTGGTCATAAAGGGCAGCCTTGGTATCCACGAAACGGACCGAAACAGAATGTGTAGGGAAAACCGGTTGAACGGAAAATACAACTGTGTCGTTGCAAATCGTGGCGAAGAGATCAATCTAAAATTGTAATTTGGTCCAGTTCGGATGACGTTGGACAATGAAATATCCGTTACCGCAGACAATATTCACAGCTTTGCGCCTGCCGTGGCAAAGGCGCAACGGTCAAAGGAATAACTCCTGACTGCCAAGGCTAAACTGTTAATTTTGTGTAAAGATTTTCCGTGATGCCTTCAAAATGTCCCATTATGAGGCGAGTTGTAGCTCGTCTGTCACTTGCGCATTCCGGCACGCCTCAACATGTGCTGCGTCAGTTGCGTCGATTAAAATCGCTCTGCGAAATCGTCCGTAATCTGGTGCTGAATTTGTTGGCTGGAGGATCGATAGCGGTGCACCGGTCACAATTTTGAAGGAGAGAATGATGAAGAAGACACTTGCTATGGCACTTGCGACCACAGCTTTGGCAATTGCTGGCGTAACGGCTGCCACTGCAGCTGATATGCAGACGCGCTACCAGGAAGAAGACGCACGCAACGGTGTGCGGATCGGATATCTGACGTGCGATATCGATGGCGGCGTTGGCTATGTTCTTGGCTCGGCCAAGGAAGTTGATTGTGTCTTCCGGTCAACTGTTGGCCGTGAGCGTTCGGATCACTACACCGGCGCGATCAAGAAGCTTGGTGTTGATCTCGGCTTCACAACACGCAGCCGTCTTGTCTGGGCAGTATTCGCACCGACAGCAGGGTACCATCAGGGTTCGCTGAGCGGCGTTTATCGTGGTGCGACAGCTGAAGCGACACTCGGCGCCGGCATCGGCACCAACGTTCTGTTTGGCGGCACTGCTGGTTCGGTTCACCTGCAGGCAATCAGTGTAACTGGCCAGATCGGCCTGAACATTGCTGCTACAGGTACATCGATGACACTTGCATCGGCAAACTAAGACAAGCTTTTTTACTTGTTTGAATGGGCACCACCGAATGCGTTTCGGTGGTGCCCATTTCTTTTTATACAAAAATGCTTTCTGGCATCTGTGCGCCCGCTTGCACCAGCGCCGTAGCGACAGAATTTCATGCATGATTTCCGGTTTATTTTGTAGGCCTATACCAAAGTATAGGGTTGCCGAAACCAACATCCGATATCCCGGTTGAAAGACGCGGCATAGGCTCGCGCTTGTGCAAGTCTATCGCTTTTACGCGAATTGTGATTTCGCAAGGAAACTATCATGTACGAAGACACTATCAGCAGGCTTGCTCAGGCAGGCCACTCCAAATCCGTCACACTGAAATACAATTCACTTGCATTCATCGTGGGCTCGGCCATGGCCGGTGCTTATATCGGGTTCGGTGACATCGTTATGTTCACGGTCGGCGCCCATGCCGACCCTGCCTGGGCTCATCTGGTGATGGGTGCCGTCTTTGCCGCAGCTTTGACAATCGTCATCTTCGCGGGCTCCGAACTTTTCACCGGAACGGCCATGTATATGCCGCTGGCGCTGCTGAGCAGGCAGGTAAGTTTCATGGACACGTTGAGAGTTTGGGCGGTCTGTTGGCTCGGCAATCTGCTTGGCGCTTTCATGCTTGCGTGGCTTTTCAAGCTTGGCGGTGGGGGTGTCCTGCTCGGCGATGGAAACACGGCATTTATCGCGGCCGTTGCTGCCAAAATGAATGCGCCCGCATCAGAATTGTTCGCACGCGGGCTGATCTGTAACTGGCTTGTCTGCCTCGCCATCTGGATGACCTATCGCACACAGAATGACGCGGCCAAAGCCATTCTTATTTTCTGGCCGATCATGATCTTTGTTGCTGCGGGCTTTGAACATTGCGTGGCCAATATGTTCGCTTTTTCATTGGCACTTTTAAGCACGCATCCCGTAAACATTAGCGTGGGTGGCGCTTTCTACAATCTTGCTTTCGTGACATTGGGAAATCTGTGCGGTGGCGCGGTGATGATCGCTCTGGGATATTGGGTGCAGGCCTCCGCGTCTCAGCAAAATGCACCATCTTCAGACGACACACAGCCCTCAAAAGCTCTATTATCTGCTACAACGAAATCCAACATATCTGCCAATCGTTGATTAAGTTCCGAGGAGTTTGAAATGGCCAAAAAGAGACCCGAAGGTATTGAGCGCTATAATGCACCGGCGGGTGGCTGGGGGGCGTTGAAAGCGGTCGCGGAAAGTCTCGCCCAGCAGCAGATTGTCGCCCAAGGCACGGCAACCTTGCTCAAGGCCAACCAACCGGATGGGTTCGATTGTCCGGGCTGCGCATGGCCGGACCCGAAACATACCTCTTCTTTCGAATTCTGTGAAAATGGCGCAAAGGCAGTAACGTGGGAGTCGACAGCCAAACGTGTCGGGCCATCCTTCTTTGCATCGCACACTGTTACGGAGCTGTGGGATTGGTCGGATCACGACCTTGAAGATCAGGGCCGGCTGACTGATCCACTGATTTATGATGCAGCAACGGACACTTACGTTCCCATAGGATGGGACAGAGCTTTCGAGACTATCGGCGCCGCATTGAATGCATTGCCTGATCCCAATATGGCCGAATTCTATACATCAGGGCGGGCTTCGAACGAGGCTGCGTTCCTGTATCAGTTGTTTGTCAGAGCCTACGGAACCAACAATTTCCCCGATTGTTCGAACATGTGCCATGAAGCGACAAGTGTCGGCCTGCCGCATTCGATCGGTGTCGGCAAAGGGACGGTTACGCTGGAAGATTTTGACCATGCCGATGCCATTTTCAGCTTTGGACATAATCCTGGCACGAACCATCCGCGCATGATGACAACATTGCGCGAAGCAGCAAAGCGTGGAGCCCCCATCATCGTTTTCAACCCGTTGAAAGAACGCGCGCTCGAACGCTTTGCTTCGCCGCAAAGCCCCGTGGAAATGGCCACACTCGGCTCAACAGATATTGCATCAGCCTATCATCAGGTCCGTATCGGCGGCGATGTTGCGGTGCTCAAAGGCATGATGAAGCGGGTGTTCGAGCTTGACAGGCTGGATCTGGAACGCGGCGGTAACGGCGTGCTTGATCGCAGTTTCATTGCAGAGCATACGGACGGCATTGAGGCTTTGAGGGATGATATCGAGGCGACCAGCTGGGATGATATTGAACTCATGTCCGGCCTTACCCGTGCCGCTATTGAAAGCGCTGGGGATGTCTATGCCAAATCGGAAAATGTCATTCTCTGCTATGGCATGGGCATCACCCAACACAGGAACGGTACCGCAAACGTCCAGCAGATTGCCAACTTCCTGATGCTGCGTGGCAATATTGGCCGTGAGGGCGCGGGTATCTGTCCTTTGCGCGGCCATTCCAACGTTCAGGGTGACCGCACGGTTGGCATCACCGAAATTCCCAATGCCGCCCTGATTGACGGCATGGAACGGGCTTTCGGTTTCAGACCCTCCGCCGATAAGGGTCACAATGCCATCGAAGCCATTGAGGCAATTATTGATGGGCGGTCCAAGGCGCTGATTTGCCTCGGTGGAAATCTGGCTGTTGCCATGTCGGACCCGGATGCCACGTTCGCCGGAATGCGCAAGCTCGACTTTGCGGTGCATCTGACGACCAAGTTCAACCGTTCGCACTTGCTGACAGCCAAGACCTCCATCGTCTTGCCGGTTCTTGGCCGTACCGATGCCGATGTTCAGGAAACAGGCCGTCAATCGGTTACGGTGGAAGACTCCATGTCAATGGTGCATGCCTCGCGCGGTTTTCTTAACCCGCCAAGCGGTGATATTCGCTCCGAACCAGCTGTGATTGCGGGAATGGCTAAGGCAACTTTGGGTGATCGTTACGGTATCGAATGGGACGCCATGATCGCAGACTACAGCCGCATCCGGGACAAAATCGAAGTTGTTTTCCCTGATTTCAAGGATTTCAACGCGCGTATCAGAGAGCCGGGTGGTTTTCGCCTGAGTGTCCCCGCATCGCATCGCGAGTGGAAAACGCCGAACCAGAAGGCATGTTTTCTGGTGGTCAATGGCCTGAATGAAGACCCGCGCATTCTGGAACCCAATGTGCTGACGCTCACCACAATCCGCAGCCATGACCAGTACAACACGACAATCTACGGCATGGATGACCGCTATCGCGGTGTGTTCGGGCGGCGTGACGTGATCTTTCTGAACGCCGACGATCTGGCCGACCGGGGATTATCGGATGGCGATACGATCGATATCGAAGCGGCCCGAAATCCTGGTGAACCCGATGACCGGCCACGCCGCGTCAAGCGTGTGACAGCTGTGATGTATAATATTCCGCGCGGTTCTGCTGCCGGTTATTATCCTGAGATGAACACGCTGGTCGCCTTGTCACATTATGACGAGCGCTCGGGAACACCATCGTTCAAATCGGTTCCGATACGCATCACGCGCGCCGCCTGAAACGGACCGTCAATGGTTTCAGCGGTGTTGTTGCGCCGCTGAAACATCGACTTTTGCAAGCCAGGTGCTGAAATAATCCGGCCACATGCCCGTTGGAGCGTCTTTTTCTCCCATTCCGAAGCCATGACCTCCGCTTGCCAGTTGATGAAGCTCAACTGGAATATCGGCCTGTTTGCAGGCATCCGCCATAATGCGGGTGTTTGCGGGATCGGAAATCGGATCATCCTTCGCTTGAACCAGAAACATCGGCGGACATTGGCTGCGAACATGGGTTTGAACCGACCATTCCGCGCTTTCCGCAGGACTTGGATGTTTGCCGATCAGAATACGGCGGCTTGACGTATGATCATAGGGCGCCTCCAGCGTGATAATCGGATAGATCAGGCCCGAAAATATCGGCCGTGCTGAAAGACTGTCTGTCATATCGACGGCATTATAGGACGAGAAGGCCGAACGCGTGGAAGCCAGTCCGAGGAGATGGCCACCGGCAGAAAATCCGAGCACGCCAATACGTTCCGGATCGATCTGGAAACGACTGGCATTTTGACGGATCAGCCGCAATGCGCGTTGTGCGTCCTGCAACGGTGCAAGCGGCCCATCGCTCCAACCCTCTCCTGGCAACCGGTAGGTGAGCACAAAAACCGTGAATCCCCGGTCTGTCAGCCATTTCGCTGCGGGAATGGCTTCCTTTTTCATTTCAATCCGCTTGTAACCGCCGCCTGCTGCTACAAGCACCGCAACGCCATTCGGCTTTGCGGGTTGAAAAGTTTCGATCGAAGGGACCGCAATATTGCTGATAGCACCTTTGGCATTTTCGCTGACGGGGCCGTTCGGACCGCCTCCGCCGGGTGGCGTTGCTGGCCATAATGGAAGGACCGTGTTGGCGGCGTTCGCAAGAAGTTTTGTGGGGAGGACGGTCATGATGCCGATTGCTGCCAATACCATTCGACGGGTCAACATCGCCTGCTTCCTTCGCGTTCAAGGGCTCCATTCTATCGGATGTTGAACAGGCTTTAAGCCGATTTTAAGATGCAAATTTCCATGCGGGAAGCGCTTAGTGGGTCAGGGCGCGCTCGATGCAATCAATCAGTGATTTGCTTTCGAAGGGTTTGCCCAGAAAGCCAATGGCACCCGCTGCCATAACACGGTTACGTATCCGTTCATCAGGAAACG